>NZ_JAXMOX010000097.1:0-16029 GCF_034669605.1 Leisingera sp.
AGGAATGCGCGCAGCAGATGTGAATTCCAGCTCATTGAAGATGTCGCCGCGATAGCTGGGCAGTTCAACGCCATCAATGGTTTCAGTCGGTGCGCTGCGCGGCTTGGCAAACTGGCCCGCCATGCGGCCCACTTTTACGACCGGCACTTTGGCCCCGTAGGTCAGCACCATCGCCATCTGCAGCATCACCATGAAGGTGTCGCGGATCGCGTCCGCGCTGAACTGGTCAAAGCTCTCGGCGCAGTCGCCGCCTTGCAGCAGGAAGGCTTCACCGCGCCCTGCAGCACCAAGATTCTGTTTCAAGCGGCGCGCCTCGCCGGCAAAAACCAGCGGCGGAAATTTGGAAAGCTGAGCCTCGACAGCATTCAGCGCTGCCGCATCCGTATAGTCCGGCATCTGAACCCGCGGCTTCTTGCGCCAGTCCGTTTTTTGCCATTCGCTCATGACTTTATCTCCGCATCAGAGGTCTTTAATTTGGGTTGGGTGCTCTATACAAAATCCGCACCGGGGTGGCCAGTTTAGAATTGCGCCCACTTGACCCCGGGTCCAAGCTGTGAACACGGTTTCCCGACCTGCCGCGGAGCCTGCTGCCGCGGCCCGACTTGTTTCTTGAAGGACCCTTGCAATGCAGACGCCACGCAAGCCTGCTGTTTCTGGAGTTGAGGCCGGCCAGCCGAAGAGGTTCGTCTTTGTGCTGCTCGATAAGTTCACCATGCTTTCCTACGCATCGGCCGTCGAATGCCTGCGGATTGCCAACCGGATGAATGGCGTGGACACTTATTCCTGGACCTTGATCGGTGAAGGCGGTGAAACAGTAACCTGTTCGGCCGGCACCACGTTCAATCTGGACGGTGATCTGACCGATCTGCACCGGGACGATGTGGTCATGCTGTGCTCCGGCATTGATGTGCAAGAATCCACCACCAAAAAGCTTTTGGCCTGGCTGCGCCGCGAAGCCCGTAAGGGGCTCACAATTGGCGGGCTTTGCACCGCCTCCTACACACTGGCCAAAGCGGGGCTCCTGGACGGCAAACGGGCGACCATTCACTGGGAAAACGCCGACAGCTTTGCCGAGGAATTCGATGAGGTTGACCTGACCAAATCGGTCTTTGTGATCGATGGCAACCGCCTGTCCACCGCCGGCGGCACCTCGTCCATCGATTTGATGCTCAAGCTGATCGCCAATGATCATGGCGAGGAGCTGGCCAATGCGGTGGCGGACCAGTTGATTTATTCTTCGATACGGACCGACCAGGACACGCAGCGGCTGTCGATCCCGACCCGCATCGGAGTGCGCCATCCGAAGCTGTCGATGGTGATCCAGATGATGGAAGCCAATATCGAAGAGCCGATCAGCCCGTCGGTTCTGGCGCAGGATGTCGGCATGTCCACCCGTCAGCTGGAGCGCCTGTTTCGCCGCTACCTGAACCGGTCGCCCAAGCGCTATTATATGGAGATCCGGCTGCAAAAGGCGCGCAACCTGCTGATGCAGACGGATATGAGCGTGATCAACGTGGCGCTGGCCTGCGGCTTTGCCTCACCGTCGCATTTTTCCAAATGCTACCGGGCGCATTACGACACCACCCCCTACCGCGAACGCGGCAGCAAGGCGGCAACGTACAAAGTGTGAGCCGCGCGGCCTGTCTTCCGGTCAGCGGGATAGTCTGAACACCGCGCCTTCGCTTTCCGAAGCAAACCAAATACTGCCGTCGGGCGCCTCCTGCACGTCACGGATGCGCCCGGTTGCACCGCTGCGAATCTGCTCAACTTCCTTCAGCGGCCGCTCTGAAAGGCGGGAGATATAGTCGAATTTCAGCGAGCCCACAAAGATATCTCCGCGCCACTCGGGCCACATCCGGCCGGAATAAACCATCATGCCAGACGGCGCGATGGAGGGATCCCAGTACCATTCCGGCTGCTCCATTCCGGATTTCGTGGTGCCTTCTCCGATTTTGCCACCCGAGTAATGACGCCCGTAGGAAATCACCGGCCAGCCGTAATTGGCCCCCTCGCGGACCCTGTTCACCTCATCGCCGCCTTTGGCACCGTGTTCAGCGACCCATAGATTGCCTTGAAGATCCAGCGCCATACCTTGCGGATTGCGGTGTCCGTAAGACCAGATCTCCGGCTGTGCGCCTTCCGCGCCCGCAAAGGGATTGCCGGCGGGTACCGAACCGTCGCGGTTGATCCGCACCACCGATCCCTGGTGGAGCCGCAAGTTCTGTGCACTTCGCCGGTCGCCGCGTTCGCCCAGCGAAATGAACAGGCTTCCGTCCCTTGCTTCCACCACACGGGAGCCGAAATGCCGCCCGCCCGAGGCACCGGGCACAGCTTCGAACAAAACCCGAAGACTGTTCAGGCGCATGTTGTCCGGTTTCAACCGCGCAACAGCCAAGGCGGTGCCGGCGCCGCGCCCCTGACGTTTGGCGAAGGTTAGAAAGATCTCTAGGCTTTGCGCAAAATCCCTTGGCACCATCACATCCAACAGGCCGCCCTGCCCTTCGGCGGCCACGCGAGGTGTTCCTTCAACACGTTGCTTGCGTCCCGCACTGACATGAAACAACTGCCCATCCCGTTCTGTCACCAGCAGGCTGCCGTCCGGCAGGAAATCAAATGCCCAAGGCACATCAAAGCCATCGGCCATCAGCGTTACAACAAGGTTTCCCTGGCTGGTCGGGAGTTTTTCTGCATAAGACGCAGTGTAAACAACCATCAGCACGGCGGCTGTCAAAAGGCGTGCATACTTCAGCATTGAGGTCTTTTCCTTCTTTTGATTCCCCTGTAAATCCGCGCCCGCGCTGCATCCGGGGATGCATATGGAGGTGCAGCATAAACCAAGCGGCCCAGGGAAAACTGTTCCGGTTCAATAAGACTTTTCTTTTTGAACCGGCTTGCCTAGGGTCCGATGTGAACATTTTTGTTCCAACAATGGGAGTTTTCAAATGAAGAAACTGCTGATGGCCACCGCGGCCGCTGCGCTGACGGCTGGCACTGCATTTGCCGGCGGCCATGCCAAGGAAGTCAAGCTCGGCATCCTGTTCGGTTTCACCGGCCCGATTGAATCGCTGACGCCGGCAATGGCCAGCGGCGCAGAATTGGCGATGGAGGAAGTCACCAAGTCCGGCAAACTGCTGGACAGCGCGACCGTCAGCTCTGTTCGCGCTGACAACGGCTGCGTCGACAACGGCCTGGCTGTTGCCAACGCCGAGAAAATCATCTCTGAAGGCGTCAACGGCATTGTCGGCGGCGACTGCTCCGGCGTGACAGGCGCAGTTCTGCAAAACGTGGCCATTCCGAACGGCATGGTAATGATTTCTCCTTCCGCCAGTTCTCCCGGCCTGACCACGATGGAAGACAATGGCCTGTTCTTCCGCACCACCCCTTCGGACGCGCGCCAGGGTGAAATCATGGCTGAGGTGCTGAAAGAGCGCGGCGTGTCGTCGATTGCCCTGACATACACCAACAACGACTACGGCAAAGGTCTTGCCGACTCGATCCAGGCTGCGTTCGAGGCGGCAGGCGGCGAAGTCACCATCGTTGCCGCTCACGAAGACGGCAAGGGCGACTATTCGGCTGAAGTTGGTGCGCTGGCCTCTGCAGGCGGCGATGTTCTGGTCGTTGCCGGCTATCTCGACCAAGGCGGTTTGGGCATCATCCAAGGCTCGCTGGACAGCGGAGCGTTTGACATGTTTGGCCTGCCCGACGGCATGATCGGGGATTCCCTGCCGAAAAACATCGGCCCGGACCTGGATGGGTCTTTCGGTCAAATCGCAGGTTCGGACAGCGAAGGCTCCAAGATTTTTGCTGAAATGGCCAAGGAAGCAGGCTTTGACGGCACTTCGGCTTATGCACCTGAGTCCTACGATGCGGCGGCCTTGTTCCTGCTGGCAATGCAGGCTGCCAATTCAACTGCACCTGCAGACTACATGGGCAAGGTTCTGGAAATTGCCAACGCACCGGGCGAACCCATCAATCCGGGTGAGCTGGGCAAGGCACTGGAAATTCTCGCTGCCGGCGGTGAGGTCGACTATCAGGGCGCAACCGGCGTTGAGTTGATCGGCCCAGGTGAAAGCGCAGGTTCTTACCGCGAAGTCGAAGTCAAAGGCGGCAAGATCGAAACCGTCAAATTCCGCTGATAAGCAACTGAAAACACACAGCGAAAGATCAGCCCGGGTTCCGCCCGGGCTGTTCCAAATTAAAAGCGCCGCAAAATCGCGGCAGGGGATGAAATGTCATGATCGTCGTCGAGGACTTGCATAAGCACTTCGGCGGGTTCCACGCGGTGGACGGCGCTTCGCTGGAAATCGCTAAGGGGTCCATAACCGGTTTGATCGGCCCGAACGGGGCCGGCAAAACCACTTTATTCAATGTAATCGCGGGTGTTCTGCCGCCGACCTCCGGCCGTGTCACTATGGATGGAGAAGATATCACCGGTCTGCCCCCGCACGAGCTGTTCCACAAGGGGCTGCTGCGCACCTTCCAAATCGCGCATGAGTTCTCTTCGATGACGTGCCGGGAAAACCTGATGATGGTGCCCGGCAACCAGTCGGGCGAAACCCTGTGGAACACATGGTTCGGCCGCAAGCGGATCGCCGGCGAGGAACGGGCGCTGCGGGCCAAGGCCGATGAGGTGCTGGAATTTCTCACCATCAGCCATATCGCCGATCTGAAGGCGGGCGAAATTTCGGGCGGCCAGAAAAAGCTGCTGGAACTGGGCCGCACCATGATGGTGGATGCCAAGATCGTTTTCCTGGACGAGGTTGGCGCCGGCGTGAACCGCACCCTGCTTTACACCATTGCCGACGCCATCAAGCGCCTGAATGAAGAGCGCGGTTATACCTTTGTGGTGATTGAGCATGACATGGAATTCATCGATCGCCTGTGCGACCCGGTGATCTGCATGGCTGAGGGCAAAAAACTGGCCGAGGGCACCTTGGACGAGATCAAGGCGAATGAACAGGTGATCGAGGCCTATCTGGGCACCGGCCTGAAGAACAAAGACAAGCTGGCCAAGGCTTGATGCCCTTGGCCGCGTTGCCCCCTGCATAGGGGAACGGAGCATATGAATGTCTGAACCATTTTTGATTGGCGACTGTATGACAGGCGGATACGGCAAGGGGCCGGATATCCTGCATGACTGCACGATCGCCGTGAACCCCGGCGAGATCGCCGTAATTGTTGGCCCGAACGGGGCCGGGAAATCCACCGCCATGAAGGCGGTGTTCGGGATGCTGAACGTGCACTCGGGCACGGTGCGGCTGGGTGGCGAGGATATCACCGCGCTGTCACCGCAGGACCGGGTGGTCAAGGGGATGGGGTTTGTGCCCCAGACCAGCAACATCTTCACCTCGATGACGGTGGAGGAAAACCTGGAGATGGGGGCGTTTATCCGAACGGATGATTTTTCCGGGACAATCGAGCAGATCTATAGCCTGTTCCCGATCCTTAAGGAAAAGCGCAACCAACCGGCTGGAGAGCTGTCCGGCGGCCAGCGCCAGCAAGTGGCGGTGGGCCGGGCGCTGATGACCAAACCGAAGGTTCTGATGCTGGACGAACCCACAGCGGGCGTTTCCCCCATTGTGATGGATGAGCTGTTCGACCGCATCATCGAGGTCGCCCGCACCGGGCTGCCGATCCTGATGGTGGAGCAGAACGCCAAGCAAGCGCTTGAGATTGCGGACAAAGGCTATGTTCTGGTGCAGGGGCGCAATGCCTATACCGGCACCGGCAAGGAACTGCTGGCCGATCCCGAAGTGCGCAAATCTTTCTTGGGGGGCTGATAGATGGATCTTCTGAACGCCCTTGTGGCGCTTACCAATTTTGTTGTTGTTCCCGGGTTAGCCTATGGCAGCCAACTGGCGCTTGGGGCGCTGGGGGTGACATTGATCTACGGGATCCTGCGGTTCTCGAACTTTGCCCATGGCGACACCATGGCGTTCGGCGCGATGGTCACAATCCTGGTCACCTGGATGTTCCAGTCTATGGGGATCAGCTTTGGCGTGCTGCCGACCGCGCTGCTTGCCCTGCCCTTTGGTATCCTCGGCACCATCGGCCTCGTGCTGCTGACCGACCGGACCGTCTATAAGTTCTATCGCCAGCAAAAGGCAAAACCGGTGATCTTTGTGATGGTCTCGCTCGGCGTGATGTTCATGTTGAACGGCATCGTCCGTTTCATTATCGGCCCCGGCGACCAGCGGTTTGCGGATGGCGAACGCTTCATCATCACGGCGCGCACCTTTAAACAGATGACCGGTCTGAACGAGGGCCTGGCGGTCAAGACCACCCAGGGCATCACCGTGATCACCGCGATCATCGTGGTCGCGGCGCTGTTCTGGTTCCTGAACAAAACCCGAACCGGCAAGTCCATGCGCGCCTATTCGGATAACGAGGATCTGGCGCTTTTGTCCGGTATCAACCCCGAACGGGTGGTGATGTACACCTGGATGATCGTGGCGGCGCTGGCGACCATTGCAGGCGTTCTCTATGGCCTCGACAAATCGTTCAAGCCCTTCACATATTTCCAGCTGCTGCTGCCGATCTTTGCCTCGGCCATCGTGGGCGGGCTTGGCAATCCGCTGGGCGCGATCGCGGGCGGTTTCATCATCGCTTTCTCCGAAGTGACGATCACCTATGCCTGGAAAAAGGTTCTGACCTACGGGCTGCCTGACAGCCTGTCACCAGACGGGCTGGTTCAGCTTCTTAGCACCGATTACAAGTTCGCGGTCTCTTTTGCGATCCTGATTGTCGTCCTCCTGTTCAAGCCCACCGGCCTTTTCAAAGGGAAAGCGGTATGACCGAGACCATGAAACATACCCTCCTCTTCGTCTTTGTCGGCGTGATGATCATGCTGGAAGGCATGACGGACTTCCTGTTCTTTTCCGGCTCCTGGAACTCGGCGCTGGTAATCCTGAACATGGGGCTAATCTCAGCCATCATGGCCATCGGGGTGAACATCCAATGGGGCTTTGCAGGGCTGTTCAACGTCGGCATCATGGGCTTTACCGCGCTTGGCGGGCTGGCAGTGGTGCTGACGTCAACCCCGGTGATCCCCGCAGCCTGGTCTTCGGGCGGCGTCAGTATCGTAATCGCGCTGGTCATGGGCGCGATGACTGTGGCTGCCGGGGTGATGATCACCAAATTCATGGCCCCCGGAAAATTGCGGATGCTGGTGCTGGCCGGTATCATGATTGTTGGTTTCTTTGTTTATCGTGCGATTTTTGATCCGGCGGTGGGTTCGGTGGAAGCCATCAACCCCGCGCTGCAGGGCAACATCGGCGGGTTGGGTTTGCCGGTACTGCTGTCCTGGCCTGCAGGCGGCCTGCTGGCGGCTGGCGCTGCCTGGCTAATCGGCAAAACAGCTTTGGGCCTGCGGTCCGACTATCTGGCGATTGCCACACTGGGCATTGCCGAGATCATCATTGCCGTGCTCAAGAACGAGGATTGGCTGTCGCGCGGTGTCAAAAACGTCGTCGGCCTGCCTCGTCCGCTGCCTTATGAGGTGGATCTGCAGAACGATCCTGGATTTGTGGAAAGCGCTGCAGGACTTGGCCTCGATCCGGTTCTGGCCTCGACCATCTACGTCAAGGCAGGATATGCGCTGATGTTCACCGTGGTGCTTTTGGCTTTGTTGTGGATGGCACAGATGGCCCTCAAAAGCCCCTGGGGCCGGATGATGCGCGCGATCCGCGACAATGAAACCGCAGCTGAGGCGATGGGTAAGGATGTCACCCGCCGCCATTTGCAGATTTTTGTGCTAGGATCTGCCATTTGCGGCATTGCCGGTGCAATGATGACGACGCTCGATAGTCAGTTGACGCCTGGAACGTATAATCCGCTGCGCTTCACTTTCCTGATTTGGGTGATGGTGATTGTCGGCGGTTCCGGTAACAACTTCGGCGCAGTACTGGGCGGCATGCTGATCTGGTTCTTCTGGATCAAGGTGGAGCCGATGGGCATCCTTCTGATGGAAGTTGTCACCTCTGGAATGGCCGAAGGCAGCGCTCTGAAGGCGCATCTGGTAGAGAGCGCCTCGCACATGCGGCTGTTCACGATGGGCCTGATACTGCTGCTTGTTCTCAGGTTCAGCCCGCGCGGTTTGATTCCAGAAAAATGAAACAAGCGCCGCCCGGCAGATACGGGCGGCGCTCTTTGCTTCTTTCTGGTGGAGAATACTCCCGCCGGAGGCATGGGTTTGGCGACAGCCGAACCCGTTTTCGTTTGTTCAGCGCCCTTTGAAAAGGCTGCCGAGAATGCCGCGGACAATCCGGCGCCCGGTCGTGCCCTTCAGTTCCTTGATCACCGCTTCCGACATTGCCGAGGTGAAGCTGTCCTTCTTGCGGGCGACCTTGGCTGAAGACCGGCTGACCCGGGAACCGGAATACCGGCGGGCCGCGTTGAATTCCCGCGTCATCGGCTGGGGAGCTTCTTCTGCCGCAACCTCGGATGCTTCCGCTTCCTGCGCTGCCGCCGCCGCGCGCTGTGCCAGGATTTCATAAGCTGACCGCCGGTCCAGCGGTTGATCGTATTTTCCCGCCATGTCCGACGCTTTCAGCATGGCCGTCCGCTCCTGCACTGCAACCGGTCCGAGCTGGGTACTTGGCGGGCGGATCATCGTGCGTTCCACTACGCCCGGAACCCCCTTTTTCTGCAGCATTGAGGTGACGGCTTCCCCCACGCCAACCTCGCGAATGGCCTCCCCGGTGGAAAAACGCGGGTTTTCGCGATAGGTTTCCGCCGCCAGTTTCAGGTTCCTGCGGTCCTTGGCAGTAAAGGCGCGCAGTGCGTGCTGGATGCGGTTGCCAAGCTGGCCGAGGATATCCTCCGGCACATCGGCAGGGTTCTGGGTGATGAAATAGATCCCCACTCCTTTGGACCGGATCAGCCGCGCCACCTGTTCAACCTTGTCGATCAGCGCCTTCGGAGCGTCCTCGAACAGCAGATGCGCCTCGTCAAAGAAAAAAACCAACCGCGGCTTCTCAGGGTCTCCGACCTCGGGAAGTTCCTCGAACAGTTCGCTCAGCAGCCACAAAAGGAAAGTGGAATAAAGCCCCGGTGCGGCCATCAGCTTGTCCGCGGCCAGAATATTGATCATGCCTTTACCAGTCGCGTCACAGCGCATCAGGTCGCTTAGCGCCAGCGCCGGCTCCCCGAACAACCGGTCTCCGCCCTGGTTCTCCAGCACAAGAAGCCGCCGCTGAATGGCCCCGATCGAAGCGGACGAGACATTGCCGTACCGCAGTGACAGATGCGACCGGTTTTCACCGATCCAGACCAGCAATGCCTGCAAGTCCTTCAAATCCAACAGCGGCAGCGCTTCCTCATCCGCAAGCCGGAAAGCGATGTTCAGTATGCCTTCCTGGGCTTCGCTCAACTCAAGCAGGCGGGACAGCAGCAACGGCCCCATTTCCGCAACCGTCGTGCGCACGGGATGGCCCTGTGCCCCATAAAGGTCCCAAAAGGTCACCGGGCAAGCGTGATAAATGTAGTCCGCAAAGCCGATTTTTTCCGCCCGGCTGGTGAAGGCGCCATGCAGTTTGTGGTCTGCCGAGCCCGATTTGGCCAGGCCGGACAGATCTCCCTTTACATCCGCCAGAATCACCGGCACGCCTGCGTTTGAAAATCCTTCAGCCAGGATTTGCAACGTTACCGTCTTACCGGTGCCGGTTGCGCCGGCAATCAGCCCGTGCCGATTGGCATACCTCAATGCCAGCCCTTGCGGCACACCGTAATCCTCACCGCCGCCACCTAGAAAAATGCTGTCTGCCATGCCTGTCCCCTGCCTTTCCTTGTCCCTGTGGATAACAATACAACCTTAACTTTTCAGTGCGATAGTCAATCTTGCCCGCCCCTGCGAATGCGGTTGCCGTGGCGGACATTTCCTCCCTGTCAGACTGGCCGTGCCTTGTGCACGGCCTTCTTTTACCTGGAAACTGCCGGGAATTCGGGCATTCAACACCGCAAAACTCCCGCAAACCCAGTGATGTCCAACAAATACGAGCTGCATTACATTTTTTTGAACTTGCATGTTGACCGATGGACGGCCCTTTCGTAACGTCCTACGCAATAACTAAGTCGGCCAGTCCGACGGGGAGACACAACACGAAAAAGGGGGCCATCGGGTTCCCTTTTTTGTGCGGATACAGTGACTTCCGGGCTTGAAACATTTTGAGCGGATTCCCCCTGATCACTTGTTATCGGCCTGACACCACCTGGCCGGCGTGTTAGACGAAAACCCAGCGTCTTTAGAAAAATGAGGCATTCATGTTGAAGTCCCTGACCCCGATCACGCTTGCCGCAGTGCTGGCCATGAGCGCCCCGCTGGCGGCGCAAGAAACAGCCGCGGAAGAGACCGCGGGGGCGGAATCTGCTGAGCAGACAGAGCAAACGGAATCCACCGCAGATCAGCTGCTGGACCTGGGCGAACCGGTCGCCGACGGCCCCCGGGCTGGCGACCGCTACTCCAAGGAAAAACACGGTGACTGGGATCTGGCCTGCATCAAAACCGAAAGCGGCACCGATCCCTGCTCGCTGCTGCAGGTGCTGGCAGGCCCGCAAGGCAACCCGATAGCCGAAGTATCGTTGTTCCGTATCGATCAGCAGGGCGGCCAAGCCGTTGCCGGGGCCACCGTCATTGTGCCGCTGGAAACCCTGCTGCCTGCCGCGCTGACAATCTCGATCGATGGTGCGCCGGCCAAACGCTACAACTATTCCTTTTGCAATCCGCTGGGCTGCGTGGCGCAGATCGGCTTGACCCAGGGCGATATCGACGCCTTCCGGAAAGGCAAGGAAGCTGTCCTGTCGCTGCGCCCGGCGCCGGCACCGGATCAGATAGTGGAGATGAAACTGTCTCTGAGCGGCTTCACCGCCGGCTTTGACGTAGTGGATGTGGTCAAGCAATAAGCCGCGATTTCAGTCAGGAGATAGAAAACGCCGCGCTCCTTTTGGGCCGCGGCGTTTTGAATGTCGGGGGTCAGATCCTGCGAAGCGCCAGCACCGCATTGAGCCCGCCAAAAGCAAAAGCGTTGGACAGCGCCACGTCAACTTTGGCTTCCCGGGCCTCGTTCGGCACCACATCCAGCGCACATTCCGGGTCGGGTTCTTCATAGCCGATCGTTGGCGCAATCACCCCGTCGCGCAGCGCCATGATGCAGGCCAGAAGCTCCACCGCGCCGGTGCCGCCAATCAGATGGCCATGCATGGATTTGGTGGAGGAGATCATCAGTCTGTCCGCATGCGGACCGAACACATCTGCCACGGCCGCGCATTCGGTCTTGTCATTGGCCGCTGTGCCGGTGCCGTGGGCATTGATATATCCAACATCCGAAGCATCCGCGTGCGCATCCTGCAGCGCGCCGGAAATCGCTCTGGCGGCCCCCTGCTTGCTGGGCATCACGATGTCGGCAGCGTCCGAGGACATGGCAAAGCCAATCACTTCGCACAGAATTTCAGCACCGCGCGCCCTGGCATGCTCATATTCCTCGAACACGAAAATACCTGCGCCCTCACCCTGCACCATGCCATTCCGGTTGGCACTGAACGGACGGCAGGCGTCCTTGGACATCACCCTCAGACCTTCCCAGGCCTTGACCCCGCCAAAGCACAGCATGGATTCAGAGCCGCCGGAAATCATCACCGGACTCATGCCTGAACGCACCATCTGGAACGCTTGCGCCATTGCATGGTTGGAAGAGGCGCAGGCCGTGGACACAGTGAAACTGGGCCCCTTGAGGTTAAACTGCATTGACACATGACCGGCTGCCGCATTGTTCATCAGCTTGGGCACAACAAAGGGATGCACCCGGTTCTTGCCGTCCTCGTAAACGCTGCGGTAGTTCTCATCCAGCGTCTGCATGCCGCCGCCGGAATTGCCCAGAACCACGCCGGCCTTGGCCGACAGATCGCCGTGGAACTCCAGACCTGATTGCTCAATCGCTTCTTTGGCAGCAGTAAGAGTGAACTGAGTGAACCGGTCATAAAGGCTTATCTGCTGCCGGTTGAACCGTCCCTCAGCCTCGAAACCGCGGACCTGGCCACCGATGCGGATCGCCAACCGGTCCACATCGCGGAACTGCAGCTCTCCGATGCCGCAGCGGCCTTCGCGCATGGCCTCCAAAGTAGCGGCGACGGAATGGCCAAGGGCATTGATGGTGCCAGCCCCGGTGATGACGACGCGTTTCATCGATTATATCACGCTTTTTCCAAGATCAGCTTGTCGATGCCTGCAACGATTGCCGCGACATTGGAAATGTTGAAATCACTGTTTTCGGGTTCGTTAGCGTTGAAGGGAATAGAAACATCAAACTCTTCTTCAATGGCAAAGATGCTTTCAACCAGGCCTAGGCTGTCGATGCCCAGATCCTCCAACGTGCTGTCAAGGGTCACATCCGACGGCTCAAGAACCGCCTGTTCAGCAATAATTGCAATGACCTTGTCCTGCGTGCTCATTTAGAAACCCCCGACGTTTTAGCTTAGGCTGATGTAGTTATTCCGCCGTTACTTGAAAACAGCCTTTTTTAACAATTCGATGTCACGCATCAAACGCGGCAGGCGGCGCTGTGCTTTGTACATCTCAGTATGAGTTTCCATTTTGACGCTGGGATAGCCCATGATGACCCGGCCGGCCGGGACGTTTGATAGGATCTTGGTGCCGCCGCCGGCGATCACCCCGTCACCGATGAAAATATTGTCGACCACGCCGCATTGGCCGCCCAGCACCACGTTGTTGCCAATATCGACCGAGCCGGAGATACCTGTCTGGCCGCAGAGCAGGCAGTCATTGCCGACCCGCGTGTTGTGCCCGACATGCACAAGGTTATCGAGTTTGCTGCCGCTGCCGATCACCGTGTCACGTATAGTGCCGTTGTCCAGCGTGCAGTTAGAGCCGATTTCCACGTCATCGCCAATGGTGACAGCGCCTAAAGAATGGATACGGACCCAGGCCTGTGCCTTGGCTTCACCCTGATCACCCAATGTCTTACGGGCGTTTTCAGCGCCTGAGACCTCAGGTGTGACGTAGGAAAATCCGTCGCCACCCACCCGGGCGCCGGGCTGGGCACGAAAGCGCTTGCCGATGATTGCACGGGCTCCGACCGAAACCATTTCGCGCAGAATGGCATCCTCGCCAATGACGACATCCGTTCCGATGTAACAGTGCGGACCGATGATCGAACGGTCACCGATTTTTGCACCTGCACCGACGACAGCCAGCGGGCCCACGGTCACGTCTTCGCCAAGGACAGCCGCGGGATCGATGACGGCCGAGGGGTGGATGCCAGGAGGGATGCCCTGCCCGCGGTCCAGCATTGCAGTAACGCCGGACAAGGTCATACGCGGCCGCGGAGCAAAGATGACGGCCTTCAACCCAAAAGACTGCCAATCCGCCCCCTCCCACAGAACCGCGGCCTGTGCATTGCCTGTTTGCAGGCCTTCGGCATATTTCGGGGCCATGGCCATGGCGATCTGACCCGTATGGGCATCCTGCGGTTCCGCCGCGCCTGCAATTTGCAGATCCAGGTCGCCCTGGGCCTCGGCTCCCAGGGACTCAGCGATCTGGCGGATTGTGAACATGTCAGGCCCTTTCAGAATAATCCTGTGTGGGCCTTGTATTTACCCCTGAACGCCGGGCAGCACCACCCCCGCCCGCTCCAGCGCCGCCCAAACCTTGGCGTCGCGGCCATAGACATCGCGGCGAAACTCAGCGCGGCCTTTACGCGTTACAACCGCCGTTCGGTAGATGATATGAACAGGCACTTTTTGCTCCAACGCTACTTTGGTTTCCTTGCCACTGCTCAGGATGCGGTGGAAGAAATCCTTGGGGTTTTCGCTCTGCTTTGCCAGCAGCGCATAAGCAAATTCAAACGGTTGCGCCAGACGGATACAGCCGTGCGAGAAAGCCCGTACTTCTCGGGCAAACAGACTCTTCTGCGGGGTGTCGTGCAAATAGATGTTGTATTTGTTCGGGAACATGAACTTGACCAGCCCCAACGCATTGCGGCTGCTCGGAGGCTGGCGCATGGAAAACGGGAAGTTCCGTGCCGTATACTGGGAAAAATCAGCGGACCCGCGGTTCACAACCCGGCCACGCCGGTCGGTGATCTGGATATGGCCGACTGCATTGGGGTTGCTCTGCAGCTTGGGCAAATACTCCTTTGTGATGATCGAGCGCGGCACGTACCAGCTAGGATTGATCACCATATGCTCCATCTCATCCGAGAACTCGGGGCTGCGGCGGTCATGCGTGTTCTTGCCGATCACAGATCGCGTTTCGAAGGTCACATCACCGTTGTCAACGATCTTGGCAGTGAAATCAGTCTGGTTGACCAGAATGTGCCGTTCGCCGCGGTCGGGTTGAAGCCAGCGCTCGCGCTCCATCGCGACAATGATGGATTTCAAGCGGTTGGAGACGGGTTTGTTTACCTCGGTGATTGTACCGGCACCCGCCACGCCGTCAGTCTCTAAACCATGATCGGATTGGAAGCTTTGCACAGCCTTTTCCAGTGCCGCGTCATAGCTACGTGCAGCACTCCGCTGCAGATAACCCATCGCCATCAGCCGGTTCCGCAGGGCAATAACAGCGGGACCCTGATCGCCGGGTTCCAGCTTCTTGGCATTGACAGCCGGCCCCCAGCCACCGGCCGCAAGGATCTGCTCCAGCCGCAGTTTTTCGCGCATCAAGCCACGGTATTGAGGTGACACCGGCACCAAGCTGCGCATATAGGCGTAAGGCTGTTGATCCCGGATGCCGGCCAAAAAGCTGGAACCGTCAACCGTGTGTTTCTTGCGCACCATGCCACCGTCGATCCGCGACGGCACCAGCAGGCCGGTTTGCAGGTCTGTCGCATAATCCACCAGTGCCTGGCTCAGCGCGGCCTCGATGGAACCGATGTCCCGCGTGGTGCGGACGCCGCGCATCTGCTGCATCAGCGCGCTGACTTCAGCAGAGCGGTCCGGCAGCCCGTGGGCGCTGGTTTCGTTCAAGGCTGCCAACAGAGCGTTCCGGCGCTGGCGCGACGCCTCATCTCCACCAGTCCAAATCGCCTGATATCCGTTATCACGGTAGAATCTGGCCACAGGATCGCTGCCGGAGGCCGCTTCAGCGACCGCTTGGCGGAAAGCCGCCGAGATTTCAGCCTGCGCTGAACTGGCAACAGTCCCGGCGGTCAGGCCGCCCAATGCCAGGGCAAACAGCCCCGCTTTGATCCCCGGCATAAAGTTTCCTGCGGATGCGCGCGTCATAATATCCGGTCCTTGAGCCGATTTTTTCCAATCTTAGCGGTGCCTACCTGAAATTCTGGTAAATGCCAGCCGGTGTTGTCCATTCACAAATGCGAAAAATTAACATTGATGCACCGATGCCGCGTCTAAGAAGCCCTGCAACTACAGTCTTGGGGAAAAGTTCCCTGGCCCTCCCCTTTTGCGCAAGAAATTGCCGAAAAAGGGGCGTTCCGTTATAGCGCGGCAAAGAAATGTTGGAACCTGAATCACGCTGTGCCATACATGCCGCACGTTAACTAAGACCGTTGGCGAGCCCGTAACATCGGGCGATTAGGCAGGACTAGAATCGTACGGGACGGCGCAGTGAAAATGGCGAAAACCACGGGCACGGGTATCTCCCGGCGTTCTCTTTTGGGTGTGTTTGCTGCAACCGCAGTGGCAGCAGCCCCGACTTTTTCCAACGCAGCAGGCTTTCTACGCGGCGGCGGCGATATCCGCAGGATCCGCATGTACTCTGGCCGCACTGGTGAACGCTTGGACATGGTTTATTGGATTGATGGCCAGTACATCAAAGATGCAGTGAAGGAAGTCAATCACTTCATGCGCGATTGGCGGACTGATCAAGTCAAGGATATGGACCTGCGCACCATAGATATCATGGCCGCTTCGCACAATCTGCTGGATGTGAACGAACCGTATATGCTGTTGTCCGGCTACCGCAGCCCGAAAACCAATGCAATGCTGCGCAGCCGCTCACGCGGGGTCGCCAAGAACTCCCTGCATATGCGCGGCCAAGCCGCCGATCTGCGGCTGGCC
>NZ_JAXMOX010000098.1:0-16001 GCF_034669605.1 Leisingera sp.
GCCACTTCCTCGCCATCGGCCCAGACACGCGAGACATTCGCGATTTCGCCTTCGCACAGCGCAATCGCCAGCGACACGGAATAGCTGTAGCTGGTCACCTGCGGCTGGCTGGGCCGTCCCTTGCCGCCGCCGCCGCTGACCGAAGAGGTTTCCAGAAACTGCGAGCTCCAGATCATCTGGCCGCCCAGCCGCATCCGGCCATAGACCTGCGCCACCGGCGCGCCTTCGCTGGCCTGGGTCAGGCGGAAACGGTCGATCTTGCCGGTCTCCACCGGGTCGGCGCCGCTGCCCAGGAGCCGTTCATCGAACATCCGGCCCAGGGTGGCGCCCACCGCACGGCCAATGACGGCCGAAGACAGCCCCGCAACGGTGCCGCCGATTGTGCCGCCGATGGCAGCACCGGCAGCAGAAAGAAGAATGGTTGCCATCAGATCAGCTCCTTCGGGAATTGAAACCGCGCCACGATGCGGCGCTGCCAGGGCGGGCTCAGCGGGCTTTCGACAACCCCGCGGCCCGCATAGGCGTGGATGAAGGCAGGGCCTGCACCAAGAAGGTCCCGCCCGGCGGCCCTTGGTTCTTTTCCGCCAGCCGCTGACTGCACCCCCAGGTGCTTGGCCACCGACCCGTCGCGCATCCGGAACAGGATCACATCGCCGGGTGCGGCATCGCCCAGAGGTTTCGCCAGCAAATGCCGGGCCGCGGCCTGCCACAGCGCCTCCGCCCCCTGCGGTTCGGACCAGTCCATCGTATAGGCCGGCGGTGCCTCGGGCTCGGCCCCGTGCAGCTCGCGCCACAGGCCCCGGATCAGCCCCAGGCAATCGCAGCCCGCGCCCTTGCACGCGGCCTGATGCACATAGGGCGTGCCGATCCAGCCCCGCGCTGCGGAAACCACCCGGCTCACCTGCGGCTTCCCCCGGTGTTCACACTGGACTGCCGCGGCACCGCGATCAGCCAGTCATCGCCCGGAATATCCGGGAAGCCCTGAAAGTTCAGCAGGTTGTTGAATTTCAGCCGGCAGGTCTCCAGGCGCTTGTCGCAGCCTGCCTCAAGCCGGACCCTGTCGCCCGGCCTCACCGCCGCACGGACCGGTTCCCACAGGGTGATCCGGCGCCCCCCGGCGCTGCTCTGGTCCGCCTTCACGGCGGCCCACAGACCCTCTGCGGCTCCGCTCAGCACCGTCAGCCGCCCGCCGGTGAACCAATCCGCCTCAAACCCCGGCAAAGCCTCCCAGCCGAACACCTCGTTGCGCGCGACCTCAACGGCTTCCAGCTCAACGGCATAACCCGGCGTCTGCAGGTCGAACCGGCAGGCCGCATCGCCCAGCACCGCGGTGCAGGGTTTCTGATAGATCCGCCCCAGCGGCTGGTTCAGCGCCTCCGCAAGCCCGCGCAGCTCTGCCTCAAACGCGCCGCCGGCGCGGCGGATTTCACCGATCGAGCCGCGGAACTGCAGCCAGCGCATCGAAACATCGCGCCAGTTGACCAGCCAGCAGCGGACCCCGGCGCCATCGAACCGGCCGGCCTCGATATCCTCTTCGCGCACGGCGGCGTCGCTCAGCACCCCCAGCGCCTCGGTGTTGTCAACCGACAGGCCGGTGGCTTGGCTCACCGCCCGCGCCGTCAGCCCGCTGCCGGGCTGAAACTCCACCCCGTCAAAGCTCAGCACACAGTCATGATCGGTAAATCCCAGCACGGTGCCGTCGCGCCGTTCCAGCGCCCAGGCCCGGCAGAGCGTGGTGATCCCGCTTTGAAGATGGGCGTGCAAACTGTTGGAAAGACGGCTCATACCCGAACCTCCACCACCGGCACCGCAGGCGCCTCACCGGCTTGAAAAGACGCCACGCTGGTCTGGATGCTGCCGGTGTCAAACCGCACCGGCACGTCGAATTCGAACCCCGCCCGGATGTTCAGGCCGATCTCCGGCGGATGCGCCAGGGTGATCATCCCGGTGGCGGTGTCCAGCTCATAGTCCACGCTTTCGCGCAGCTCGTCCTGTTCGATGCCGACCCGCACGGAGCCCGCCACCGGCTTGGCAATCGGGCGCTGATAGGTGAACGCGCCCGAGCGGTAGGTCTTGGCCAGCTGGAACCTCACGGTGCTGCCGTCGCCGGTGGCAATCACCTGATCGCGGAAATCCGGATCGGCGCTGGGCCGGGCGGATTTGTAATCGCTCCAGTCCTTCCAGCGAAAGCCGTAAAGCTGCCCTTGGCGGGCCTCGAAAAAGGCGATCAGCAGCTCGATATCCTCCAGCGCGCGCAGGCCAAGCCCGGCGTCATAGCGGCGGCGGGAATGCGCCCAAGGGGTGTTGCGCTCCTCGAACCCGTTGGCCAGGGTCACCACATCGGTGCGCCGTTCCGGACCGCCGGCGGAGCCGAAGCTGAGCGAGGCGGGAAATCTGACTTCGTGAAAATTCATGGACTTACCCTCCGTCCTTAACGGTTTCTGCCGCCGCGCGACAGGGCGCGGGACAGCTGTGCGGCGATCTGGCTGCGGCTGCGTTCAAAGCCTTTGACGTCGGGGGTGGTGACATGCATCACCACAGTGACCCCGCCGCCCTGGCTGCGCACGCCCAGCGAGCCGTCGGCGCCGCGGGTCAGCGGCAGGATCGCCTCCGGCCCGGCTTCGCCCATCAGCCCGGTGGCCCCGCGCATGGGAAAGGCCGTGGGTCCAGTGACAACGCCGCCCTTGGCAAACGGCATCACCTTGCCCTGGCTGAAGGCGGCGCCATCGGCAAATGGCAGGATGTTCCCGATAAGCGAGGCAAGCCCGCCGGTCAGCAGCCCGGCCGCATGGTTGGCCACCGGCTTCATCGCGGCGTTGTAGGTGGTGCGGACCATCGAACGCGCCAGCGTGTCCATCGCCTCCGACAGGTTGCCGCCGTCAAACACCAGCCCGTCAAAAGCACGCCGCAAGCCCTTGGAAAGGCTGCGATCCAGGATCTGCGCGTCGCGTCCGGTTTCGGAAAACCCGTCCTTGACCCGGCCCAGCACCTCGGCAAAGGCCGCCGCCATGCCGGAGGCGCCGTCAAGCGCTTCCCCCAGCGCCTCGCCCTGCAATTCCAGTTCCGCCATTGATGATGAGTCAGCCATCTGTTGTCTCCTTGTCCTGTGGACGCGCGATGTCCGGAAAGGCCTGCATCATCGCCGCCAGCCGGTCGCGGCCCATGGGCTGCGGCGCTGCGGCCCCGCCCAGCATCAGCCGCAGTTCTGCCGGGGTCAGCTGCCAGAAATCGCGCGGCAGCAGCTTCAGCCCGGCCATCCCGGCGCGCATCAGCGCGGGCCAGTCGAGCGTGCTCATAGGCTGTCCGGCACGGTGAAGCTGCGCACCAGCAGGTCTGCCGCCACCCGCGCCGCCTGCAGCGGACCGCCGGAGATTGCGGCAGATGCCAGATCTTCGCGGCTCAGCTGATACCCGCCGCCCTGCAGCCCGGCCGCCAGCAGCGCCAGCACGTCGCGGGCCGAGAACCGGCCCTGTTCGAACCGCTGCACCAGATCCACCAGCGTGCCTTCCTCCAGCGCGGCCTCAAGCCCCGCCAGCGCGCCAAGGGTCAGCTTCAGCGCGTAAGGGCTTCCATTAACTATTAATTCCGCCTCTCCGGCCTGCGGGTTCACCATCGTTCAAACCGCCGTAAAGCTAAGGGCACCGGCGCTGGCCAGTGACAGCTCATAGGTGGCTTCGCCGTTGTGGCTGCCGGCATATTCCAGCGCGGTCACCTGAAAGGCGCCCTGCACGATGCCGAAATCGGGAATGATGATCTGGAAGTCCGGTGTCAGCCCGTCAAAGAACAGCTGCCTTGCGCGTTCGTCGGTTGCCACGTCGCGGAAAATGCCGGAACCGGAGATACTGGCCGAGCGCACCCCGGCGCCGGCCAGCAGCTCGCACCAGCCGCCCTGGCTTTCGAGGCTGGTCACATCGACGCTTTCGGCGTTGAAGCTGACCCGTGTGGCGCGCAGGCCCGCGATGGTCTCGAACAGGCCGGCGCCGTTCATGTCCACTTTGACCAAAAGGTCCTTGCCGTTTTGAATTGTCATGGGGGTTCTCCCTGCTTTTCACTGGGGTTGAGAAATGTGCTGCGGCCTAGACGTCATCCACCCGCGCCCTGAAGCGCAGGGTGATCTGCCTGCCGCCGGTCGTCAGCCGCTCCGCCTTGGCGCGGTCGAACCACAGGCCTGTCAGCCGGCCGCGGGGCAGCGGCACCGCGGCACCGACCAGTGCGTCGCAGACGGCAGCAGCGGCAGCCTTGGCGCCGGCAAAACCGGCCATGTCGGTGGTGACGGTGACAAAAAACCGGTGCTCGGCGCCACCTGCTGTGTTGTCGGAGCGGTCCAGCACCTCCTCCGATCCCAAAGCCACATAGGTCTGCGGCAAGGGGCCTGCGGGGATTGCGTCATAGATCGCGCTGCCGACCAGCGCGGTCAGCGCAGCATCGGCGGACAGATGGGTGTAGACCGCGGATTGCAGCCCGCCTGCGATGGCATAGGTCATCCGCTTACCTCCTCAACCGCGAAACAGGTGAGGTAGCGGGTGTCAGGATCGGATTCCGCAACCGCATCAATACGGTAGAGACGGTTGCTGTCGCGGAATCGCTGATCAGGTCGGGGCCTTGATGCAAAGCCTTCCGGTGCAGCGCGCAGGGTAATCCGGTATTTTTGCAAAGACAGGCTGTCGCCGGCCAGTCGCCCGGAGAGCGGTGTCACCTCGGCCCAAAGCGTGCCAAGCGCCAGCCAGGTTTCAATGAAGCCGCCTGCACCGTCGACCTCGCGCTGGGGGTCTTCCAGCACCAGCTTGCGGGTGAGTTTCGGGGGGTGTTTCATGCCAGGCCTCCCAGGGTCAGCCGCAGGCTGCGGTAGCGTTCGATCAGGCTGGTGACGCCAAAGGGCATGCAGCCGCCGTGCAGGCCGGTGTCGGCCCGGTATTCGTAATAATGCGCGGCCAGCAGCATCACCGCCTGGCCCAGATCGGCAGGCAGGCCGCCCCAATCAGAGGCCATCCCGGCCTGCAGCGAAATCCGCGCCAGACCGCCGGTGGGAATGGGTGGCAGCAGGCTGCCGGCCGGGCACAGGCGCGGGCGCTGGCCATCCCGCTCCAGGTGATAGAGGGAGGCGTCCAGAACCGTCTCACCGCCGCCTGCGTCGCGCATCGCAACGGCGGTCACCGCCTGCACCGGCGCAATCGGCAGGATCATCCGGGCACGGTCGCGCCAATGGCGGATTTCCAGCTCAAAATCGCGGGTTATCAGCGCCTTGCCGGTCCTTCTTTCAATCGCAGCCAGGGCGGCGCGCAGAAAGCCGATCAGCACCTCGTCCTGCAGGCTGTCCTCGCCAAAACCGGTGCCCAGGCGCAGATGCGCCTTGAACGGGGCCAGCGGCAGGGCGGCCTCGGGCACGGGGGTCAGTTCGCTCAGCATCATCATCTCACTCCTGCGGGCCATCCCCTGCTGCGGCCCTGATCTGCTGTCCGGGTAGGGTTCGGCAGGCATGCACCATCCCTTGCCGCTCGGACGGAGGGGAGCAGCTGGACGGCAAAGGATTGTGGGGTGCATGCCCGCCGGCGGACCGGTCTGCCGGCCCGCCATCAGCGCAACGTGTCAGGTCACGCCGAATTTCATCAGCTTGATCGCGGCAAAATCGCTGACGTCGCCGCCAACCCGCTTGGTGGCGTAGAACAGCACATGCGGCTTGGCGCTGAACGGGTCGCGCAGCACCCGCAGGTCCGGGCGTTCGGCAATAGTGTAACCGGCGCGGAAATCGCCAAAAGCGATGGAATAGCTGTTGGACCCCGGGTCCGGCATGTCCTCGGCGATCAGCACCGGATAGCCCATCAGCCGTGCGGGTTCACCTGCGGCCAGACCGTCGGACCACAGGAACCGGCCATCGGCGTCCTTCAGTTTCCGCAGCATTCCCGCGGTCTTGGAGTTCAGAATGAAAGTCGCATTGGCGCGGTACTCCGCCCCCAGCGCATAGACCAGATCAATGATCGCATCGCCGCTGCCAACCTCGGCGTCGGTGCCGGAGGCGACATAGCCGAGGTTGCCCCAGCTCCAGCTGCCGTTGCTGGCAACCGGGTGGAACAGGAAGCCCTTGGGCTTGTCGATACCGTCGCCGTTGATGAAAGCCTCGGCCTCGGAGCGGGCGAACTTATCAGCGATGCGGCCGGCCAGCCAGCCTTCGATATCAAAGGCGCTGTCGTCCAGCAGCCGTTGCGACGCCTTCGGCAGCGCGCTGAGTTCGTGCAGCGCAATGGTGATGCGGTCGATGCTGCCGGTGCCGGTTTCCGCGGCCGGGCCGGCCTCGGTCGCCCAGCCGGCCCCCATTTCGCTGTGGTCGATCAGCACGTCATAAGAAGACGCCTCCACATGCACCACCGAGGCCACCGCGCGGATCGAAGCGGAGGAATTCAGCACCGATTTCACGATCTCGGCGGTCTGCGGATCGACCAGGTAGCCGCCATCGCCGCCCACGGCGGTGGACATCGCCTTGCCTTCCAGCTCGAGGCCGCGCAGGCCGTCGTCGTCGCCGCTGCGCAGGTAGGCGTTGAACGCCTTCTGATGCGGCGCGCCCGCGTCCTGGCCCGCTGCCAGATGGGGGCGGTTCTGAGAGATTGTTTTACGGTCCAGCATGGTCACTCGCTCTTCTGCCTGTTTCAGCCTTGATTGCACGTCGTCCTGAAACCCCTTGAATTCATGAAGAAAGCCGGTGACGGCCTGTTTCACTTCATGCGCCAGGGGCGCTGCGTCCCCGGTGTTTGCCGGGAGGTCTTGGTTGCTCATGATGTCTGTCCTGCCTTGAGGTCACGGGTGATCTGGCGCAGGCCTGCGGCCAGCGTGCGAAGGGCATCCGCCTCTGCCTCCGGAGCGGAGGATTTACCTGCCACCCGCGCTGCGGGCAGCATCGGGAAGGTGACCAGCGACACCTCCCACAGCTCCACCTGGGTCAGATGGCGGCTGCCGTCCCGGGTGCGGGCGGATTTCACGGTCCGGTAGCCGATTGACAACCCGTCGATGGCGCCTGCCTCGATCAGCGCCGCGGCCTCGGCGCCCTTGGGGGTGGCGGTCAGGATCCGGCCCTTGACGTACAAGCCGCGGGCGTCCTCGCGCACCTCGTCCCAGACGCCGATCGGCTGGGCGGGATCGTGCTGCCACAGCATCTTGACCGTGCGGCCCTGATCCTGAAGCGCCTTCAGCGAGGCGGCATAGGCGCCGCGCTCGACCACATCGCCACCCTGATCGGTCTGACCGAACAGGCTGGCGTAGCCCGTGATCTGGCTCGCGTCCTGCAGCGAGAGATCCTCGCCGAAGCGCGTGAATTTATGTTCAAGCTGGGGAGGTCCCTGCATGATGTCTGCCTCTCAAGTTATTGTTGTTACGGCAATTGTACCGTCAGGAAGGATTGAAAAGCCTGCGCCAGAATCACCGCGGCGACGCCGTAGACGGTGAGCCAGAGGCGTTTTTCCAGCCGCTCCATCATCTGCTCGATCCGGTCGAGGCGGCGGTTGACTGCCTCGTGCTGGATCTGGGCCACCCGCTCATGGGCGGACAGGCGCAAACCCGGTGAACAGTCGAAAGCGTGCATCGGGTGTTCAGTCATCCTGCCCGCCCTCCTGCTGCGGCGCGACCGGAGAGTCTGCGGGAAGCCCCAGCAGGCGCCGCTTTTCCTCGGTGGTGAGGAAATCGGCGGAGGCCACCCGGCGCCATTGCGCCTCGCGCTCGGCGGCCAAGGCAGGCAGCTGGTCGAGGTCGGGTTTCAGGGTCAGCGCCTCGCCGGTCCAGCCGGCCAGCCAGTCGGCAAGCGCGGCGGCGGCCTTGGCGGCCAGCGGCAGCACGGTCAGCCGGTAGAAGGCGCGGTGAGCCTCCTGGTAGTTGGCGTAAGTTGCATCGCCCGGAATGCCGAGCAGCATCGGCGGCACCCCATAGGCCAGCGCAATTTCGCGGGCGGCGGTGTCCTTGGTTTTCTGGAATTCCATGTCGGAGGGCGACAAGCCCATCGGTTTCCAGTCCAGCCCGCCCTCCAGCACCATCGGGCGGCCGGCGTTCTTGGCGCCCTGAAAATTTGATTGAATCTCGTCGCTTAGGATGCGGAATTGTTCCTCGGACATGCGGCCGTGGCCGTCGGACCCGTTCCAGACCAGCGCGCCGGAGGGGCGGGCTGCGTTGTCCAAAAGCGCCTTGGACCAGCGGGAGGCCGCGTTGTGAACATCAATCGCCATGGCCGCCGCCTGCAGCGATGACAACCCGTAGTGGTCGTCCTGCGGGTGGAAGCTCTTTATATGGCAGACCGGTGATTGCGCGCCGTCCGCGGTGAAGCGGTGCTTGCGTCCGGCAACCGAATATTCGAACCCGGCGGGCCAGCCGTCCGGGCCGGGCACAACGCGCATCCGGTCGGACCGCAGCACGTGCAATTCAGCCGGGGCGCCTGCGCCTGCCGCGACCGCCTCGATATAAGCGTTGCCGGAGAGCAGCAGGTGGCCATAAAGCGCCTCCAGCAGTTCGGCCTGGCTTTGCGCCGGATTGGGGCGGGCCAGCAGCGCCAGCCAGGGGTGGCTGTCATAGCGCCGGCGGCTGTCCTGCAGCACCAGCGGCACGGCCGCGGCGGCCTCGGCGATCATCCGGATCACCCGGTGGCCGACCGGATTGCCGGCAAAACCGCTGCGGGTCAGGGAAACGCTGTCCCGCGGGCTCCAGGCGGTGCGGCCGGCCCCCTGCCAGGAGACCACGCGGGCGGTCTGGCTGGCCTTCTGTTCCAGGGCGGTTTCCGGGGGTTCGGGCTTGTTGCGCCGCAGCAGGTCAAAGACCATTGTCCGCTCCTCAAGTTGCTGTGTGGGGCGCTGCCTGCCGCTGGGGCCGGTGCGCCTTTGCTGAGGATCATTAGTGACAGAGAGGCCTGAAGATTTGGCCGGCGGTGCGTACGCAGCGGGCGCAACACCCCAGGTTAAGCACCTGTAATAAAAGGAAATGGCAGCGTTGCATGCTGCCATTCTCCCATCTTCATTTTCAATTGCATCGTCTGCCCGAAGGCCGGGCAGCGCCCGTCCGCCGCCCCTGGCGGGCGCTGCCCTGGGCGCATTACAGCACCCTGATCTGCGGCATCCTCAGGCTGGCTGCCGGCTGGATAATCAGCTCATGCAGGGCCCAGACCAGCGCATCCAGCCGGTCGGGTGAGCCGCTGCCCTGATACCCTTGCGGGGTCATCAGGCACATCTGGTCCTCCAGCTCCCCCAGCCCCGGCAGGTGTTTGACGCGGCCCTGCTCATACAAAGCCGCGACAGGTTCGGCGCGGGCGGATTTGCCTTTGCGCGCATGCAAAGCCCGGAACGGCACCAGCGGGTCGGCCTGGCGCAGCACCGTCTCCACCAGGGCGCCGCCCTGGTTGACCTCGGCCACCACCCGTTCGGCGCCAAAGGCATCGCGGGCGGCAATCACCGCCTGCGCCCAGGCCAGCGGCCCGGCGCCCTGAACGGTGCGGTCCGCCAGCACATAGGCGCGCCAGTCCTGCGGTTTGCCCTGAGTGACCGCGCCCGCCGCCACGATGCCGCAGGCGTCCGAGGATTTTCCGGAACTGACTGCCGGATCCACCGCCACCACCACCCGGTCGAGCGGCGGCGCGTCAGTCACCTGCGCCGCCGCCAGCGCGGCAGTGGACCAGAGCGCGCCCGGAACATCGGCCAGCATCACCCCGTCCAGCTCCTGCCGGCCCAGGCGGGTGCCGGCGTAGCGCGCCCGCATCTCCTCCAGGAACGACGGCGCCAGATTGGCGCGGTTGGCCTCGGTCGGGGCGTGGGTCTGCACGGTGCTGGGCGACGCCAGCAGCTGCTTCAGTGCCGGAACATTGCGCGGCGTGGTGGTGACGCAGACGCGCGGGTCCCGGCCCAGCCGCAGGGCGAATTGCAGCATGTCCCAGCTTTCCTGCCCCTTCTTCCACTTGGCCAGTTCATCCGCCCAGGCGGCATCGAACTGGGGGCCGCGCAGGGCCTCGGGGTCGTGGGCGGAAAATGCCTGCGCCTCGGCGCCGTTGGGCCAGATCAGCTTGCGCTCGGAGGCTTTCCACTTGGGGCGGCGGTCGGGCGGCGAGCAGGCCAGAATGCCGCTGTCGCCGTGGATCATCACATCGCGCACCTGGTCATAGGTTTCGGCCACCAGCGCGATGCGGCGGGCGGTGCCGGGATCACCCGGCCGCGGCCCTTCGGCGCGCGACCGGATCCATTCGGCCCCTGCCCGGGTCTTGCCCGCGCCGCGGCCGCCCAGGATCACCCAGGCGCGCCAACCGCCCGGCGGCGGGCGCTGGTGGTCCAGCGCCCAGATGCCGAACAGATGCGGCAGCGCGCACAGCGACTTGCGGTCCAGCTCATTCAAGAACCAGTTCTGGAGCGAGGGCGGCGCGCAGGCCAGAAAGTCCGCGCTCGACAGCTGCGCGCGCCGCGACGAGATCGAGTTCGTGTTCGGATTTGAGCATGCGGGCGAATTCGGTGCTTTGTTCTGCAAGGAGTCTCTCCACTTTCTGGCAATCGCGGATCAGCTGTTCCAGCTTGCTGACCTGTCCCTTGGCGCCGGTGGTTTCATCGGCGCCTGTGGTTTCGAGCTGCTCCCGCAGCGCCTCTGCCTGGTTTCGCAGTCGGTGAATGCTCTCCTGCAGGGATCGCAAAAGATCGGCGGTGTAGTGCACCTGCCGGGTCAGGACGGCGGCGCCGTCCTGGTCTGTTGGGTGATCTGTCATGAATTTGTCTGCCTCATGCGTTTTTTGTCCGCACAAGAGAAAGAACGACGGCCACCGGCGGAGGGGTCCGGGGCCGTCCATGTTCCTTCCAGCTGCAATGCAACTTATACGTGAAAATAGTGCGTTTGTCAAGAATTCCGGCCGCAGCAGCGTACGGTGAGAACGCAACGGGCTGCTGCTGGCACGCGCTGTTTCACCTCGCTGGGAGTTGCGGCCTCCTCTGCATTCACAGTTGAAACCGGCGTGTCCCAAAGAGCGGCCCAAAGGCTTGCGGACGAAAATGCGCACCCGAAAAACCGCCCTTTCCGCTAAAAATCTTGTACCTCGTTTTCCCGTTCAGGATTGCCGCCGCTGCATCGCGCGAAGACGGCACCCGCAAGCATCAGACAAAGCTGACCTGGCCCTCTGCCAGAGCGAGGCCCGGTTTGCGGGGGGCTGAGCGGTCTGTTGCAGGCGTGTGATTTGCTGGTAGCCCGGTCAAAACCCATGCTGATAGGTCACTATGCCGTCGCAGATCGTCGTCATGGCCCTTGCAGCCGTCACGTTGCCGGGCGCAAGTTGTGTCAGGTCATGGCTCATAATCGCAACATCAGCCGCCATGCCGGCTGCCAGCTTGCCTTTTCTATCCTCGTTGAATTCGGACCAGGCATTGCCGCACGTATAGCTGGCCAGCGTGTCGTGCAGCGTCTGGGTCTGATCGGCCCAGCCCCCGCCCAGATCCAGCGGTGCGATTGCGGCTTTGACATTTGCCATCACGGTCACCGGGATCACGGGCCAGTCTGTGGAAAAGATGACCCTGGCCCCAGCGTCACGTATGGTCTGCCAGGCATAGGCCCCGGCAATCTGGTCCGGGTGCAGATACGGCCCGACCCCGCCGGGCGGAAAGATGTGACCGGTCGGCGCGTGGCCCGGTTGCAGGGAGGCAACGATGCCCAACGCCGCAAGCCGGGGTATATCGTCCGGATGGATCACTTCGATATGTTCGATCCGGTGGCGGCTGTCGCGCGTTCCATTGGCCTTTGCAGCCGCCTCGAAAGCGTCGATCGTGCGCCTGACACCAGCATCGCCGATGGCGTGGACGGCGATCTGGAACCCCAAACGGTCCGCTTCGGCACAGCAGGCAACAAAGTGTTCCTGTGTGAAAACCTCATCGCCTGAATTGCCGTTTGCGCCCAGCTCACCGGGGTAAGGGCGCAGCATCAGCGCAGTGCCGCTCTCGACCACACCGTCAATGAACATCTTGACGTGGCTGCAGGCGATCTTTCCGCTTTGGAAATCATCCCGCATCGCCGGTGCTTCCGCGGTCATCCGTTCCAGCGGATCGGTTCCTTTCATATGAAACGGCACACGGCAGCGGCACAGCAGGCGGCCTTCGGCTTCCAGTTCGGACAACAGCTCCAACTGATACCTGTTGCCGTCCATCAGATGCAGACCTGTAATGCCTTGCGCGGCGCAATGCGCAAGCCCCTTGGCAAGAACGTCCTTGTCGATCCGGCGCTGATCCGCTGTTGCAGGGGGCACGGGGTCCTTGCCCGTTGTCAGGCCCAGCATGTCCCGGCCGCCGTGGCGCGTCAGGCGCAGCACCGGCTCATAGGCGCCGGGCTCCAGCAGCTCGCCAGTGGCAAGACCGTCCTCGCCCATCACGATTTCGGAGCCTGCATCGGTTGGTCCGCCTTGCAGAAGGCCTGCAGCCTTCAGGGCGGCCGTATTCGCCCAGATCGTGTGGTGGTCCGGCGCGAACATGGCCAGCGGGCGGTCGCTGAGAATCCGGTCGAGGTCGTGGCGGGTGGGCGTCTTTCCCGTGCCCAGAATGCCGTAGTCGGCCATCACGCAAAACACCAGGGCATCGTCCGGATTGGCCTGGGCGTAGGGGCGTATGCCGGCCCGCATCGCGGGCAAACCTGTGACGCCGTAAAGGTTCAGGCAATCCAGTTCAACCGATCCGCCAAACAGATGGACATGGCTGTCGATGAACCCGGGAAGCACAGTCGCGCCGCCCGCGTCGATCATCCGGGTCTCAGGGCCGGCCAGGGGTAGAATGGCGGCATCAGCCCCGATTGCCGTGATCCTGCTGCCTGCAATCGCAAGCGCCTGTGCGGTTGGCATCCCGTCATCAAAGGTCATAAGGGCGCCGTTGTGGATGATAATCGAAGGGGTCATGGGATGTCCTGATGCCGCGGGATCGGACCCGGCAAGGCGGGGCCGCAGTTTAAGTCGAGCGTTGCCTTCTGTAGGTCGGTCCGGATTGCAGTGTAAAGCTTTGCCGCCGCAGGCGGGCCTGTGCCGGCCAGGCAAGCCGCGTCTTTCAGCGCATCCGGAATCGCGGCTTAGGGGGGGCGGCCGTCCACTGTGGCAGTCCCGGTCCCGGCCAGACCAGCGATCATGCCGCCGTCAATCCTGCCCTTCCAAGCGCCGGCATGCCTTCAGAACCGCTCTGCGTGTTTCTTCAGGCTGCTGATTGACCGCCTCGGCAAGGCGGTGCAGTTGGTGACGCAGCCCGTGCAGCTGGTCAAGCAGCGACAGGATAGTCGGCACTGTATCCACGGGCAGCGACATTTCCTTGCGCAGGTCGCAGATCAGCCGGATCCGGGCGATGTCGAGCTCATCGAAAAACGGGCCGCCGTCGCCCCGTGCCGGTTTGATCCAACCCGCCCGCACCCATGACCGAAGCTCCCGGAGCTGAAGCCTGCGAACCGTGGCAACCACGTCATGTTCTCTCAGCCGCATCACACACTCCCCATGTTCTTGCGCGGATCCTGTCCGGCGGTTTCACGCCAGCGGCGGGCAAGATCTTCCATCCCGCTGCCGATCTTGTCCGGCAGCACAATCATCAGGCGGACATATTGGTCGCCCGCCGGTCCTTTGCCGGGCTGGACACCCTTTCCTTTCAACCGCAGCCTCTGGCCGCTGGACGCTCCCTTGGGCAAGTTCATCGATACCGGCCCCGATAGCGTCGGAACCTCGACCCTGCCGCCCAGAACAGCCTCATCGAAGGTGATCGGCAGGTCGATCGCGATATCGTTGCCGTCGCGTGTGAAGAGCCGGTGCGGCTTGACGGAAATCTGGACATAGGCATCGCCCGCCGGGCCGCCGCCACTGCCCGGTTGCCCCTTGCCGCGCAGGCGCAGGGTCTGACCGTCGCGGACACCGGCAGGGATCGTCAGATCGATGGTCTGGCCATCCGGCAGCGGCACCGTCCGTTTTGCACCGCGGGCAGCATCGAGAAATTCGACGTCGAGATGATAGCGCAGATCGGCCCCGCGTGCCGCGAAGCCCTGTGCCGAACCGGGGCCCGCCCGCTCCTGTCCCCGGCCCTGCCCCCGCCGCCCGAAGAGATCTGCGAAAATGTCCGACACATCCTCGAAATCGTTGAAAGCCGCCGAGGATTGATACCGGCCTTCGGGGTCCGCTCCGGCATATTGGCGATAGAATTGACGCTCCGTCCTGTCCTGGCCGCTGGCGTCGATTTCGCCCGCGTCGTAGCGGCGGCGCTTTTCCTTGTCGCCGAGGATGTCATAAGCCGCGCCCACCTTCAGGAACTCGGCGGCTTTGTCCTTGTCGCCGGGCGACAGATCGGGGTGCAGTTCTTTCGCCAGTTTGCGGTAGGCCTTCTTGATTTCGGCCTGGGTGGCATCTTTGGAGACGCCGAGGATGTCATATGGGCTGTCGCTCATAATTTTTTGTTCCCGTACGGATCATTCGGCCGGCCAGCGCCGGACTTGGCTCCAGCCCGGCTTGCGCCGGGCATGGCATCGGTGGTTTCCTGCACTTGCATGGCCTCATGAAGTGCCAAACAGACGCGCGGTTCCGGCGTCCCGATGCGTTGCTTCTGCTTTCGGCGTCACCGCGGGATCTGTGACCTCAGGCGGGACGTCATCCGTGTGCGCGCCAGCGCCGGTTTTCGTGCCGGTCCCGGACATCGTACCATCCTTTCAGGACATTCGCGAGAACCAGGCAGCCGGGATGGCCCGGGTCTTGCGGCGGTGGGCGGCAGGCCTTTCGGGATCGGATGAGAAAAGGGGCATGGGCAAAACCCATGGTCTTCGTTCATGCCGGGGCGCTTGATTTCCACCTCGGCACTGCCGCCGGATTCCGGAATACCGGGGCTCGGGCCGGACACGCCGGCCGGGCTGGTCCGGCCGGTCCCGCAAAAAAAGGGCGCCAAGCGGCGCCCTTCGCAGTTTCCACCCTAACCCGCAGCGTCAGTTGTTCTGCTGCTGGGCTTCGATTTCGCGCCATTTGGCGACGTTGCGGTTGTGTTCATCCAGCGTCTCGGCAAAGGCATGGCCGCCGGTGCCGTCAGCCACAAAGAACACATAATCCGTGGTCTCCGGGTTCACCGCGGCCTCAAGGCTGGCCATCCCCGGGTTGGCGATGGGCGTCGGTGGCAGGCCCTCGATCACATAGGTGTTCCAGGGGGTGGCTTTGCGCAGCTCGCTTTGGCGCAACCCGCGGCCCAGGGTTCCCTCGCCCTTGGTGACGCCATAGATCACCGTCGGGTCCGTCTGCAGCCGCATGCCGCGATTGAGGCGGTTTGTGAAGACCGAAGCGACCAGGCCGCGCTCCTCAGCCACGCCGGTTTCCTTCTCGATGACCGAGGCAAGGATCAGCATTTCCTCAGGCGTCGTGACGGCGGCGTCTGCCGAGCGGCCTTCCCAGGCGGCGTTGATGCGCAGTTGCTGGCGCTGCTGCATCTCGGCCAGAACGGCAGCGCGTCCGGTGCCCGGTGTGACCTCGTAGCTGTCGGGCGCCAGCAGGCCCTCGCCCGGGCGTTCGCCGGGGTCGCCCTCGAGCACATCGATGGATTTCAGCGCCTCGACCACCTGCCAGCTGGTCACCCCTTCGGCCAGCGCGATACGGTAGCGGGTGTCGGCCTCCTGGCGGGTTTCGGTGTACTCGGCCGGGACCTCATCCTCGCCGAGGATGAAGTCCGCCTTTTCCTCGAACGTGCTGGTGGCCGGATCCAGCTCCCGCACCACGGTCTGGGTGCGGGTCACGCCGACGCGGTAGACGATCTCGGTGCCGCAGGTGGAGGCGCCGGAGGTGGTGACCCGGCCGACAATCTCCTCCATCGAGGATCCCGGCTCCACCAGGAAGCTGCCGGCGTTCAGCTGGCCGGTTTTCTCGCTGTATTTGGCTCCGAGACGGAAGATGGTGCCGGATGCAACCGCGCCCTGGGTTTCCAGGTCGCGGCTGACCCGCGCCATGTTCGAGCCCCGCTCGACACGCAGGCAGATCGCCGTCTCCAGCGGGCCTTCAGCGGTGTATTGGGATTAGCCCCACAGGATCAGAC
>NZ_JAXMOX010000099.1:0-15977 GCF_034669605.1 Leisingera sp.
CTCGAGTGTCCCATTCCATGTTCCTTTCTTGGACAGGGGTACTTTACCCCGGTGTCCGGGAACAGGAACGAAGTTCAACTTGTCTTTTTCTCGCCCTATCTTCTTGCACTCGCATTCTCGCTAGCTGCGGCTGGAGTGCTTTTCAAACCAAGGCCTTGCTGAGATGCGCAGACGAGCCCAAACCTACCATGCTTGCAGCTGCAGAATTTTGCAAACGCAGAAAGGCACTAAGGTTGACCCCGGCCTAAAGCTGCCTTCAGCAACGAATGCGGCGTGCTGCGACGTAGAACTACTAAGTTTACACTCGCGCCACTACCGCCGGACTGCCTAGATATTCATTTAGAATAACCTTTATCGGCGCCAGACTTACTTTTACGATGGCGTAGAGGAGCGAAATATTGAAACGAATGAAGAGCGATCCTGAGAAGTTTGATACCTTGGAGTTGTATGCCAAAGTATCGTCGGCTCAAGGGTACAAGATCGGTGTTGATGGTGATGTAGAAGACTTCGTTGAGCGTGTAGCGAAGTCGCTTAAGGGCGCGCTTGAGAGACCGACGATGATACATGGCAAGCGAACCGAGGCTATGTTTGCGCATGTGGCGGGCGGGCTAGGTAGTTGCGATTTGATCAAGCAAGAAGACAGCGGAGCCTCGTTTGTAAGTTCTGATGCTGTCGCAATTCCAGACTACAGAATCGTTACCAAGGCCGGCGAAATCATGTTGGTCGAAGTGAAGAACTTTCGAATGCGCTCATTCAATCAGTTCTACACCATGCACAAGCAGTATTTGGCAAAGCTTCAGCATTATGCTGACATGAACAAAGTTCCGTTGAAATTTGCCATCTATTTTTCTGGGATTAACCAATGGACTCTTCTTTCACCGAGTTCCTTTATCGATGCAGGTAGGACAGTTCAGATCGATTTTATTCATGCGATGGCCCGCAATGAAATGGCGATGTTGGGAGATCGGATGATTTGCACACTACCGCCACTGACCATGACTTTCGAAGGTGACATCGAGGATGAACGGTCCAAAGTCGATACTGATGGTAATGCGCTCTTTACGATCAGGAAAATCAGGATGACTTGTGGCGGCAAACTGATTGACAACGATATTGAGAAGCGGATTGCTTTCTATCTGATGCGGTACGGTAGCTGGGGCTCGGATAGAGTACCCGCCGAGGTTGTTGATGGTAAGCTGGCGTCGTTTCAATTTTCGTTTGAACCTATAGAGGAAGGTGAACCGAGCGACCAACCGTTTCGCTCTGTGGGAACTATGAGCTCTATGGTCAGTAGCGCTTTTCAAGAAATGACGGTTGAGGAAAACGGTGTCGTGTCGATGGATGTAGGACACGATCCGAGCTTTTTTCACCTTCAGATACCAGAGAAGTATAAGGGTAGCTCACTGCCACTATGGCAGTTTGTGCTCCAACCAAACATGGATTTTGCGGCTAATTCTGTTAAATCTCCTTGAGTGGCGCTGCTCGCTATGGCTTCAAAGAAACTGGCATCTTGATGCCTACCGAATTCAGCTAAAATTGTCCCAAAGACATCTTTTTCGCCGCCATTGTGACCGAGCCACGTTTTTTTCTCCAGACTTATCCCATAGAATTAAATGGTTGGTGCCTGATTTAGAAAGCGAGGCGCGTCGCATGTAGATGTCCGTTTTACTTCGCCAGCCAACGGCAAGTGCAATTTTAGCGAATGTCCGCTTGCCGTCCTTCCATCCGTTCTTAATGGAAACGCAGCACAAAATGCTGCGCTGTAGCTAACGGCAGTTCCGTCCCGCACTGTGTGAGCTCACCAGGTCCAACACCTCGCAGCCGCAGCGAACGGCAGGAACGGCGGGCCGCGCCGCAGCATAAAATCTCGGCTGGTTGCCTCAAACGGCCGAGTTTGCAAAGAGCGCTTCCTGCGCTCCGCCGCCCCCGGTGCAACCCGCAGCATCACATGAGGCAGCTTGGCTCTGCCGAGGGTCCGCTTCTGGGAAGCTCACCATGGATTTTCGCACCGGCAGCATCTTTGGTGCGGCACCCCTTGTCTACGGCCGCTTCGGGCTGTGACTACCATGCTGTGGCAGCAAAGTAGCTGGCTTGGGCAAGGGCGGCAGTGGGCTCACTGCCGTCCGCCGCGGCCCTAGCGAACGACCGGTCCAAAAACGGGCAAATCCCGAGCCTTCAGCTCGCGACCGGGCTCTAGCCTGGCGCCGGCAGGCGGCACCAGGCCGGAGCCATCCTGTCCCGTTCTCCCTGCAGCCCAGGTGCGGCGCAAGCAGTCTCTCCGAGCCAGTTTGCGCCACGGCTGCATGGTCGTCCGAAACAGGCTGTCTCCGCCCTAAAGGGCTACGATCCCTTTTGCGGGATTGAGGCAAACCTTTCTGACAGAAAAGGCAACTTCGGTTCCGAGCCGAGATCTCCCTCTGCTGTTTTTAAACGATATTTTTTCGCTCCAGAGGCAAGACTTTGTGACGCTTGCCACTACGCCTTTTGCAATAGACAGAAGAAATCCGCGCGCCTCGCGCGGATTGCATGTTTCAGGGGTCGTGGCAGGGCATCAACGGGCTGCGCCCGCTCCTCCCTGCCCCGGCATCTTTCATTTGTTGGGTCCGCCCGCATCCTGTGCCGGGCCGGTCAAGGGGCAAGCGCCGCGCTGCGCGCGCCGTTTCCGGGAGGCCCGTGTCCTCGGCTGCGCCTGCGGGCCGCGCCAGCCTCCCTCCAACCCCGTGACAGTCCCGTCCCAGGCCGCAGGCAGGGCTTCGCCCTCCCTGCTCTGCCAGCCGAAAGACACGGGGTCTTTCAGCAGTCAGTGCAGAGAGGCCGCGCCCATCGGCGGAAAGAGGGCATCAAGCCCCACCGTCTCACCACTAAGGAGGCCACGAATGGCTTTATTTCAATGTAACACCTGCGGCGCAGCGGAAACGCTGGAATGCCTGACACCGGAAGCATGTTCTGCCTGCGGTGCGCGGAGTGTTATCAACCTCACCCTGCAAGCAGCGGAAATCGCACAAGCGAATGATGCTTTCCGCGCGGCAATAATCAACGGCGGGCATCCGGTCTATCTGGGGCGCGTTGTTTGCACCCAAGGCGTTGCAGCCGAAGGCCCCGAGTTCGTGACCATGGCGCAGCTTCAGGTCGCTGGCTTCGCGGATTTCACCGAGGACAACGATCCGCACGGGGATCATTCTATGGCCTCCGTTCAGGTGTGCGGCAAAACCGTCTGGTGGAAAATCGACCTTTACGACGCCGATTACAGCGCCGGCGCTGATGATCCGCTGGACGATGAAGGCACACGCCGCGTTCTGACCCTCCTTTTCCCGAGCGAATACTGAGTTCGGCGCGGGGTTCCTCCCTACCCCATGCGCCGAGGCTGGCCTGTCGAGCAGGTCCAACGGGAGGGGCGGCAAACGCCTCTCCCACACACTCACCGCAACGGAAAGGAAGGTGAAATCAATGAGCAATGAAACCATGAAGCGCCGCATTGCCGAGGCTTGGGCGCTTCTCAGGAAGGGCGATCATTTTGGCATCGGCCGCCGCTTCCTGATCCAGCACGGGGCCATCTAGGCCCGACGCCTCAGCCCGAAGGGGCTGGGGCACCAATAACACAAAAAATCACCACGTTACAAGGAATGTCCCAATGACCAAGCAAAGCGAAATCATTGCCGCAGAAGCCCGTTTTCCGCTGGCATCGTTGATCTTGTCACCCATGAACCCGCGCCAGCATATCCCAGAGGCCGAGGTGGCCGAACTGGCGGAAAGTATCTGGACCGCCGGTCTTATTCAGAACCTTTCCGGCCTCGATGATGGCAAGGGAGGCGCGGAAATCGTCGCAGGTGGCCGTCGCCTGCGCGCCCTGAAATATCTGGCCGAACGGCATCCCGATCTGGCCGAAACCCGTCCCGATCTGGCGAACCCGCTGGTGAACCTCGCACCCGACCGGGCCACAGCCCAGGCATGGGCGCACACCGAAAACATTGCCCGCAAGGCGCTCGAACCCGTCGATGAAATCCGCGCCTATGGTAAAATGGAGACCGGCGGAGCACAGGTTTCCACCATCGCCCGCGCCTTTGCGGTGACGGAAAAACACGTCTATCGCCGCCTTGCGCTGGCTCGTCTGCCTGAACCTGTTCTGGATGCGCTGGCGGCTGGTGAAATCAGCCTTGGCATCGCTGCCTGTTTCACCATCAGCGACGACGAAACCCATAGCGTCGAAGTTCTGGAACGGGTGCGCGGCAATAGCTGGATGTCAGAATATCAGGTGAAACAGGCCCTGAAACCCGACGTCGTGAAGGCCACCGATCGCCGGGCGGTGTTTGTCGGCCTCGATGCCTACAAGGAAGCAGGCGGACAAATTGGCGGCGACCTGTTCGCGGATGAGACGTTTATTGATGATCCCGCCCTGCTGGACGAACTATTCCGTTCGAAGCTGGAAGCTGAGGCGGAGGCAATCCGCGCTGCGGAAGGCTGGAAATGGGCAGAAATCAGCACCGACAGCTATGTGAGCAGCTATGATTTGGAGCAACAGAAGATTGCCAAACTATCGCCGGTGCCGGGTGAGTTCACCGAAGAACAGGCTGCGCGCTGGGATCAACTGCAAGAAACGGACCAAGAACCTCACGAAGAACTTGGCGACGAAGGCGCTGCGGAGCTGGAAGCGCTTGAGGCAATCCTTGATGGCGGTTTCACCGACGATCAGAAAGCCCATGCCGGTTTGATCGCAGTTGTGCGGCAAGGTGGTGCTGTCGAGATTACAAAAGGACTTGTCCAGCCGAGCGACAAGGCCGCAGCGGTTGAGGCAGGTGTTCTGGAAGCACCCACCAGCGGAAAAGCCGAAACCCAGAAATCGCCCATTTCTGCCAAACTGGCCGACGATCTGTCCCGTGTTGCTTGCGGCGCACGTCAACATGCTGCCCTTAGCCACCCTGAATTGATCCTGTCTCTGCTGGCCTTCCAACTGTCCAGCGCTGCCCGGTGGACGAAGGCGATTGGCTTGAGCCAGAACGAGGTGCCGAATTTCCCTACCACCGAAGCGGAGGGCTATGAACTGGATGAGCGGCTGACAACTCCGTCTGAGTTTGTCGGAGACGGCTGGAACAACGGGACTGCCAGCGATTTCCGCGAGTTCCGCAAAAAGGGCAAGGAGTTCATCGAAGGCGAGCTGATCCGGCATCTGGCCGCGCTGCTGCAAGGCAGCAAAAAGGACATGAACGATCTGATTGACCGCGAGGTCAAAACAGACATCCGTGCAGTTTGGACGCCGACAGCTGAGAACTTTTTCAAGCGCGTCGGCGGCCCATACCTCAATGACCTGTGGTGCGAACTGCTGGACCTGAAAGCCGACGACGCGAAAGCCAAAGCCTTTGCCAATTTGAGAAAAGGCGACAAGGCGGAGGAACTGGAAAAGCTGTTTTCCGACCCCGAAGCCCGGAAGGTGCAGGGTGTGACCAAGAAGCAGGCGGCCAAAATCGGCAAGTGGCTTCCCGAAGGCATGAAGTGATGCGGCAGGCAGGGTGCGCAAGCGCCCTGCCCCACCGATGGAGATAGAGACATGCGATTCAAATCTTGGCCGCGCCACGCCTTCACCGACACAGCACGCAAACGGGCCGCACTGCGCCGCAAGCAGCGCCAAGAGCGTGAGACCCTGCCGCTGTTTGCCGACCAGATTGCCGAAGAACAGCCAAGCGAAGACCAGGTAATGAAGGAGCGGGCTGAACAGTGGGAGGCGCAAGAGGTGCGGGATCGCAGTGGCCGTGCCAAGAAGTGGCGGGAAGCCCGCCGCCTGATCGACGCACTGCCAAACGACGAGCGCCGCGCCGTGCGGCGGGCGTGGGATTGCGCGCCCTACCCTGCTGACCCGTCCTATCTGTTGAGCGTTCTGCACAGCTTCAGCCTTGGCCGGATCGACCTGAAACGCCCGCCTTTCCCGCTGTCACGCACGAATGCGTCAGGCGCACGGATTGCCAATCTGTTTGCATCATCTGACCTGTTCGTGACGATCCTGAAGGCGCGCGACATTGCCTCAGACCCGGACGGGCACCCGCTGGCCGAACGCCATGCCGCCTATCATCATCTGCAAGCTGCGGCATCCAAGAACAAAGACAGGGCCGAAGCCATGCGGGACCGTGTGCGGGCGTCCGAGTTGTTCTTGCGCCTTGGAGAATTGGAGGAAACCCATGCCTGATTTCACTGCCCACCGACACCCGGTTCTTGCAGTGCGATGCCCCGATTGTGGCCGAGCACCGGGCAACTGGTGCCGCCGCCCAAGCGGCCACATGGCCAGCGATTTCCATGCCAGCCGCAAGATGCAGGCTGACACAGTGTTCATTGACCAGCACGGGCCGGATGCCAGTATTGAGCGCGTCGGAGACGGCTGGGCCGTCGATCCGCGCGGGCGCGTCGGCATCCGGCCACAACAAGAGGAACTAATCGTTCCCCGAGGCCAACAATGACACGGTTCATCTATCGAACACCCGGCACCGCCCTTTGGTGGGGTGATGTCGCAGAATGGTGCAGATGCGCTTGGCAGTTGGACCGGAGACGGCTGTCCAGAAAACGGCACCGTGATCTGGAAACACATGGCATGTGCTTGCCGCTGGCGATGATCGAGATCGAGAACAATCTTGAAGCCGTCGAAGACGCGCTGTGGCTATACAAGAGAGGTCCAACCGGCTTGCAACGACCGCAGCGAGGTAAGCGTGGCGAACACCCCACAACGCCGATCATCATGGCTTTGCAGAACCGTGCTGCAATTCTCAGGCGAGCGGTGGACGATATTCCCCAGGGCGCAAACTGGCGCGCGGTTCACGATTCTGGCTAACCTGTTTTCCTTGTGGTGAGGAACCAACTGGCCCTACTTCGGTAGGGCTTTTTTTCGGCCCCCTGCCCTGCCCTTTGGTGTCCCAGGATTGCAGGACCAAATGGCCCTGCCGTCCTGGACCGGCGCTATCCGCGCCGGAGCCGCTGCGCGGCGGGAGCGACTGACGCCGGTGTTACAAGTTGATCGGATAGACCAAGGGGCAGAGAACCAGCAATGCCAGAAAGACATTCAACGCCGAACGTGCCGCTGTATAGTGCCGGTGCTCTGGATTAGAAATCGAGCTACCAGGGTCAATGTTGATGGCTGCCGCCTTCAGAAACATCGCAGACAGCGCCACAAAGCTACCCATCACCAAAAGAAAGTAGAGGGTTGGCAGGCATTCAATCCAGGTTGAGGCTGATGCGTAGTTCAACTTCGCCTTTGCCAGATAGGTCCGCGCCCATTCGACTAGGCTGATGCCTGCAAAGATGCAGCCGAGAATGGTCTTGTAATTCGACAGAAGCGGTGGAGGTGTTTTGGTCATTTGAGACTCCGGTAGAGGTTTCAGTCCCCCTAAGATGGTATCGTCTCACGAAAACGAAAAACGTTTAATTTCAGCGGCATACGGAAAAACTTTTCCGCGCTGTGAGCTGTAGACCGTGGTAGCAGCTGGGCTAACATGGCGCAAAGGTTCTGGATCCGTGTTGTAAGGTGCGGCGCCTGCAGGCGTTCCTTTTCTGTTAAACAGATTTCACCGGTTGTTTCGGTGAAATCTGTTCTCAGTTACTCAAAGACATCTGTCTTGGTTCGAAGAATGTGCTTCAAGTAAGTTGATTTGGGAGCAAGCCCGGCCTTTTCTTCCAGCACTGCCAACTCTGATGGGGTCAGTTTGAGCGCAACAATCTCCGTCTCCTTTTCAGCGGCTGGCTTGGGTTTCCTGCCGGGTTTCCTTGGAGAAAGAATGCTTTTCGACTCCGCCGGTTTAACCTGTTTAACAGGTTTATTCGGTTTTTTCGGTTCCACCGGTTGCTCAGGCACCGATGTCGCGCCTGGCTTAAACAGGCTGAGGTCGTTTTTGCTGGGCATAGTTCTGCTCGATGTAGTTGAAAATGTTGTCGAATTGGGCAGCAACGTCGCGATAGGTATACCGGGCCAGAGGATCTGCCTCCATGATCTGCCTGATGGAGCGCTCTTGTTCAAAAATAGTGTCAAACACCCTTGAGAACTTGAGCGGCAGGACCGGGAAACCACTTCCAACGCCGTACTCGACTACAGCCTTGATGTTCTTCGCGTCCTCGCTTTCCGACCAATCTTTGAACACCTCGCCTTTGCGCTTTTCAAGTTTCGTGGCTACAACGACCAGGTTGCGATTGTAGGGAAGCAGTTCCTTGATGGTGTGAACACCAGCGTGCAAACTCTTCAGTTCATTGAATATCGGAACCAACACGACGTCCGACTGAGAAACAGCAGACACGATGCTTGGGCGTGCGTCCCTGGACATCAATCCAGCAAGGTCAAACACTACGTCGATTTCATCCGGGAAGGCAGGGAACTCTTCCTCCGGTTGGAGTGACAGAAGGCGCTCTTCCGGGAGGATCGTGTCCAGCAGATTGTAAGGTTCGTTTGTTGCCAAGGCATACTCTTTATCCAAGGCAATATTTGTCGAGATCGGAGTTTTCCCGGCCGAACCCTTCATGTTGTAAACGGTTATTTTCATTTTGCCTGTAAAACCTGTTGTTTCGGTTAAACCGATTTTTCTGGTTGTTCCAGTTTTACCAGTTGTTTCGGTTGTTACCCATGCTCATGTTTACCTTGCTAAATAGGTTGCTCTTGTTTTTCCAGTGATATTTGTTGAATATGTTGATTTGGTGCTTTGTGTGCAACGGGTTGTTTGTGTTGACTTGGTTGTTTTGGTTAAACAAAAATAACATGTTCTGTTTGTTCGACCTGTATCAGCTTGATAATGCAAACAAATCCCAAGCTTGTGCTTGGGACCGTGCTCTATTACGCGGCGCAAGCGCCGCTCCACCGAACCAGACGAGCCGCACTCCCTGGTGCAATAGCGCGCCATCTGTCCCCATCGGGGCCAGCTGCCACGCTTTGCTCCATGGTCGTTTCTGCACGCCTGGATCGGCCCTTCGGGTGGCGATCACTTTTGCAGTCAGCCAGCGATCCTGTCCGGTCTTCCGCGAGGTAGGGTAGGGGCTACGCGGCCTGTGGGACGCGTTACCTTGATCAATATCCTAGTCCGGGAAGGCAACTGACTTGTGTTTGACATGGAGCTGCGCGGCAGGCTCGATGTGACATTGCCCTGATCAACAACTGCCATGTGCCAGGCACGCGGCGACCCCAGTAGCTCTTGCCAACCGCGAATTGAGACGTTGTTCCAGGCTGCAGCCATGAGGATCCTCGCGAAGCTGTGTTTCTCAAAGATGAACACTAAGCGGGCAGTCGGGTATGCCGCTGCGCTTCAACTGAAAATTTCTGTGGTTGCCGTCCATAGTGCAAGATGCTTTTACCTGCTTAGGCACGTGATCGAGCGCGAACTTCTGTAAGGCCTCTGTGTGCGGCGCTTTCAGGATCCGCGGGCCAATATGGTGATCCGCAGGTCAGGTCCAAATTTCCCCATCGAGCTTGAAGTCGCTCTGAATTTTCACCTGGTTTTCCTGACCCAGATCTGTTCGATCATTTTGCCCATTCAGGTCATCGGCTTCTTACACCCCCTGGCAGCCAGCATTGTTGAACAGCATGTTTTTCATGCCATCTCCAACGCCGGATCTCTGTAGTCCTCGTTTCTGGAAAGCATCGCCCAAATCCCACGAGCCATTTTGTTCGCTAAAGCGATCGCCACCAGCATCTTTGGCTTCCTTGCCACCATTCTGGCCAGCCAGGAGCCCTCGCGGATCGAGCGCCGCCCAATCCAGTTCAGCCGGGACATCGCTCCGATAATCAGGAGACGACGAATATCGGGCTGTCCGGCCTTCGAAACCCGGCCATGACGTTCCTTGCCCCCTGATGAGCGCTGGCGCGGGACTAGCCCCAGCCAAGCGGCAAAGTCCCGACCGTTGCGGAAACTGGCGACGTCCGGCGCAAAGGCTTCTATGGCCAGCGCGGTCAGCGGCCCAACACCTGGCATCGTTTGAAGCCGCCGGGACGTGCCCGCACACTTCGCCAATTCCTTTGCCGTCTTTGTCCTGGCGTCGATGCGGGCTGTCTTTTCCGCGATTTGCGCCAGGAGATCACGGCATTCTTCGCGGAGAAGATCGGGCAGGTCGCTGTTCTCCGCGTTGAGAATATCCTCGACCCGCTTGAGCTGGGATCTGCCCTGCGGGACAATATGCCCAAATTCGTAAAGCATCGCACGCAAAGCATTTATGAGCTCTGTACGCTGGTGGACCAAACGTTCACGGGCGCGGAAGAGCATGGCACGCGCCTGCTGTGCTTCAGTTTTCGGCTCGACAAATCGCATCTCAGGCCGCTGAGCCGCAATTACAATTGCTTCGGCGTCATTCGCATCATTTTTATGACGCTTTACAAAGGGGGTGACATATTGAGGTGCGATCAGCTTCACCTCATGGCCAAGCCGCGTCAGTTCCCTGGCCCAATAGCTGGCACTGCCGCAGGCTTCCATAACGACAACTGCCGGATCCTGATCCGCCATGAACCTCTGAAACTGAGGCCGGCTCAGCCTCTTGCGAAATTTCAAGTGCCCCGACATCGTTGCCCCGTGAAGCTGGAAAACGTTCTTTGCCAGATCAACTCCGATCATCGTATCCTTCATAATTGCCGTCCTCTCTTGTTTATCGTGACCGTGAAACACGATCTTGGCACATCGCGACGCCGTCTGGGGAGGACGGCAACCATCCCATTTCCCCTGCGCCTGGGCGCATTCCTCGCGCAGCAAATTTTCAGCTGACACCCCCTTAGAGCCCGCTTCCACCATGTTCATCGAAACACCCAAAGCGAGGATAACAAAATGGCTACTCAAACCCTGAAACTGAGCGTCAAAACCGGCGAAAAGAATGGCAAGAGCTACTGGGACCGTTGCGGTGTTCTGTTCGTCCGGACTGACGATCAGGGCAACATCACCTCGATCAACGTCAAGCACAACATGTTCCCAGGCGTCGAAATGGTTGCCTTCCCGAACAAGGATGATGTTACCGAATGATCCCTGGCGAGGGCGGCTGCGGCCGCCCTTTTGTCGTGCTCCATACCGGAAAAATATAGAAGAGATCCGCGCCATGCGCAGATCGCATTGGGGCAGGTGCCAGGGCAGGGGATCGACGGGCTGCGCCCGCTCACCCCAGCCCAGACATCCTTGAGATAGGGCAGGGGGGATTCGGGCAAGCCGAACGCCCCCTGGTTAGGGGGAAGACGCTGCCTTCCCCCTCGGACAAGCGCGCAAGTTCCTCGCCCGAAGGAAAATTTCCCCTGGGCCTTTGGCCCATTCCTCGCGGGACAAATTTTCCTCCGGCCTGCGGTTCGCGCGCTTGTCTCGCCCCCAACCGCTGTTCGCCACGAGGCAGGGATGCAGGGGCAGGCGCCTTCGGCGGCTGTCCTGCATCCAGCCTTGATTTTCTTGCACCACAGATAGGGAGCATTCAAATGACAACATACCGCCTCGGTTCTTCCCCTGCAGTTCACACCCCCGGCGTTATCGCGTGGGCCATCAACGCCTATTCCTTTGAGGAAGATCGGCAGCGGATGCTTCAGACCGTCAGTGCGACCTTTGCCGACGTCCCGACCGCCGCCATCGAGCAACTGCTGTCCAAGGCTGTTCCTTACAAGGTCGAAGGCGAAACCGTAGTGTTCAGCGCTGAGGTGCCGGCATGAAGCGCCATTGGGAAACATACCTCTACACCTACGCAGTCGCGCTCTCTCAGGGCGCGGCGATTCTGCCGGTCAATCTGGCAGGGATGCGGGCCAAGGCAATTACCAAAGGCCATACCGAAGGGCAGTGTCAGGCCGTTGAAAGCGACCCTATGCGTTTTATCAAAACGGGGGAGCTGTCGGCATGAGCTTGCAGGGCAAGAATGAAAGCGCCCTTACGGTGCGGTTCGAGATTCATGCCGGGCGCGAAGTCGCCGTGCCCGGCATCAGGTGGATACGCGGGAAGGAAAACTTGGACGACTGCCAGCGAGCCTACATCGAGGCACGGGACAAAGCGGGCCTCGGACATTCGCAATTCGGAAGCGCCGATGTGTTCACCGACAGTGGGCAACACATCGCGCACATCAGCTATAACGGTCGCGTCTGGTCTCCGGAGTCTTGTGCATCCAATCGCGCGCTGCTGGCCGAGGTGCCGCAGTCGAAATACCAGATTTTCGACAGCATGGACCGGCCTGTCAGTCGCAAGGCTGACTGTCAAACGCACCTATATCAGCAATGGCAGCAGTTGCAGGACGAGGCGGAGGAGGAAAGGAGCCGCCTCACTTACGCAATCGGGAAGATCCTTCCCAACGGTGATGTGACATTTGAATTTTAGGGGGGCAGTCATGAGCCAGCTTGATCTCATTCCATTGGCCGAGACGGAAAAAGCAAAACCCGGCGCGCAATGGTGGGCCGGGGGATATGAATGCCGAAACTTCGGAGGATACTACCAGGAACGTGAGCAGGGCAGGGGGCCCTGGCAGTTTGTTATTTATGGCTTCGGGTTCGATGACACGACTGCCAGTATCTATCGGATCGAGGAAGATGGCAGCCTTGTGCATGAGGATGTGCCGATAGATGGCCGCGACCGCTTAACTGTCAATGGGAGGCGGTATGGACGGGACAACTGGCGGCACTAGCAGGGGGTATTAGCCGACGTACCCAAGCCACTGATTAGGGGAGCGAAATTCCTTTAGTTTCCAGGCGGCCAGTTTGCTGAAAAATAACGGTATTCTCACTCAATTTGGAGTGCTAGCTCTTGAGTTTTCACGCCGCTGGTATATATTATTGATATGTACCAAGGGGGCCGCGCAATGCCAAATACCACTGAACCATCGAGAGCAAAGGTTTTCATGACAGGTCGTTCCCAGGCGGTGCGGCTTCCTAAGGAATTTCGCTTCAGCACTGATGAAGTCCGTATTCGGGCTGAAGGGGGCAAGGTCATCCTGGAGCCAATTGAAGAGGGTTGGGGGTGGCTGAAGGAGCTGCACGAACTCGGGCCTTTGGATCAAGATGCTGTGGATGCAGCAACTGAAGAAGTGCCGCAGCAAGACCGGCCAGGACTGGACGTTTTCGAATGAAGTTCCTGCTCGACACCAATGCTGTCATCGCCATCATCGCTGGAAACAGCAATGTCATCGAGCGGCTTTCCGAATTCGCACCCAGGGACTTTGGCGTCCCGTCTGTTGTGATGCACGAGCTGTATTTCGGCGCTTACAAGAGCCAGAAGGTTGAGGCCAACCTTGCACGCATTGAGGCGCTGCGGTTCGAAGTTTTGGATTTCTCAGAAAGCGACGGCAGGGCAGCAGGCGAGATCCGGGCAGAGCTGAAACGGCAGGGCAACCCGATTGGCCCCTATGATGTGCTGATTGCCGGGCAGGCTGTTTCCCGGTCTTTGGTGCTGATCACCCACAACGTCAAAGAGTTTCGCAGAGTCCCGGTCCTGCAATATGAGGATTGGCAGTCATGAACGTGTTGTCTGCAGGACTGCACCGGACTTGGCGCTCAGCCCAGATGTATATCGGTTTTCATAAGGACCAGTCTGGCAACAAGCGGGTAGCGGCAAAGCTGTGGCCGCCAAAGAACGGGAATGCGTCAATTCACCGGGATCCGGCTGAGCAGGAGGCTTTTGTTGTCGTCAAGGCATCGGATCAGGCAGAAAGCGGCGATGTGCAAATCAAGCTGCGCCCTGACCAGATCGTTTTGCGGCGGGATACGTCGCAAGGATGGCAGGGTATCAAAGCCGACGATTACGAGGTTGCTGTCCAGGTCAACGGAGCGTGGATCCGCATCAAGGCCGATGGGTCTGTTTCGCACACGCGGGATGGAGATCTAACAGCCATCGAGGCCGACGGTTCCGTGATCAAAGTGACAGATCACGTCGAAGCGATCATGTCAGGAGACGGGGTGGAAATGTCCAGGCGAACAGCCTCAGACTTCGCGGCGATCCGGACAGACGGGGTGATTTCAAAAGCCCGCTAACCGGGGACAACACATAGGCATATAGGTTTCAGAATGTTTCAAGATTTTTGGGTCGTCCTCGACCAGGCCAGAGGCGCCGTACCTTACATCGGGTATGCTTGGTTTTTCGAGGCCCCGGCATGAGGTTCCTTGCTGCAATACTCCTTCTTGTCTCGGCCGCCGTGGCCCAGGCGGCACCGTTAAGCAGCCGGGACATATATCTGATCGACGGTGACACGGCCGACATTGGAAATGATCGGTTCCGGCTTGTGGGTTATGACACCCCGGAAACATACAAGCCGCGGTGCCGGTATGAAAAAGCCCTTGGCGATGAAGCGACACGCCGTGCTCGCCAGTTGGTGCATGAAGCTGGAACGGTCGATTTCATTGTGCTTCCAGGCCGGGATAAATATGGGAGGGGGCTTGCCCGTATTTTTTTGCATGGGCATGACCTTGGCAATATTCTGATTTCCGAGGGATTAGCACGCCCATATAGGGGAGGGCGGAGACAAAGTTGGTGCAACTAGTTTTTATGCGCGAAAGGATATTCTGGCTTTTTGATTGTCGCTGAACTATTCGGTGCTCACCAGAGGCAAAGTTATAGGAATGGCAATGGATTTGAACGCAATGTCATCTGCCGAATTGAAGCAGTTGCAGACTGATCTGGAAAACGTGCTTGAAGCGCGGCAAAAAGAAGATTTGAGGGCAGCGTATCTGGCGGCAGAAAAGGCTGTAGGTGAATACGGATTTTCACTGGAGGAAGTTTTTCCGTCAGCAGTGAAGAGACCGAAAGGGAAGGCGGTCCCAAAATACAGGAACCCTGGGAACCCAGAGCAAACCTGGACAGGCCGGGGCCGCAAACCCAAATGGGTCAACGAGGTGCTGCAAGCCGGAGCTGACCCTGCAGACCTGGAAATCAAATGACGAGCTGACCGGGCTCAAGATTTTCTGCCCCTACCAGAAAACACACAGAGGCCAAGGTGATGAAAAAATCACCTTGGTTTTTTGCATTTCGAGCCCGGTCAATTGAGCGGTTTGATCACAACCTTTGAAGTCGGCACAGCTCAGTCCGCCTGTCATACTTTGGAGAGCGCTGCAGGTTAGATAGGAAGGTCAGCTGCCAGTGCTGAGGCAACGAGGCTGATCCACAATTTTAACCGGAAACGTGTTACAGTCAGAGTCGCCCCGGCTTCTGACCGGGGCATTCGAAGGGTTGGAGGGGCAGCTGACGGTACACGGCACACTCTTTATTCTGACCGTTTCCTGGGCCTCGATCTTCGGCGTCTGGTCAGGGCTTTTTGCTGCCGTTTATTTTCTCTTCTTGCTCGGCATCAGGTCCGGAGAGTTTTACCGGAAGCTGGACGAACTCCCGGTGTGGAAGTGAGGCTGAACGGATCATAAGCCTGCCATCCAGATCATCCACACGAGAGAGCACAGCCCGCCTCCAAGCGCCGCAATGAAACCGACTGCAGCAGTCTTTGCCAGCGGCGGGAGTTCCCGCACTCTCCCTTCCTTGTCGAAGGACAGAGCGCATGCACCCATGAGTTGGATGGCGGCAAACAGTAGTGCGAGGCTGCACACAAATCCAACCAGTGGAAGCAGGATGTGCAAGATATTGCTCGCGGACTTCAGAACGCTGAAAGCCCCTCGCGAGAGAGTGCCAGACACACAAATCAGAGCTGCGGCCTTCAGCGCATAGTCAGCTGTCAGAACGCCGTATTTGACGGCATCATGCAGAAGCTCTGATGTTGCCTTGTTCGGCCGGTCAGGCTCTTTCAATCCTCGCTGCCTAACACTCCTTAAAGTAGATTTTTTAAACCCGGCAGCCTGTGTACTGTGAGCCGATGCCATTGGCGGTCTGACAAAGCGGCCAGTCACTTTCCCAGCCTCGTCCAGCCGGTGGATGGCGCCTCCGCCTTGGATGCCGGGGAAGCTGCGGCCACCCGTGCTTTCCCAGAGCCAAAGATCCTTTCCATCTGCTCGCCATAGAAAACCCGCGTGATGGTCGCACGGTTTCCGGCATACCCATGATAAGCGGATTTGCCGGAAGCGAGCGGCAGGCCAGCCCAGATACGCG
>NZ_JAXMOX010000100.1:0-15926 GCF_034669605.1 Leisingera sp.
CGCCAGGTCTTCAACTGCGAGCTCGTCACACCCAGTTCCCTGGCCACGCCGGTTTGTGTGGCGCCAGGCTTATAAAGCCGACCAACAGCTGCGGCTTTAAACTCGTCTGTGAACGTCCGCCTCGATTGTCCCATTCCATGTTCCTTTCTTGGACAGGGGTACTTTACCCCGGTGTCCGGGAACAGGAACGAAGTTCAGCCGTGGCACTGCTCTTGAACCGGCTGCGCGCCTCATGCGGCGAGCAGCATCGGCAATCTGGCCGGATTTCATGCAATCATTGCGGGGGTGAACCCGGCGCGCCCGGGTTCATTCGGTCAACGGAAAGACGGCAGTGCGTTTGACGGTGCTGTAGACAAAACTGGTGTCGATCGATGCGATGCCGCCGATCGGGTGAATGCGGTGGCGGATGAAATTCTCATAGGCTTCCAGATCAGGCACCAGAACGCGCAACTGGTAGTCCATTGCGCCGGTCAGAACGTGGCATTCCAGCACTTCCTCGATCATTTGCATCCGCCGTTCGAAATTCTGAACGTCGGTTTCGTTATGCCGTTCCAGCCGGATGCGGACAAAGACCGTGATCGCCAATCCGCAGGCAGCAGCATCCGCATCGGCGCTGTAGCCCCGGATAATCCCCTTGGCCTCCAGGTTCCGGACCCGCCGCAGGCAGGGCGACGGGGACAGGCTGACCGCGTCGGCAAGCTCCTGGTTTGTCATCCGCCCGTCCTGCTGCAGGGCGCGGATGATTTGTCTGTCCTTGGCGTCCATGCAGCCCCCTGTTGGCAGTATCTGCCAATTTGCCTGCGCATTGAAGCACAGTTCGCAATCACTTGCCACAACATCTGGCGTATTATGGCTGAAATCAGATTGAGGAGACAGCCATGACCCGCCCCAACGGCTTTGCCACCCGCGCCATTCACCACGCCTATGATCCGCAGGACCACGAGGGCGCGCTGACGCCGCCTTTGCACCTTACCTCGACCTTTGCGTTTGAGACCGCCGAGGCGGGCGGCGAGATGTTTGCGGGGGAGCGCGCGGGCCATATTTACAGCCGCATCTCAAACCCGACCTGCGATCTGCTGGAGCAGCGCATCGCCACGCTGGAGGGGGCGGAAGCAGGCCTGGCGCTGGCCAGCGGCATGGGGGCGGTGACCGCTGTGCTGTGGACGCTGCTGTCGCCGGGGGACGAGGTCATCGTCGACAAGACGCTTTACGGCTGCACCTTTGCCTTTATGCGCCACGGGCTGGCAAAATGGGGCGTCACCATCACCCATGTCGACATGAGCGATCTGGACAACCTGCGCCAGGCAGTCACCAGCAAGACCCGGGTGGTCTATTTCGAAACGCCGGCCAATCCCAACATGCGGCTGGTCGATATCGCCGCCGCGGCCGGGATCGCCCATGCTGCCGGCGCCCAGCTGGTGGTCGACAACACCTATTCCACCCCGTATCTGACCCGCCCGATTGAACTGGGCGCTGATATCGTGCTGCATTCCGCCACCAAATACCTTGGCGGTCATGGCGATGTGGTGGCCGGGCTGGTTGCAGGCCGCGCCGAGCAGATCTCCGAAATCCGGCTGGTCGGCATGAAAGACATGACCGGCGCGGTGATGGCGCCGTTCAATGCGATGCTGATCCTGCGCGGGCTGAAGACGCTGAACCTGCGGATGGACCGCCACTGCGCCTCGGCCGGGGTGGTTGCAGACTACCTGGCCGCCCATCCGGCTATCCGCACGGTGCATTTCCCAGGCCTCAAAAGCTTCCCTCAGCATGACGTGGCAGAACGCCAGATGGACCAGCCGGGCGCGATGATTGCGTTTGAGGTAGACGGCGGCCTGCCCGGCGGCATCGCCCTGATGAACGGTCTGCAGATGATCCAGCGCGCGGTGTCCCTGGGTGATGCGGAAACCCTGATCCAGCACCCCGCCTCGATGACCCATTCGACCTATACGCCGGAGGAGCGCGCCGAACATGGGATCAGCGACGGGCTGATCCGCCTGTCCGTCGGCCTGGAAGAGGTTGAGGACATTCTGGCTGATCTGGAGCAGGCCCTGCCCGCCCCGGTGCAGCACGCCGCCGAATAAGGAGACCGCCATGCGTCCGGCCCTGCCCCATCTGAAAACCATTGAACAGCGGCTGTTGTGGCTGTCGCATTGGATGATCCACAATGCCAATCACATCCGCCCCAATCCGGACGGGATCAAAGTGGGCGGGCATCAGGCCTCCTCGGCCTCGATGGTGTCGATCATGACGGCGCTGTATTTCTCGGCGCTGCGGCCCGAGGACCGGGTCGCCGTCAAACCCCATGCCGCGCCGGTGTTCCATGCGATGCAGTATCTGATGGGCAATCAGACCCGCGAAAAAATGGAAAACTTCCGCGGCTTTGGCGGGGTGCAAAGCTATCCCAGCCGCACCAAGGACATTGACGATGTGGATTTCTCCACCGGCTCGGTCGGGCTGGGTGTCGGCATCACCGCGCTGGCCTCGATTGTGCAGGATTTCATCGCCGCCAAGGACTGGGGCGCGGAGACCAGGCTGGGCCGCATGGTGGCGCTGGCAGGCGACGCGGAACTGGACGAGGGCAATATCTACGAGGTGCTGCAGGAGGGTTGGAAAAACGGTCTGCGCAACACCTGGTGGATCATCGACTACAACCGCCAGTCGTTGGACGGGATCGTCCGCGAGGGCTTGTTCGAGCGCATTGAAAAGGTCTTTGACGCCTTTGGCTGGGATGTTGTGAAGGTCAAATACGGGGCGCTGCAGCGTGCCGCGTTCGAGGAGCCGGGCGGGGACGCCCTGCGCGCCTGGATCGACGCCTGCCCGAACCAGGAATATTCGGCGCTGACCTATATGGGCGGCGCGGTCTGGCGGCGGCGGCTGCTGGATGATCTGGGCGATCAGGGCACGGTCACCGCGCTGATAGAGGGCCGCGATGATGCGGAACTGGCGGCGCTGATGGAAAACCTCGGCGGCAACTGCGTGGAAACCATGGCAGAGGCCTTTGCCGCCATTGATCACAACCGCCCGGTCTGCTTCCTGGCCTATACGGTCAAGGGCTGGGGCACGCCGATTGCCGGTCACAAGGATAACCATGGCGGACTGATGACCAAGGCGCAGATGGCGGACTGGCAGACCCATATGGGGGTGCCCGAAGGCCGGGAATGGGATCCTTTCGCCACCGTTGCGGATGTGCCTGCACTGCAGGCCTTTCTGGGCCAGGTGCCGTTTTTTGCCCAAGGCCCGCGCCGCTATTCCGAGGCACCGCTGACCGTGCCGCCCGTGACATTCGAGACATCGCGCGAAATCTCGACGCAGGCCGCCTTTGGCAAGATCCTTGATGATCTGGCGCGGGGCGGCAGCGCGCTGGCCTCGCGGATCATGACCACCTCGCCGGATGTGACCGGCACCACCGGGCTGGGGCCTTGGGTGAACCGGCGCAAACTGTTCGCCCGCGAGGCCCAGGCGGATGCCTTTATCGAACACCGCATTCCCTCGACCGCCAAGTGGAACTTTGCCCCCGAGGGCCAGCATTTGGAACTGGGCATCGCCGAGATGAACCTGTTCCTGCTGCTGGGGGCAGCGGGGCTGGCGCACAGCCTCTGGGGCAAGCGGGTGATCCCGGTCGGCACGGTCTATGACCCCTTTGTCTGCCGCGGTCTCGATGCGCTGAACTATGCCTGCTACCAGGATGCGCGCTTCATGATCGCAGGCACCCCTTCCGGCGTGACCCTGGCGCCCGAGGGCGGCGCCCATCAATCCATCAGCACCCCGCTGATCGGGATGAGCCAGGACGGGCTTGCCGCCTTTGAGCCCGCCTTTGCCGATGAACTGGCGGTGATCATGGAATGGGCTTTCGGCTATTTGCAGCGGGCGGGTGAGGGCGACCCGGATGAACGCACATGGCTCCGGGATGAGACCGGCGGGTCGGTCTACCTGCGGCTCAGCACAAAACCGCTGGAGCAGCCCGGCAAACGCGCCGATGATGATTTCCGCCAAGGCGCCATCGACGGTGCCTACTGGCTGCGCAAGCCCGGACCCAATTGTTCGGTTGTGATCGCCTATCAGGGCGCGGTCGCGGATGAGGCGATTGCCGCCGCCGGCCTGATCGGCGAAGTGCGGCGGGATGCCGGCGTGCTGGCCGTCACCTCGGCGGACCGTCTGAACGCAGGCTGGACCGCCGCCCAGCGGGAGCGCGCCCGCGGCAATCCGGCTGCCCTCTCGCATATCGAACAGCTGCTGCGGGATCTGCCTGCGCATTGCACCCTGGTCACCGTGATCGACGGCCATCCGGCCACCCTCGCCTGGCTTGGCGCGGTGGCAGGGCACAGGACAGTGCCGCACGGGGTGGAGCATTTTGGCCAGACCGGGACAATCGGGGATCTCTCCCGCCATTTCCGGATCGACCGGCAGGCAATCGTCAATTCCATTGACGGTCTTACAGCGGGCCGCAAGGCGGCGCTGATGCCGGTCAATCCCGGCTGACACGGGTCAAACGGCCCGCCGCGGCGCCTGCCTCCGCCCTTAACGGTGGTATTGCGCAAACGGCAGGCCGCCGATCCGGGTCAGGGCCACCGGTGTCTGATACAGCGCCGTCAGGCTGGCGGCGCTGGCGGCCTCATCCACCGGGCCCTGAAAAGCGATCCGGCCGTCCTTCAGCGCCACCACGTGATCGGACCAGCTGATCGCATAGTTGAGGTCATGCACCACAATCACGATGCCTTTGCCGCGCTCTTCGGCCAGGCGGCGCAGCTGCGCCATCAGGTTGCGGGCGTGGTGCAGGTCCAGGTTGTTCAAAGGCTCGTCCAGCAGCAGCCAATCGGTGTCCTGGGCAAAGGCCATGGCGATAAAGGCCCGCTGGCGCTGGCCGCCTGACAGCTCATCCAGGAACCGCTGCTGCAGCGGGGCAAGGCCGAACAGTTCTGTTGCATCCCCGATTGCCGCGTGATCCGCTGCCGTCAGCCGCCCCTGGCTGTGGGGCCAGCGGCCGAAACCGATCAGATCCTTGACCCGGACCCGGCTGGCCACGGTCAGGTTCTGGGCCACAACCGCCATCTTACGCGCCAGCCGGCCGGGGGCGATCCGGGCCGCGTCCATACCGTCCAGGCTGATGCAGCCGCGGCTGGGGGTCAGCTGCTGCGCGATCAGGTTCAGCAGGGTCGATTTGCCTGCGCCATTGGGGCCGATCAGGGCGGTGACACGGCCTGCGGGGATCTCCGCATCAATCCCGTCCAGAATAGGCTTCGCGCCATGGCCATAGCTCAGGCCGGATACTGTAATCACCGGATTTTCCCCCTTGTCAGCAAATATATGAACAGCAGGCCGCCGCAGAACTCGATGACAACGGCCAGGGTGGATTGCAGCCTCAGAATGCGTTCGAACACGGTCTGGCCCGCAACCAGGATAAGCGCGGAAATCAGCGCCGCGGCCGGCAGCAGCAGCGCATGGCGGTGGGTCCGCATCAGGCTGTGCGCCAGGCTGGTCACCAACAGCCCCAGAAAGGCAACCGGCCCGGCCAGCGCCGTCGACACCGAGACCAGCGCGGCAATGATGCAGAGCACCTTCAGCTGCAGCCGGTCATGGCCCACACCCAGGCTGCGCGCCGTGTCCCGGCCAAGCGCAGCCACATCCAGCACCGCATGATTGCGCCAGAGCCACCAGAACGCCAGCAGCATCAGCCCCAGCGCCATAACCAGGGCCTCGCGGTCGATGCTGCCGAACTGTGCGAACATCCTGGTCTGCACGATCGAGAATTCGGACGGGTCCATCAGCCGCTGAAGAAAGGCGGTGATGGTCCGGAACATCAGGCCCAGCACCACGCCGGTCAGCACCATCAGCTGAATGTCGTGACGGGTCCGGCGCAGCACGCTGGTGAACAACAGCAGCGCCGCGCCCATCATCACCGCGGCGTCGAGCACAAACCCCGCCAGGGGCGGGATCCGGCTGCTGCCGGCAATTCCCAGCCCGGCAACCAGCCCGGTCTGCAGCAGCAGGAACAGCGCATCGAACCCCATGAAGGCGGGCGTCAGAATGCGGTTGCGGCTGATCGTCTGCAGCAGCACCGTTGCCACCCCCACGGCGGCCCCGACCGACAGCAGCCCCGCCAGCTTGACCATCCGCAGCTCCAGGATATAGGCCATCGGCCCGCGCAACCCCCAGAACAGGAACAGCGCCGCCGCTGCCGCCAGCACACAGCCAAGGCCCAGGATCCGCCGGTCAGCCATGCGCCCGCCGCCCCAGCAGCATGTACAGGAACACCGCGGCACCAAAGAGACCGAAAACAGTCCCGGCGGGGATCTCGTAAGGGTAGCGGAGCAGCCGCCCCAGAATATCGCAGAGCAGCAGCAGCCCGGCCCCGGTTGCCGCGACCGCCGGCAGGCTGGCCCGCAGATTGTCGCCCATGATGCGTGAGACCAGATTGGGCACCACCAGCCCGACGAAGGGCAGCATGCCAACGGTCACGATCACCAGAGCCGACACCAGCGAAACGGTGACAATGCCGAACCCCAGCACCTGCCCGTAGCGCAGCCCCAGGTTCAGGCTGACAGCCCGCCCCAGACCCGCAATGGTGAATTGATCGGCGGCGAAATAAGACAGCAGCGCCAGCCCCCCGGCCAGCCAAAGCAGCTCGTAGCGCCCTGCCAGAATGCCGGAGAACTCGCCGCTCATCCAGATGCCAAGGTATTGCAGCAGATCGGTCTGAATGGCGATGAAACTTGCACAGGCCATCAGCACCCCGCCGTAAACCAGCCCGGCCAGCGGGATCAGCAGCGGCTGCTCCGGCGGAATGCGGCGGGACAGCAGGATGAACAGCACCGTGCCCGCCAGGGCCGACGCCGAGGCCGCCAGCATCTTGCCGAACAGGGGCATCGCGGGGGTCAGCAGCGTCACCGCAAGCAATCCCAGCATGGCGGCTTCATTGGTGCCGGTGGTGCCGGGTTCGACGAATTTGTTGCGCACCAGCAACTGCATGATGACACCCGCCACCGCCATCGCAGCACCGGTCAGCAGCACCGCCACGGTGCGGGGAATGCGGCTGACCGCCAGCAGCTGCAGCGCTTGCGGATCGCTCAACAGGGCGCCGGGATGCAGCGGGCTGGCACCCACAAACAGGCTGATCCCGCCCAGCAGGCACAGCAGCAGAGCCATCAGAACCAGCGGACGGCGGCCCGCGGCACCGCGGCGGCCGCCGCTGTCCAGGGCGGCCGGATCAGCCACCTGCCGCAAACCCTGCCAGAATCTCCTCCAGCGTCGCGGTCATCGCCTGGATGCCGCCGCCGGCCACATAGATGTTGGCAGCATCCAGATAAACCACCTGCTGCCGGCGCCAGGCCGTGGTGCCCGCCACCAGCGCGTTATCAAGGGTGACCGCCGCCGCCTGATTGCCCTGGCCGATCGCCGCGGCCCGGTCGATGATGATCAGCCAGTCGGGGTCCGCCGCGGCAATGAACTCAAACGAGACCGCCTCGCCGTGGGTCTGCGCCTCGACGCTTGCAACCGCCTCCGGCAGGTCCAGCGCGGTGTGCAGCCAGCCGAACCGCGACCCGGCGCCGTAGACCGACACTTTGGGGCCGTTGGTCATCAGGATCATCGCCTTGCCGCGGCCCGCAACGGCGGCTCTGGCCCGCTCCAGCTTGGCGGTGAACGCCGCTTCCAGATCCGCCGCCCGTGCCTCCTGCCCGGTCAGGCGGCCATAGCTGCGCAGCCGTGCCAGCGATTGCCCAATGTGGTCTTCGCCCCAGATCGTCATGTCGATGGCAGGCGCGATCCCGGCCAGCGCCGCAACCCGGGCCGAGGACCGCCCGCCCGCAATGATCAGATCCGGGGCCAGCATGGCAATGGCCTCGTAATCCGGTTCGAACAGGGTGCCCACCGGCGCGGCCTTGTCCTGCAGATCCTGCAGGTGGCGGGCATAAAGCTGCGCCGGCACCCCGGCTATGGGCGCCTGCAGGGCGTCCAGCGTGTCCGCAGCAGCGGCATCCAGAACGACGATTTTCTGCGGCGGCCCAGGCAGCTCTACCGCGCCGCGCGCGGTGTCGATGGCAATGCCTTGCGCCTGTGCTGCGCCGCACAGGGCAACAGCAATTGATGCAGCCAGCTGCACGATCTTCCGATGGGCCATTTTCTATCCTGCTAAGATGGAAATTGGCTGGCGGGGCTGGCTTGCTCAAAATCGAGAGGGGCTTACCGGCCCGCGCGGCAAAAGTCCAGCCATGCCGCTGGATCCCCTGCCGCCACCCGCAGGCCGCGCAAAAATGCAACATCAGCATATTAACGGCAAATCTCCCCGGCAGGGGCTTGCAGCTGCGGCGATTGCTTCTTATCAGACCCCAGCCTTTGCAAGGCCAGCCAGGATTCAACCCAAGCTATCAGCTCTTAGAACACGGGTTTTATCATGGCACGAACTTCCAACATCCGCCTGTCAGGGCTGCTGTGCAGCACCGCTCTGACTCTCATCTCCGCCCCGGCAGCCTTTGCAGAAGACGACGGCGTGCTGTCGCTGGACCCGATCACCGTCAAACAGCGCGACCCCGCAGGCAACGCCGCCGACCGCGCCACATCGATCTATGTCGCCGACGCCGAGATCGAACGCGCCGCGATGGGCGACCTCAAGGACCTGTTTGCCGGCATAGCCTCGGTCTCTGTCGGCGGCGGCATTCCAATCGCGCAGAAAATCTTCGTCAACGGAGTCGACATGCTGAACCTCGCGGTGCAGGTGGATGGCGTGTCGCAGAACAACCGCACCTTCCACCACGTCAGCGCCAATGCCTTTGACCCCGGCCTGATGAAATCGGTCCGCGTCGATCCCGGCGTTGCCCCCGCCGATGCCGGCCCGCGCGCGCTGGCGGGCCGGGTGGTAATGGAAACCATCGACGCCGAAGACATCCTGGAAGACGGCGAAACCTCCGGCGGCCGCTCCCGCCTGTCCTATTCCAGCAACGGCGGTACCGCCCAGGGGTCGCTGACCCTGGCAGGCCGCAGCGGCGGCTTTGAAATCCTCGGCTACGCCAAGCGCGCAACCGGCGATAACTACAAAGACGGCGACGGCAACGAGGTCACGGGATCTGCCGCGAACCTCACCGCAGGCCTGTTGAAATTCGCCTATGAGGGCGAACAGGGCGACCGGATCGAACTGTCGCTGCAAGAGGCGCAGGACAATGAAATCCGCAATTTCCAGCCGAACTTCGGCTCCAGCCCCCGCGGTTTCGCTCCCTATTTCACCCGCCGCCGCATCGCCTCGCTGCGCTATGAAAGCGGCAATGAAACCGGCCTTTGGGACCCTTCGGCAACCTTTGGTTTCTCTGAAATCAATGTTGACCGCCCCTCCGATCCGTTCGGGGATTCCACATCCACCAGCTCGAACACCTACGCGCTGACGCTGCAGAACGATTTCCACCTGTCCGACAGCAACACGATCACGGCCGGCGTCGACTATCAGGTCCGCGAAAGCGCGGTGAACGCCACCTGGGTCAACGGGCTGACCGGGGAGGAAAGCAAGAACCTGGGCGTCTTCGCCCAGGCCCGGCTTGAACCCGCCAGCCGCCTCAGCGTTTCTGCCGGCCTCCGCTATGACTGGCAGGACTTCACAGGCCAGGACTTTGCCCAGACCGGCACGTCTTTTACCGCCTCCCCCTCCGGGGCAAGCGGCAACCTGTCGCTGGTCTATGACGTGACCGATGCCTTGTCCCTGCGGGCCGGGTATTCGAACGTCTTCGGCGGCATCGACCTCGAAGACAACTTTCTGTTTTATCAGGCCTGGGACTATTCCGCCCTGCAATCTTCACGCGCCGAAAACATCATCGTCGGCGCCGACTGGCAGCGCGGCAACTGGACCCTGGGCGGCGAGCTGTTCAAAACCGGTATCGACAACGTCCGCGGCGTCTCCGGGGCCGGTGCTGTCGCCGGCAGCGATTTCGAAAGCAAAGGCTTCAACCTGGCCGCAACCTATGGCTGGGACAGCGGCTTTGCCCGTTTCACCATGAACAACAGCGACGTCGAATTCAACGGCGCGCCGGCCGAAAGCTTCTTCCTGGTCGACTCGGGCACCCCGATCGGCAAGGTGCTGGCCTTCGAGGTGCAACAGGAAATCCCAACCATGAACCTGCTGGTCGGCGGCAGCGTCGAGGCGGCGCTATCGAACGACAACGGTGTCTATGAAACCTACACCCAAAAGCAGGAAAGCTATCAGGTTCTGAACCTCTTTGCCGAATACAGCCCGCCGTCGCTTGGCAACGTCACCATCCGGGCGGCCATCGACAACGTGTTCGACACCCAATACGCCGACCGGGCCACCTATGGCACCGAATACTCCGCCTCGACGATCAACACGATCAAGGAGCCGGGCCGCAATATCTCGGTTGTTGCCACACTTAAGTTCTAAGCAACTGCGGGGGCGCCTGCCGTGGCGCCTCTGCCTCGGATTCCCGTCATGCGCGGTCTTCTGCCGGGCAACGTAGATCCTTCATATTTTTAGCAAAACCCGCTTCCCAGCCTGTCGGAATCCGATTAAAAAAAGCGGTGTGAAACCAACCTCACAACAGGCGCCCTGCCTTTCGCCGGCGCCGCTCAGCAGCCAGCCTTCCCGCTAGTTCATGTCGAAACAGACCCGGTTGACCTGAATGCCCGGCCCCCGCCAGGCGTCAGCCCGCCGCGGCACGGCTACGGGAAAATCCTGGACCATGCGACCTGCCTTTCCTTCCATCACGTCCCTGCGGGGCTGCCCGCGATGAGTTTTCAGCAGCCCCTTCCGCCCGGCGCCTGCGGCCAGGCCGCATCCCAGACCGCATCCCAGGCCGCGTCCTTGCAGGCGCTGCTGAATGGTTTCCTGCGGGAAATCATGCCGGACAATGTCAGCCCCGGCCGCGCGGTGGAGATCCCGCTCAGCCACATCCCCGCCCGGCTGCGTGTGGCGGTCGCGTACCACTCCCGGACCGGGCCGCATCAATTCGGAGCGGCGCAGATCCGCTTCGCCGCCTCCCCCGCCTGGCAGGCGGCAGCGCCGGTGCAGGTGATCACCCTGATCGCGCAGGAATGCTTCTCGCGCCTGAACAGCCGCGATCCGGGCAAACTTCCGGAGTTCCTGCGCGGCATCTTCAACAGCAATGCCCAGATCGAAACCATCCTGCGCCGCAATGCCGGCCTGCCCGAGCCGGATGGTTTTCTGGCCGCCGAGCAGGCCCTCAGCTTTGGCCACTGGCTGCACCCCACCCCCAAAAGCCGCGACGGGCTGACCGGCTGGCAGCAGGCGGCATATGCCCCCGAATACGCAGGCCGGTTCCCGCTCACCTTCTTTGCGGCGGATAAAGCCATCGTCTCACAGGGCGCCGCCCAGGACGGAAAACGGGGCGCCGCTGCGGACTTGGTTGATCAGATCCCCGGCATCGCCGGGGCGTTCCAGTTGCAAGCCCATGAAATCCTGATCCCCGCGCACCCGCTGCAGGCCCAGGCACTGCGTCTGGATCCGGCAGTGCAGGCGCTTCTGACCGCCGGCAGATTGCGCGATCTGGGCGCGGCAGGCGGCGATTTTGCCGCCACCTCCTCGGTCCGTACGGTCTATGCGCCGGATTGCCCCTGGATGCTGAAATTCTCCATTCCCGTGCGGCTGACAAATTCCTTGCGCGTGACCCTGCGCAACGAGCTGGAGGTGGGCGTCTCAATGGCCCGGCTGCTGCACAGGCTCGGGTTCGCCGAGACCAGCCCGCGCTTTCAAATCATTGACGATCCGGCCTATCTGACCGTGGACCTGCCCGGCCGCCGCGAAAGCGGGTTCGAGGTGATCTTCCGACAGAACCCCTTTACCGGCGCGCAGGACAAAGGCGTCTATAATCTTGCCGCGCTGACCGCAGACCCCCTGCCCGGCCGCACCGCCCTGCTGACCGGTATCATCACCCGGCTGGCAGCCGCCCGCGGCGAACCCCGGGCCAAGACCGCCCGGATCTGGTTTGATGCCTATCTCGACTGCATGCTGGACCCGGTTCTGGCGCTCTACGACCGGCATGGCATCGCATTGGAGGCGCATCAGCAGAACAGCCTGCTGGATCTCGGCACCGGCCTGCCGTCGCGTGCCTATTACCGCGACAACCAGGGCTATTTCATCACCCGGGACGCCTATCCGCGGCTCAGCGCGCTGGAACCCTCGCTGGCGGGCCAGCCGGTGCTGGTCTTCTCTGAGAACCACATCAATGAACGGCTGGCCTATTACCTGATCGTCAATCAGCTGTTTGCGGTGATCCGCCGCCTGGGCTGCGACGGGGTGGCAGAGGAAGCCGCCCTGCTGCTGCAACTGCGCCGCCGCCTGACCGCAGCCGCCGGCCGCTTCACCGGCGCCGCCGCCGGGTTTGCCCGCTATCTGCTGACCGCCCCGGCCCTGGCCGCCAAGGCCAACCTGCTGACCCGCGTCCACAATATGGACGAGCTGGAGACCGACACCCAGGAAGGCCTGTTCCTGCAGATCAAGAACCCCATCGCCGCCTGCCTGCCGCAGCCCGCACAGGAGCATGCCGATGTCCTTGCATGAACACCGCTTTGCCGGCACTGCACCGCGCGTCCTGCGCCAGCTGTGCGAAGCCCTGCTCAGCGAAGGCCGGGCCGCATCGCTGCACAGCGGGCGCGGAGGGATGCTGCGCTGGTCGCTCAGGGGCACTCAGTTCCGCGCCCTTGGCCGCCGCGGCGCTTTTGACCGCTACCGCCTGCAGGACGCCAGTATCGAGGTTTATGACAGCACCGGATGGCGCCCCGCTGGTACCGGTGACGTGCTGGCAGCGGCGGCGGACCCCTCGCCCGCGATGGAAATCCTGCGCGCCGATCTGGCCCGCACCGAACAACTCAGCGATCTCAATGCACAGCAGATCCCGCCGATGACCGGACGCCGCAGGCTGACGGTTTCCGCTCTGGAAACCGCCCTGCACGAGGGCCACCCATACCACCCGTGTTTCAAAGCCCGCAGCGGGTTCTCGGACGCCGATCACCTGGCCTATGGGCCCGAAGCAGGCCGGACCTTCCGGCTGGCCGGGGTTCTGTTCCACCACAGTCTGGTGCAGCAGTCCCTGCCGGATAAAGACTTCTGGCCGCAGGAGCTGGGCCGCCGCGAATGGGACCGCATCACCGCGCTGGCAGACCTGCAGAACGCGCCGCTGCAGGATTTCCGCCTGCTGCCGCTGCACCCCTGGCAAGCCGCCAGGCTGCAGGACGAACCGCTGTTTCAGGACTGGCGCCGCACTGGCCGGGCGGTGCAGATCGGCCCGACCGGCGAACCCTGCCGCGCCACCCAGTCGGTGCGCACCCTGATGAATGCAGACACCCCGCAGCGCGCCCATGTCAAAACCGCGATGGCCATGCGCAACACCTCTGCGCTGCGCACCCTCGCGCCGGAGTCGGTCGCTGTGGCCCCGGCCATCTCCAAATGGCTGGCCGATGTGCTGGACAGCGATCCCCTGTTTATCAGCCGCTACCCGCTGACGATCCTGCCGGAATACGCCGCCATCACCGCCGGCCGCGGCACCGTTCTGGACGGGCATCTGGCCGCGATCTGGCGCCAAAGCCCGGAGTCCCTCGGCCTGCCCGCGGACAGCATGATGCCCTTCAACGGCCTTGCCCTGACCGAGCCTGACGGCAGCCCGCTGATCGCCCCGTGGATTGAAAAACACGGGCTGGAGGCCTGGGTCGATCAGCTCATCGAGGTTACCGTGCTGCCGGTCTGGCATCTGCTAATCGCCCATGGCATCGGGCTGGAGGCGCATGGCCAGAACCTGATCCTGCATCACGAAAACGGCTGGCCCGCCGGCCTGATTGCCCGCGATTTCCACGAAAGCCTTGAATACCTGCCAAAGCTGCTTTCGCGCCCGGATCTCTGCCCGGATCTAGCCCAAATCGACCCGGCCTATGCGGATGCGCCGCTGGACCAATTCCACCGGATGTCCAGCGCAGAGGAGCTGCGCTGGCTGGTGATGGACACGCTGTTCGTCTTCAACCTCGCCGACCTCTCGGACCTGCTGCAGCGCCGTTACGGCCTGGCCGAAACCGCATTCTGGCGCCGGGTCCGGGCACGCCTTGACCGGTATGCCGCCGAGCACGGGCTGGAGGCCCGCCAGGCTGCGCTGGCGCCCTTTGCGCCGCAGATCCACGCCGAAAGCCTCATCACCCGGAAAATCGATCCCGGCCGGCCGCTGTACCGCCATCTGATCGCCAATGCCCTGGCCCCTGCAAAGGACTGCTGACATGTTTGTGCTGAACGACACCCTTATCGACCCGGCTGATCCGGCCGCCCGGCTGGACAGCGTCCTGACCGGTCCCGCTGCGCACCGCTACGGGCTGCACATGCAGAACACCGGCGCCGCGCTCTCGGCGCTGCTGTACCTGCGGGCGCAAAACGCGGGCGTGTTCCCGATCCATGCCGGCATCCCGGCGGAGACCGCCCGCGAAATGGCCCGGGCCGCCGGCTGCGATCTGCTGCTGAGCGACGGGCTGAAGCAAACCGCCATACCGCAACCCGGCGGCATCGCGCGCGGCGGCGTTCTGGTGCAGATGAGCTCGGGCACAACCGGGGCCGCCAAGGTCATTACCCGCACTTGGGAGGAAATCGCGGCAGAGATCGAAAGCTACGCCGCCTTCTTTACCGCCAGCGCGGCGATGACGCCGGTGATCGCCTGCCCGGTCACCCATTCCTACGGGCTGATTGCAGGCGTCCTGGTGGCACTGCACCGCGGCCATCTGCCGGTGATCCTCGACAGCCTGAACCCGAAATACATCCTGCGCCGCCTGCGCGAGACGGATCAGCCGCTGCTCTATACCTCGCCCGCGATGCTGCACACCCTGGCCCGGCTGCTGCCCGCGGACCAGCGGCTCTACGCGGCCAACACTTCCGGCACCGTTCTGCCCGAGGCCTGGTTCCAGCTGATCCGCGCCCGCACCACCCATTTCTTCCAGCAGTACGGCTGCTCCGAGGCCGGCTGCGTTGCCATCAACCAGGATCTGCAAGACCCCTATGACGTCGGCCACCCGCTGCCGCACGTGACCCTGACCGCAGGCCGGAACGGCAGCCCGGATGCGGTGCGTATCACCGCCGCCGGGCGCGAAACCGACACCGGCGATCTTGGCCATCTGCGCGCGGACGGAATGCTGGTGTTCACCGCCCGCGCCGACGACATGATCAATGTCGCAGGCCTCAACGTCTATCCGCAGGACGTCGAGAAAACCGTCATGGCGCTGCCCGGCGTCTCCGATGCCATCGCCTTCCGCCTGCCCGACCCGCACTCCGGCGCCCGCGCCGGGCTGCTCTATGCCGGCAGCGCAGCCGAGGACGATGTGCGCCAGGCCTGCCGTGATACGCTGGCCGACTACCAGCAGCCGCGTCTCATCAAACATCTGCCCGCCCTGCCCCGCCAGGCCAACGGCAAGATCAGCCGCCGCGGGCTCGCGGCGCAATACGCCGCCCCCAAGGATCTGGAAAACGCATGACTTACGACAGTCTTCTCGAGGCCATCCGCCTGACCCTGCAAGGGCCGCTGGCAAATGCGCATATGGCGCGGTTCGGCCCCGCTGCCGTGCTGAACGACGATCTGCACATCGACTCGGTCATTCTGATCAACCTGGTGCTGCATCTGGAAACCGATCACGGCATCGAAATGCCCGAACGCGCATTGTCCAAGGACGATTTTGCCACCGTGGACGCCCTGATCCGGATGCTGATGGGCGGAACTCCGGCACCGGCGACGGAGGACGGCAACGCTCCCGCCGCTAGTGAAATCACCGTGCATTGCTTTGTCAGCTGCCTCTGCGCCGCCATCCGCCGGCACCGGGATCTGAACTTCCGGCCGTTCTACTTCGGCACCTGGGACAGCAGCTTTGCCGTCACCCCTTCGATGCAGCTTGCCTACCACAGCAAGGAGATCACCCAGGACCACTACGCCGGCTGGGTCGAACGGCTCTACAAT
>NZ_JAXMOX010000101.1:0-15883 GCF_034669605.1 Leisingera sp.
GTCATTGTGATGAACACGCCCTTCGGCAACATGATCACCACTGCCGAACACGCCATCGCCATGATGTTTGCAACCGCGCGCCAGCTGCCTGAGGCGTCCGCCTCCACCCATGCCGGCAAATGGGAGAAGTCCAAGTTCATGGGCACCGAACTAACCGCCAAAACCCTGGGTGTGATCGGTGCCGGCAACATCGGCGGCATCGTCTGCGATCGCGCCCGCGGCCTCAAGATGAAGGTCGTGGCTTATGACCCCTATCTCAGCACCGATAAGGCTGATCAGATGGGCGTCGAAAAGGTTGAACTGGATGAACTGCTTGCCCGTGCCGACTTCATTACCCTGCATGTGCCGCTGACCGATCAGACCCGCAACATCCTGTCCAAGGAAAACTTGGAGAAGACCAAGAAGGGCGTGCGCATCATCAACTGCGCCCGCGGCGGCTTGGTTGACGAGGGTGCGCTGGCGGAACTCTTGACCTCCGGCCATGTGGCAGGTGCTGCCTTTGACGTGTTCTCGGTAGAGCCGGCCAACGACAACGCCCTCTTCGGCCTGCCCAACGTGGTCTGCACCCCGCACCTCGGTGCCGCCACCACTGAGGCGCAGGAAAACGTCGCCCTGCAGGTGGCCGAACAGATGTCCAACTACCTGTTGACCGGCGCCGTGGAAAATGCGCTCAACATGCCCTCGGTGACTGCCGAGGAAGCCAAGATCATGGGCCCCTGGATCAAATTGGCCGATCACCTGGGCAGCTTTGTGGGCCAGATGACGGATGAGCCGATCAAGGCAATCAACATCCTCTATGATGGCGTTGCTTCGGAGATGAACCTGGACGCCCTGAACTGTGCAGTGATTGCCGGTATCATGAAACGCGTCAACCCCGAGGTGAACATGGTTTCCGCCCCGGTGGTCGCCAAGGAGCGCGGCATCCAGATATCGACCACGAATCAGGGTAAATCCGGCACGTTCGACGGTTATGTCAAGGTGACTGCCGTGACCTCAAAGCGCGAGCGCTCGGTGGCGGGTACCGTGTTTTCCGACGGCAAGCCGCGTTTCATCCAGATCAAGGGCATCAATATCGAGGCCGAGGTCGGCGCGCATATGCTTTATACCACCAACGAGGACGTGCCCGGCATCATCGGCACCCTGGGCCACACCTTGGGCGAAAGCGAAGTGAACATTGCCAATTTCACCCTGGGCCGATCCGAAGCCGGCGGCGAAGCCATCGCACTGCTCTATGTGGATGACGAAGTGCCCGCCGGGGTCCGCGCCAAGCTGGCCGAAACCGGACTGTTCAACCAAATAAAGCCTTTGGCATTCGACATTGCCTGACCTGTCCGGTGAATAACTGGAAAAAGCCCCCGCTTGCCCTGCGGGGGCTTTTTCTTTGCGAGGTTCACATCACCTTGGCTGCGCAAAGGCTGACTTTTCCGGCCGGCTGCGCAGCACCACCGCCGCAAAGATCAGCATCGACAGCAGTGCCACCAGCGATCCTGCCTGCGCCAGCAGGTCGCTGCTGTTCTGAATGGCCAGCGGGATGCCCGGCACCAGCAGCGTCAGCGCCAGTATAGCGGTTCCCAGGTGCAGCCGTGGCAAAAGGCCCCCGGCGGCCTGTGGCAGCAGGTGGTAATAAAACGCATAGATCGCACAACTGACCCAGCCAAGCAGGTTCAGATGCCCGTGGGCTGGCGACAGAAGGTGGTCCTGGCTTGCCGACATCTGGATTCCCCAGACCATGCCGCCAAGCGCCGATGCCACCGCCGCCAGCATGAACCACCGCGCAATTCCTTCCATTTTCAGCCCTCCCGGTTCAGTTTGTTCATTGGACAACTTCCCAGGTAACCTGGGGCGGTGAAGCCTGATTGCCAGCCTGAGGGCAGACTTTCCGGGGGTTGAACTCCTTGCCGTAATACTCCATCAAACTGCCAAAGCTGCGTAAAGGAGCTGCCATGACCACCCCCCTCTACGCCATCGGCGATATCCACGGCCAGGTGAAGATGCTAGAGCAGGCGCTGGCCCGGATTGAGGTTGATGGCGGCCCCGAGGCCCGCATCGTCTTCCTGGGCGACTACACCGATCGTGGTCCCGACAGCCGAGGGGTAATTGAGCGGTTGATCGCAGGCCAAGAGGAGGGCCGGGCCTGGATCTGCCTCAGGGGCAACCACGACCGGATGTTTGAATGGTTCATGGAGGACATACCGCGCCATGACCCGCATCTACTGATCGGATACCACTGGCTGCATGAGCGGATCGGCGGCACTGAAACCCTGGCCAGCTACGGGTTGACATTCAAGGACCGTACCCGGCTCGACGATCTGCATGCAGAAGCAAAAGAAGTGATTCCTCTGCAGCATGCTGAATTCCTGCGCAGCCTCACGCCCCTTCACGAGACGCCGGAGCTGGCCTTTGTGCACGCCGGAATCGTGCCCGGTGTACCGCTGGCCCGGCAGAAGGAGGATGATCTGGTCTGGATCCGGCAGCCGTTCCACGACCACTCCGGTGCGCATCCGAAACTGATCGTGCATGGTCACACGCCGGTGGACAGGCCCAGCCATTACGGCAACCGCATCAACCTTGACACCGGTGCAGGCTACGGCCGCCCTCTCACTGCCGCAGTGTTCGAAGGCCGCAGCTGCTGGCTGCTCACTCAGAACGGGCGCCAGCCGCTGATACCCTAAACCGCGGCCTCGTTCTGGTTGCAAGTATTATGGGGGTGAGGCCGCAAGGCCAAGGGGGCAATGCTCCCTCGATCCGTGCTCAGCTCCAGTTAAGCACCACCTTGCCGCTTGTCCCGGATTTCATTGCCGTGAACCCTTCTGCAAAATCCTCCACCGCAAAGCGATGGGTGATCACCCGGCTCACATCCAGCCCGTTTTGCAGCATGGCGATCATCTTGTACCAAGTTTCGAACATTTCGCGCCCGTAGACGCCCTTGAGGGTGATCGCCTTGAACACAATGCGGCTCCAATCCACCGGCGATTTGCCCGGCGGAATGCCCAGCAGCGCAATCTTTCCGCCCATTACCAGCGCCTCGACCATCTGATCCAGCGCCGCTTGCGAGCCGGACATCTCCAGCCCGACGTCAAAGCCCTGTTTCATGCCCAGTTCTTGGATCACATCACTTAGCTCTTCCTTGGACACATCCAAAGTACGCGCCGCCGGCACAACATGCGCAGCCAGCTTCAACCGGTCCGGGTTGATGTCGGTGATTACCACATGCCGCGCACCCGCATGTTTCGCCACCGCCGCCGCCATGATGCCAATGGGGCCGGCCCCGGTGATCAGCACATCCTCCCCCAGCAGATCAAAGCTCAACGCGGTATGCACCGCATTGCCCAGCGGGTCGAGAATGGCGCCGATCTCGTCCGGGATGTCATCCGGCAGCGGCACCACATTGAAGGCGGGCAGTTTCAGATATTGTGCGAAAGCACCCTGCTCATTCACCCCGATGCCGCGGGTGCCGGGGTCCAGGTGGAACTTGCCAGCCCGCGACTGGCGCGAATCCGTCTTGATCAGGTGCCCCTCGCCGGAACACCGTTGCCCCACTGTCAAGTCCTCCACGTTGCGGCCGATTTCAATGATCTCCCCAGCAAATTCGTGCCCGGTGATCATCGGTACCGGTACGGTATGCGCGGCCCAGTCATCCCAGTTCCAGATATGTATATCGGTCCCGCAAATGCCGGTCTTCTTAACCTTGATCAGCACCTCATCCGGGCCGATCTCGGGCACCGGTGCCTGCACCATCCACAGGCCTTCTTTGGGATGCGATTTCTCCAGTGCCTTCATCGTGTTAGGCAGGCTCATGAAATCACCCCCAGTTCCTTGCCAACTTTACCGAATGCGGCCAGCGCCCGGTCCAGCTCATCCCGCGTCAGCGCCGCATTCATCTGCGTCCGGATCCGCGCCTGACCGCGCGGCACCACCGGGAAGAAGAAGCCAGAGACATAAACGCCCTCGTCGAACAACCGCGACGCCATATCCTGTGCCAGCTGCGCTTCACCCAGCATCACCGGGATAATCGGGTGCTCACCGGGCAAGAGGTCAAAGCCCAGGCTTTCCAGCCCCGCGCGCCAGTATTTCGCGTTATCAAACAGCTGCGCCCGCAGAGCGTCCCCTTCTTCCACCAGCCGGATCGCCTCCAGCCCGGCGGCAACAATTGATGGCGGCAGCGAATTGGAGAACAGATAGGGCCGCGCCCGCTGCCGCAGCAGGTCGATCACTGGCTGCGGCCCGGCGATATAACCGCCAATGGCCCCCCCAAGTGCTTTGCCCAATGTCCCGGTGACGATATCCACGTCGACCCCGAAATGCTCCGGCGTGCCGGCGCCCGTTGCCCCCATGAAACCGGTGGCGTGGCAGTCATCCACCATCACCACCGCATCGTATTTGTCCGCCAGCGCCCGGATTTCAGGCAGCTTGGCCAAGTAGCCGTCCATCGAGAACACCCCGTCAGTGGCGATCATGATATGGCGCGCCCCGTCCTCGCGGGCCTGTTTCAGCCAGGCTTCCAGATCGTTCATGTCACTGTTCAGATAGCGGTAGCGCTTGGCCTTGCACAGGCGCACGCCGTCGATGATTGACGCATGGTTCAGGCTGTCCGAGATAATCGCATCCTCCGGCCCCAAGAGCGGCTCGAACAGCCCGCCATTGGCGTCGAAACAGGCGGCGAACAGGATCGCGTCGTCCTTGCCAAGGAACTTGGCCAGACGGCTCTCCAGCTCCCGGTGAATGTCTTGCGTCCCGCAAATGAACCGCACGCTCGCCATGCCGAACCCTTTCGGCTCCATCGCGTCCTTGGCGGCTTTAATCAGGGCGGGGTGATCGGCCAGCCCCAGATAATTGTTGGCGCAAAGGTTGATCACCTCACGGCCGCCGACCGTGATCTCGCCCCCTTGGGGAGAGGTGATCATTCGCTCACGCTTGTACAGCCCCTCAGCCTCAATCTGGGCCAGCGTGCTGGAGATGTCGGTCAGAAATGCGTTGGACATGAGCTAACTCCCTGGGTGCCTCGAGTCGCGTGTCTATCATAGCGGATGCATTTCCGAAATACAGGATTTCAGTATCACGGAACATTTTCCGCAAAACCGGATTTGAGGCAGACGTTCGGCCAGGCCGGGCTATCTGATCCTGCAACAGGGAGGAAACGCATGGCACGCATCATGGGTATCGGCGGGGTGTTTATCAAGGCGCGTGGTGATGCCAAAGCGCTGGCAGAGTGGTACCGCGACCACCTGGGGCTGGAGCTGAAGGATTTCGGCGGCGCCATCCTCAATTGGCAGCAGGATAAGGCCGAAGACGGCGGCCTCACCGTCTGGGCCACTGCCGATCCGGACGGAACTTGGTTCGCCCCCAGCGCTTCCAGCTTCATGATCAACTACCGGGTTGATGACATGGACGGCATGATCGCACAGCTGACCAAGGCGGGTATTCCCATTCAGCAGGGACCGGAAACCCATGAGAACGGACGTTTTTCCTGGATCATGGACCCCGAGGGCAACAAGGTGGAGCTGTGGGAGCCCAAGCTTTGGGATGAGAAGAATAAGGGCTGACAATCAACCGGAAACGAAAAAACGCGGCCCCTTTGCAGGGACCGCGTTTCAGAACTGATAAGCTTTAAAAGCTTACGCCAGCGCCAGGTTCACAGCCGACTCGCGGCCGTCACGGCCGGGCTCGATGTCGAAAGTGACTTTCTGGTTGTCCGCCAGGCCGGTCAGGCCGGAGCGCTCAACAGCGGAAATGTGCACGAACACATCTTTGCTGCCGCCGTCGGGTGCGATGAAGCCGAAGCCTTTGGTGGTGTTGAACCATTTTACGGTGCCGGTGGCCATATCCGTAGTCTCCTAGTAGATGCTGCCCGCGGAAGTGCGGCAGCCTGGCGTAGTCGGTCTGGATCGAGAGACTGAAAACGCCGCAGAGCGGGAGACAGTGGATCGACAAGAATAACGTTAGCGATCCACATATGGTCCGATGCCGTGAGTCTTTCAAGGGGTTTGTTCTGGAAAGGTGGTAAGAAGGGCTTTCTTGCCGGTACGTTTACGCTAGTTCAGCGGGAAAGAACCGGCTAAAAATTTGAATCTTCCCGCCTGTTTGAAAGGTCTGCTGATGTCCGCACTGATTTCGAAAGGAAGAGCAGGACCGGGAATAAAGGCCAGCTTCAAGCCGTTTTCACAATCAGAAACACCCGCGCCGGCCCCTTCGATGAGGTAACCGAATGCGCGACATCAGCGGCATAGCGGGCGGTGTCGCCTGTTTGCAGCAAGTCGTTGGCATTGCCAGAGGAAAGTGCAATTTCCCCCTCCAGAACGGTCAGTTGTTCCACAGTGCCGCGGGTGTGTGGCTGGCTGACCAATGCGCCGCCTTTGTCGAAACGGATATCATAGACCTCATGCCCGCCGGCTTCCTCCGGCGGCGACAGAATGCGGATCCGGCAGCCTTGGCCCATGTTCTCGATCTTGGGCACATCTGTTGCGCGCAGAACCTCAATCCGGTCCTTCATGTCACCTGTTTCCAGCAGCCCGGCAAAATCCACCTGCAGCGCACGGGTGAGATTCCATAGCGTTGCGATGGTGGGCGAGCTTTCGCCGCGTTCGATCTGGCTTACCATGGAGCGGCTGACGCCGGAGAGATTCGCCACCGCTTCCAGGCTCAGCCCTTGGGTGCGGCGGGCCTCTTTCAGGCGGGCGGGCAGCAAGGTCAGGATATCGTCTGTGTTTTCCGTCATGACGGATTCTCTGCGCCGTCAGGCCGTGTTTGTCAAATCTTCCTGACATTCGGAATGCTGAACCGCGGCGGCGTGCAGGGGGCGGTATGGGGAGAGCGCAGAGCGTGACGTGGCGTTTCCATGACGGCACGTCCCGGCAGACAGGACCATGCTGCAGGCGCATAATGGCGGCAACGCAGGAGTGAGGAGAAAGACAATGACTGATATCGTGATCCTGGATGGCGCCCGCACCGCCATCGGCACTTTTGGCGGCGCTTTAGCGGGAACTGCTCCGATTGATCTGGCAACCACCGTGTCCAAGGCTGCCCTGCAGCGCTCGGGAGTGGACGGGGGCCAGATCGGTCATGTGGTGTTCGGACACATCATCAATACCGAGCCGCGCGACATGTACCTGAGCCGGGTTGCAGCGATGCAGGCGGGGGTGCCTGATGCGGTGCCGGCGATGAACGTGAACCGGCTTTGCGGATCTGGAGTGCAAGCAATAATCTCTGCCGTCCAATCTCTTGCCTTGGGAGACGCGGAATTCGCACTGGCCGGCGGCGCCGAAAACATGTCGCGCAGCCCCTACATTAACCAGCAGAGCCGCTGGGGTGCCAAGATGGGGGATGTAAAATCTCTGGACATGATGCTGGGGGCGTTGAACTGCCCGTTCGGCACCGGCCACATGGGGGTAACAGCAGAAAACGTCGCCGATGAGCACGGTATCACGCGCGCCCAGATGGATGAGTTCGCCGTCATCAGTCAGACCCGCGCCGCCGCGGCGATCGAAGCCGGGCATTTCAAATCGCAGATCACACCGGTTGACGTGAAGGTCAAACGCGACCTGGTGCCTTTTGAGGTGGACGAGCACCCCAAGGCCACCACCTTGGATGTGCTGGCCGGGCTTAAGGCGGTGTTCCGGAAAGACGGGCGGGTAACCGCTGGCAATGCCAGCGGCATCAACGACGGCGCTGCGGCGGTGGTGCTGGCCACGGCCTCCGCTGCAGAGCGGGCAGGTTTGAAACCCAAGGCACGAATCCTGGGCTATGCCCATGCCGGTGTGCGCCCGGAAGTCATGGGCATTGGCCCGGTGCCCGCGGTGCGGAGCCTGCTGGAGAAAACCGGCCTGTCACCCAGTGATTTTGATGTGATCGAATCAAATGAGGCCTTTGCGTCGCAGGCGCTGGCGGTGAACCAGGAACTGGGGCTGGATCCCGCCAAGGTGAACCCGAACGGCGGAGCAATCGCCCTGGGCCATCCCGTGGGGGCAACAGGCGCTATCATCACCTTGAAAACTCTCTATGAATTGGAGCGATCCGGCGGGTCTAAAGGTCTGATCACCATGTGCATCGGCGGTGGCCAGGGCATCGCATTGGCAGTCGAGCGGCTGTAATTGAAAGGGAAGGGGGCGCTGCCCCCCCCCTCGCGGTTTGCGGCGCTCACCGCTGGAGTATTTCAGACCAGAAAGAAAACCGTGGCCATTGGGGCCTGTGCGTGGTCACAGCAGCAAGGCAATCACGGCACAGAGGCTTATTCCGCCGGCTGCTCCCAGAACGGCCGGTGTAACCCAGCTGTTTACGCTGGGCTTTTGTGTGCCGTTCTGCGCCGCTTGTGCGATCAGCGCCTGCTCCACCAGCGCGGGCAGCCGGGGGCCAAACCGGGCCATCACCTTGGCGGTGTCCAGAAGGTCGCTTACCACCGCACGAGGACCGATGGATTTCTTGATGTAACCCTCAACCACCGGGCGGGCGGCCTCCCAGATGTTGATATGCGGATCCAGCGACCGGGCAACGCCTTCGACCACCACCATGGTGCGCTGCAGCAGGATCAGTTCGGTGCGGGTTTCCATTCCGAAACGCTCTGTCACTTCAAACAGATAGTTCAGCAGCCGCCCCATTGAGATCTGCGATGCATCCATGCCGAAGATTGGCTCTCCCACCGCGCGCAGGGCGCGGGCGAATTCGTCTACGTCGTGGGATGCGGATACATAACCGGCTTCGAAATGCACCTCGGCGACGCGTTTGTAATCGCGTTTGATGAAGCCGTAGAGGATCTCGGCATAAACCCGTCGCGTGTACTCATCAATGTGGCCCATGATGCCGAAGTCATAGGCGATGATGTCACCATTGGCGGCGACCTTCAGGTTGCCTTGATGCATGTCGGCGTGGAAAAAACCGTCGCGCAGCGCATGGCGCAAAAACAGCGACAGTACCCGGTCGGCCAGCACCCGGCGGTCGTGTCCGGCGGCATCCAGCGCGTCATTGTCGCCGAGCGCGACGCCGTCCGCCCAGCCCATCGTCATCACCCGGCGGGCGGAATAGCCCCAGCGGATTTCAGGCAGCTGGAAGCCTTCGTCATTCACGGTATTGGCGGCAAATTCCGACGCGGCGGCGCTCTCAAGCCGCAGGTCTAATTCCCCTTGCACCACGCCGTCGAAATGTTCGATCACGTCCATCGGTTTCAGGCGGCGGGCGCCGGGCGCGAACAAGTCCACGATTCGGGCGGCGAAATAGAAGGCGTCCACGTCCTTGTTGAAAGCGCGCTCGATACCCGGGCGCAGCACCTTGACGGCAACTTCCTCGCCGGTTTCGGCCAGTGTTGCGCGGTGCACCTGGGCGATGGAGGCGGCGGCAATCGGGTCACTGAAGTCCGAAAATATCTCGGAGACGGGGCGGCCCAGTTCCTTTTCCACTTCGGCCAGGGCCTCAGCGCGGGAGAACGGCGGCAGTTTGTCCTGCAAAACGCGCAACTGGCGGGCCAGATCCTTGCCCACCACATCCGGCCTGGTCGAGAGCACTTGCCCGAACTTGATGTAGGCAGGCCCCAGGGCGTTCAGCGCCCGGGTCTCGGGCGGCATTGATGGATCGCCCTTGTACCCCATCCATTTGAACGGCCAGCCCAGGGTCCGGGCGAGAATGCGCAGCGGCTTGGGCGCCTCGAACGCTTCCAGCACCGAATGCATGGCACCGGTGCGCTCGAAAGTGGCGCCTGTGCGGATCAGGCGCAAAATATTATGAGGGCCGCGCATGGGTCAGATTTTCCAGCCGGAATGCAAGCAGGCGATGCCCAGCGACAGGTTGCGGTACTTGGCGTTCTCAAAACCCGCCTGTTTGACCATGCCCAGGAAGGTCTCCTGATCCGGGAAGTTGCGGATCGATTCCACCAGATACTGGTAGCTGTCGTAATCGCCGGCAATCATTTGCCCCATCCGCGGGATCACGTTGAAGGAATAAAGATCATAAAGTTTCTGCAGCCCGTCGTTCGGCAGCTGTGAGAATTCCAGCACCATCAGCCGCCCGCCGGGGCGCAGTACCCGGTAGGCCTCGTTCAGCGCGTCCTGCGGCCGGGTCACGTTCCGGATGCCGAAGGAAATGGTGTAGACGTCGAAAGTGTTGTCCTTGAACGGCAGCTTCATAGCGTCGCCGGTGACCCAGTCGAGGCTGCCGGCCATCTGTTCGGCTTCGGCGCGCTTGCGGCCTTCCTCCAGCATCGGGCGGGTCAGATCCAGCACGGTGGAATGGCCGTGGCCTGCGCGTTTCAGGAAGCGGAAAGAAATGTCGCCGGTACCGCCCGCCACATCCAGCAGCCGCTGGCCGGGGCGCGGCGCCAGCCAATCCATCATCGCGTCTTTCCAGACCCGGTGGATGCCAACACTCATCACATCGTTCATGATGTCGTATTTCGAAGCGACCGAGTTGAAGACCCCCTGCACCCGGCCCGCCTTCTCCGCCTCGCGGACGGTTTCGAACCCGAAATGGGTGGTATTGTCGCTGCTATCGCTCATGAGGCTTGCCGTTTGCTGATTTCCGCCCTTGTTATAAGGCGCTGTGGGGCAGGCACAATGCGGCCCGTTGTTTCAGGAGGGGTGTAATGCCAGAATTGCCCGAGGTCGAGACGGTGAAACGCGGATTGGCACCGGCCATGGAGGGGGCGGTGATCATAAATGCGTCGGTGAACCGGCCTGGTCTGCGCTGGCCGTTTCCAGAGCGGATGGCCGAACGGCTTACCGGTGCGCGGGTGAAGGGTTTGCGGCGGCGCTCGAAATACATTCTTGCCGACCTCGACACGGATGAGACATTGCTCATTCACCTTGGCATGTCCGGGCGGATGACCGTGTCGGGCGATCCGCTGGGGCAGTTCACGCATGAGCACCCGCAGGCGGAAAAGCACGACCATGTGGTGTTCGACATGGACAACGATGCCCGCATCACCTTCAACGATCCGCGCCGGTTCGGGGCGATGGATTTGCTGGACACTGCGACTGCCGGGAATCACAAACTGCTGGCGGTGCTGGGACCGGAGCCGTTGGGTAATGATTTCCACGAAGATCACTTGGTGGCCGCTTTCCAGGGCCGTAACACGCCGGTGAAATCCGCATTACTGGATCAGGGAATCATTGCTGGACTTGGTAACATCTATGTCTGTGAAGCGTTGTTCCGTGCGGGAATTTCGCCACGCCGCAAGGCTGGGCAGATTGCTGCGCACCGGGTTGCCGCGCTGGTACCGATCATCCGCCAAGTGCTGCAAGATGCCATCCGCGCCGGGGGAGCTTCTCTCAAGGATTTTCGGCAAGCCTCTGGTGAACTTGGATATTTCCAACACAGTTTCGATGCCTACGGGCGTGAGGGCGAACCCTGCCACCGCGCGGGTTGCGACGGGTCAATTGTCAGAATCACTCAGTCAGGACGCTCCACCTTCTATTGTGTAAAGTGCCAAAGATAGCTTGATCAGAGTGCCCCTTTTGGTAAGGACTCGGATTTGAACGGAACAACCGAAAGAGAAATCATGGCCTACGAGACGATCAACGTCGATGTGCAGGACCACGTTTGCCTCATAAAACTGAACCGCCCAGAGGCGATGAACGCGCTCAACAAGGAACTTATCGGCGAGTTGTGCGCCGCTTTGGAAGAGGCCGATGCCAGCGACAAGGTGCGCTGTATCGTTCTCACCGGGTCGGAAAAGGCTTTTGCCGCCGGCGCTGACATCAAGGAGATGTCGGAGATGAGTTTCACCGAAGTGTTCTCCACCAACCTGTTCGCCGATGCCAACGACCGCATTTCCGCAATCCGCAAACCGGTGATCGCGGCGGTCGCAGGCTATGCGCTGGGCGGCGGCTGCGAGCTGGCAATGCTGTGCGATTTCATCATCGCAGCAGAAACCGCCAAGTTCGGCCAGCCTGAGATCAACCTTGGCGTCGTTGCGGGAATCGGTGGCACTCAGCGTTTGACCCGGTTTGTGGGCAAGTCGAAATCGATGGACATGAACCTCACCGGTCGCTTCATGAACGCCGAGGAAGCCGAACGCGCCGGCCTGGTGTCGCGAGTGGTGCCGGCCAAGAAGCTGGTCGAGGAAGCTACTGCAGCAGCGCAGAAGATTGCCGAAAAATCGCTGCTGACAGCGATGGCGGTCAAGGAAACGGTGAACCGCTCTTACGAGCTGCCGCTGAGCGAGGGGCTGCTGTTTGAGCGCCGTGTGTTCCACTCGATGTTCGCCACCGAAGACCAGAAAGAAGGCATGGCAGCCTTCCTGGAAAAGCGCGAAGCGCAGTTCCGGGATAAGTGAGGCTAGCTGGGGATTGGAGTAACGAAGCGGCGGGCAGATAGGCCCGCCGTCTTTCTGACCGGACCGGTGCCCTTGCAATTCTGCGCCGGGTTGGGTATCAGCCGCCTCATACATGCGCGTGCAGCCCGCTCTGGCTAGAATCACACCGGTTTAGTGACCCGGGTTCGGCTGGCATTGCGTCCGATTGAAACAGAACCCGAGATAAGGTCAAACACCATGGCAAATTCGCCCCAGGCCAAGAAGCGCGCACGTCAGAACGAAAAGCGCTTTGCCGTCAACAAAGCCCGTCGTTCGCGCATCCGCACTTATCTGCGTAAAGTTGAAGAAGCTATCGCCTCCGGCGACAAGGAAGCTGCATCTGCCGCTCTGCGCGCAGCCCAGCCGGAACTGATGCGCGGCGTCACCAAGGGCGTGTATCACAAAAACACCGCTTCCCGGAAAATCTCGCGCCTGTCCGCACGCGTGAAGGCACTGGCCTGAGATTCGCTCCACTGAGCGGGCTTCAGAACAGTTGAAATGTTGTCAGGGCGCTGCAGATTGCAGCGCCTTGTTTTTTGGGTAAACCCTCGGCGGCGTGCTGCAGATGCGAGGGATTCTTTGCCGGCAAAGACAGAGTCAACATCATAGTTTCGTTGCTGCCGCCCCCCTCAAATTGCTACCAATAAGACAGCGATTCACTCGCTGGGGGGACAGGCTGCTTGCGGCAATCTTGACGGGCATCAAGGTTGCCAGGTTGCTCGGTGCAGACGGTACTTTTGTGCTTTGTTCTGGCCGGCATCTACTGCTGTATCGGTTATGGACAGCAGCCTTGTCTCAATTGTGTGCGATACTGTTCGTGAAGGCAGCTCTGCCGCGTCCTGCGGCTGATTTTGCTGTTTTGCACGAACCTTCAACCTTCGGGTAATGCGGCCGCTGCTGGTCCGCACACAATAAACTTGTGGGTGAATGCCCCCCGATTCGTTGGGGGTAAAGATAGAATTGGCCCGGCCAATGGGCCGCTGCTTTTTTGGGGACGCGTGAGGCGCAGCATGACAGAAGAAAAATGGGGACAGCTCAGAAACCGGCTGTTGAAGACGGTAGGCCAGAACAACTTTACGACCTGGATTGAGCCTCTGGAATTTGACACCGTGGAGGGCGGCGTTGCCGTCTTCAAGGTGCCGACGAATTTCATGGGAAATTACGTCAGCCAGAATTTTGCGGATCTTATTCTGCATGAGCTGACAATGTCCGGCGAGCCGGTCCAGCGCCTGGCCTTCCGGGTCGCGGCCAACTACAGCCCGGCCCGTTCCGCAGAAACTGCCGGGACGGCTGACACCTATGGCGGTGAACACAACGACGTGGCAGTCATGACAGCACCTGCTGCGGCTGCGGCATCGGCGGGTGGCAGGGACACGCTGGAAGCGTTGCAGGCGGCTCCGCTGGACCCGCGCTTCACCTTCGACAGCTTTGTAGTGGGCAAGCCGAACGAACTGGCCCATGCCGCCGCGCGCCGCGTTGGCGAAGGTGGTCCGGTCACCTTCAACCCGCTGGTGCTTTATGGGGGCGTCGGCCTGGGTAAGACCCACCTGATGCACGCCATCGCCTGGGAACTGAAGGAAAAGAACCCGTCGCTCAACGTGTTGTACCTGTCGGCAGAGCAATTCATGTATCGCTTTGTGCAGGCCCTGCGCGAGCGCAAGATGATGGACTTCAAGCACCTGTTCCGTTCAGTTGACGTGCTGATGGTGGATGACGTGCAGTTCATCGCCGGAAAGGATTCGACCCAAGAGGAATTCTTTCACACCTTCAACGCGCTGGTGGATCAAAATAAACAGATCATCATCTCTGCCGACCGTGCCCCGGGTGAGATCAAGGACCTGGAAGACCGGGTGAAATCCCGTCTGCAGTGCGGCTTGGTTGTGGATCTGCACCCGACGGACTATGAACTTCGCCTGGGCATTCTGCAAACCAAAGTAGAGCAACAGCGGCAAACCTATCCGGATCTGCGCATTGCCGATGGCGTGCTGGAGTTTCTGGCACACCGTATCTCGACCAATGTTCGCGTTCTTGAAGGCGCTCTTACCCGCTTGTTTGCCTTTGCTTCGCTGGTGGGCCGCGAGATCGACATGGATCTGACGCAGGACTGCCTGGCCGATGTGCTGCGGGCTTCCGAGCGCAAGATCACTGTTGAAGAGATCCAGCGCAAAGTTTCCGAATATTACAACATCCGAATGTCGGACATCATCGGCCCCAAACGCTTGCGCTCTTATGCACGCCCGCGCCAAGTGGCGATGTATCTGTGCAAGCAGCTGACCAGCCGGTCGCTGCCAGAGATCGGCCGCCGCTTTGGCGGGCGCGACCACACCACCGTCATGCATGGTGTAAAGCGTATTGAGGAGCTTAAGACCACTGACGGCCAAATTGCCGAAGATGTCGAAATGCTGCGCCGGTCTCTGGAGGCCTGACGCGCAGTTCCAGCCCAGACTGCAGACCCCAAATGACACTGCGGCCCCGGTTTCCGGGGCCGTTCTTTTGCATCCCAAAGGGCAGGCCGTCACACCCATAAAGCCTGTGAATACCCGATATCACAGAAAACACAGTTTCAATCCGATCAAAACCGGCGATAACGGCGCCCTGTACAGGAGCTCCGCATGAAACAGCTGCCCCCCGAAAACATGGACACTCCCCGCGGGCTGGCCTTTGCCACCGCTGCCTATCTTATGTGGGGGTTCCTGCCGCTTTACATGAAAGCACTGGCGCATATTCCCGCAGTTGAGGTCGTTTCCCACCGGGTGGTCTGGTCGGTGCCAATCGCAGCGGCGCTTCTGCTATTCCTGCGGCGGACAAAGGATCTGCAGGCGGCGTTGAAGAACCCCAGCATGCTGGGTATGGCCTGTATCACTGCGGCGCTGATTTCAGTGAACTGGGGAATCTATGTCTGGTCGATTGCCTCTGGCCGGGCATTGGACGCAGCATTGGGATACTACATCAATCCGTTATTCAGCATTGCCCTGGGTGCTTTCCTGCTGCGGGAGCCGCTGACCAAGGCGCAAATGGCCGCCGTCGCCTTGGCCGCCGCTGCTGTAGTGGTTCTGACGGTCGAGGCCGGCAGCGTGCCGTGGGTCTCGGTCGGGCTGACGCTTTCTTGGGGATTTTATGCGTTTTTCAAAAAATCTCTGCCGATCGGTCCAAATCAGGGCTTCTTGCTGGAGGTGTTGATACTGCTGCTGCCGGCCCTGGGCTATCTCGCCTATCTCACCGCAACCGGAACCAGCAGCTTTGGTGTCTCTCTAAACGATACCGCGCTGCTTCTGGGGTGCGGTGTCGTCACCGCGGTGCCGCTGATCGTTTATGCCAATGGGGCCAAGCTGGTGCGGCTTTCGACCATTGGCATCCTGCAATACATCGCGCCGACGATGATCATGCTGGCCGCGGTGCTTCTGTTTGGAGAGGAGTTCGGCCGTGCCAGGATGATCGCCTTTCCGATGATCTGGGCCGCTTTGGTTATCTACTCGGTTCCGATGATGCGGCAGATGCGCAAACGTGCGGGTTAGGGGTTATTCGCCGGCAGGAGCATCCTCGACCACGCCGGCAACAGGCCCCATCATGAAGCCCGCATCGCTGCGGCCCAGCTCAGGCGCGTGCAGG
>NZ_JAXMOX010000102.1:0-15782 GCF_034669605.1 Leisingera sp.
CAGGATTTCATCCCAGCCGTCCTTGCAGGCGCCGGGGCTGCCGGGCAGTGCAAACAGATAGGTGCCGCCCGCAACGCCGCCGGTGGCCCGCGACTGCACCGCGCTGGTGCCGATCTTCTGCATCGAGACCAGGGTGAAGACGGTGCCGAAGGCCTCGATCTCCTTTTCATAAACGTCGCGGTGCGCCTCGACGGTGACGTCCCGCCCCGTCAGCCCGGTGCCGCCGGTTGAGATCACCACATCGACTTGACGGTCGGCGATCCAGGCACGCAGCTGCGCGGCGATCGCTGCCCGCTCGTCCGGGATGATTTTGCGGGCTGCCAGAGCATGGCCCGCGTCCCGCAGACGGTCTACCAGCACCTGGCCGGAGCGGTCGTCCTCCAGCTTGCGGCTATCCGAAACGGTCAGCACCGCAATGCGCACCGGGATGAATTCCATGCTTTCGTCAATCCGGGACATTTCCTGTCACGCCCTTTCCATAATGGCCAGCCGCATGGCCAGCCCTGCAAAAATTCCGGCCGAAACCCGGCCCAGCCAGCGCGCAAACACCGGCGAGCCGGTCAGCCGCCGCCCGGCCTGGCCGGCAAAGATGCCGACCAGCCCGTTGATGAAGAACCCGCCCACCGCCAGGATCAGCCCGAAGATCAGGAACTGGACCAGCACCGGGCCTGCCTCGGGTTTTACGAATTGCGGCACAAAGGCCAGCACGAACAGGATCACCTTCGGATTGGCCAGGTTGACCAGCAGCCCGCTGCGAAAAGCGCTGGCGCCGCGCCGCTCGGGCAGTTCATCCGCCGCAAGACCGCCGCGCAAAGCACCCCAGGCCAGGTACAGCAGATAGGCGACACCAAACCAGCGGATCACGTCGAACAATGCGGGCATGGCAGAGACCGCCGCGCCCAGCCCCAGCCCGGCCAGCGCCACATGCACCATGCTGCCCGCCGAGATCCCTGCGCTGGCCGCCACCGCCGCACCGCGCCCCGAGCGCAGCCCCTGGCCAAGGCAGAACATCATGTCCGCCCCCGGCGTCAGGTTCAGCGCCAGCGCTGCCGGGACAAAAGCCAGCAAAGTCACCGCATCGATCATGGTATCACCTCGAACCAGCTCACCGCAGGACCAAGATTGGCCACCTGCGTTTTTCCTAAATTTCCGCGAAAGCCCCAGCAATCATGCACATGGCCGCAAAGCAGCAGCTGCGGCTGGATCCGCTCCGCCGCTGCCCTGACCGCCGCTGAGCCCACGGACAGCCCGCCCGAGGTGATATCCCCCAGCCCCTTGGGCGGCGAGTGCGAAATCAGGATATCCGCATGATCACAGGCTGCCAGCATCGCCGCCGCCTGAATCTCGCTCAGGTCGCAGGACCAGCTGCCAAAGGGTGTTTCCGGCACGCCATAGCCCAGACCGAACAGACGCAGGCCCTCAAAGTCCATTCCCTCGCCATGCAGCACGGTTGTGCTGGGAAACCCCGCCGCACGCAGTTCACCGGCGCTTTCGCCATTGCCGGGAACCGCCACCATCGGCACCTTCAGACCCGCCAGCATCGCCATCGCCCGGTCCATTCCCTGGCGCATGTTGCAAAAATCGCCTGCACCGATCACCAGATCAGCGCCGGCGCTGGCCGCCACGATCTCCGCCGCATGGCTGTTTGACAGATGCAGATCCGAAAATGCGAGAATCTTCATGACGCTCCTCCTCCGTCAGGACAGGGCGCCCAGCCGTGCCTTCAGCTCCAGCAGATCCCCCCAGGCCAGCCGCTTCTGCTGCGGCTGGCGCAGCAGATAGGCAGGGTGGAACATCGGCAGTACCGGCTTGCCCCAGGCCTGATCCCATTGCCCGCGCAGCCGGGTTATGCCGCGTTTGCCCAGCACTGCCTGGCAGCTGACATTGCCCATCAAGACCAGAATATCCGGCTCCGCCAGGGCAACATGCCGCTCCAGAAACGGCGTCAGCATAGCAATCTCCGCGGGCAGCGGGTCACGGTTCTGCGGCGGCCGCCAGGGCAGCACATTGGTAAGATAGACGCTCTCGGCACGTGATAGCCCGATTGCCTCCAGCATTTTGTCCAGCAGCTGCCCGTCCCGGCCCGCAAACGGTTTGCCCTGCAGATCCTCATCGCGCCCCGGTGCTTCGCCGATGATCATCACCCGCGCCCCCGCCTGGCCGTCCGAGAACACCAGATTGCGCGCGCCGCGTTTCAGGTCGCAGTGGCTGAACCCCTCCAAGGCATCGCGCAAGCCAGGCAATGACGCAGCCCCTTTGGCGGCTTTACGGGCCGCCTCGACCGGATCCGCCTCCTTGGGCTTGGGCGGCGGCGCAGGCACGGCCCCCGGTTTCGGCTTGGGTGCCGCCTGTTCCAGCGCGTACCGGTCGATTGGTTCGTCGCACAGCGCTTCGGTCGCGCCAAGCTCCGCCTGCCACTCCAACAGCGCCCGGGCGCTCCAGTAATCCAATGCCGATTCCATGCGCCCAAGCTACTCCGCCTGCGCCCCAAGCGGAACACCTCCCCTTTCATCTTGCTGCAAATACTCAAATTCCCTAGCTTCGCCTGTGCCGGCCGTTGCCCGTCTGGCCCGCCCCGCCTATAAGAACCCGCAAATCACGCGGAGCTGCCCCCATGTCTTTCGAACACCGCCACCTGCTTGGCATCGAACCGCTGAAACCGCATGAGATCACCGCGATCCTTGATCTGGCTGACGAATATGTCGCCCTGAACCGCCGCCCGGAAAAACACTCCGACGTGCTGGCGGGGCTTACTCAGATCAACATGTTCTTCGAGAATTCCACCCGCACCCAGGCCTCGTTCGAACTGGCGGGCAAACGGCTGGGCGCCGATGTGATGAACATGGCGATGCAGGCGTCCTCGATCAAAAAGGGCGAGACGCTGATCGACACCGCGATGACGCTGAACGCGATGCACCCGGACCTGCTGGTGGTACGGCATCCCCATTCGGGCGCGGTGGATCTCTTGGCGCAAAAGGTGAACTGCGCGGTGCTGAACGCCGGCGACGGCAAGCACGAACACCCGACCCAAGCGCTGCTTGATGCGCTGACCATCCGCCGCTCCAAAGGCCGGCTGCACCGGCTGAACATTGCAATCTGCGGCGACATTGCGCATTCCCGCGTCGCCCGCTCCAACCTGATCCTGCTGGGCAAGATGGAAAACCGCATCCGTCTGATCGGCCCGCCGACCCTGGTGCCCGGCCAGTTCGCCGAATTCGGCGCCGAGATTTATGACGACATGCGCGAAGGCCTGAAAGACGTCGACGTCGTGATGATGCTGCGGCTGCAGAAGGAACGGATGGACGGCGGTTTCATCCCGTCGGAGCGCGAATACTATCATCGCTACGGCCTCGACGCCGACAAGCTGGCACAGGCGAAACCCGACGCCATCGTCATGCACCCCGGTCCGATGAACCGCGGGGTCGAGATCGACGGGACGCTCGCCGACGACATCAACCGCTCGGTCATTCAGGAGCAGGTTGAGATGGGCGTTGCGGTGCGGATGGCGGCAATGGATCTGCTGGCCCGCAACCTGCGCGCCGAACGGCAGGCCAAGGCGGGCTGAGCAGCATGGAGGGCGTCATCCATATCCCTGCAGGCGAACGCGGCGTGATCCGGTTGTTCAGGCTCGACATGCGGCCCGAGCAGGCGGCCTTTCTCAAGGAGCCCGGCGCGCTGGCGCAGGTTTTAGGGGTCGCGGCGCTCGACCCGGATCAGGTGGAGATCTTTCCGGTCTCCGACCTGGAGGATATCGGCCTGGCTGGTTACCTCACAGACGGCTGCGGTGTGCCGCGGGCGCAGGTCGAGGAAGACCGCGGCATGCTGGACGCGCTGGAGGGCCACGTGCTGCTGATCCGCTCGCGCGCCTTTGACGGAGCCGAAACCCGGCTGACCCCGGCCGGGCAGATCAGCCTGATCGGCACCTACGGCGAGCGGCAGACCAATTGGAACGCTCCGCCCGTAACCGCCGAAAGCGCCAAGCCCTATTCCGCCCCGAAACTTCCCCCGCGTCAAGCCCGCAGGCAAGCCCGCCGCATTGGCGCTGTCCTGTTTGCCGTGGTGATGCTGCTGGCCGCATTGCTGGTCTGGGTTGTTGCAGTTTGATGGCGGAGACCGAATTGAAACCGGACCGCCGTGCCTATGTCCGCGCCCATGCCTGGATGGCGGCGATCGGCATGGGCGGCGCCATGGCTGTTCTTTGGGCCGTTGACAGCCCGCATATCTGGACCGGCGCTGCCGGCGGGCTGGCCGCCATAGCTTTGCGCGGCTGGTATATGGCCAGCGAGGAGCTGGCGGTGGTATGGACCCTGACAGATACGGCCCTCACCGGCCCTGCGGAACGCTACATCCCGCTGACCCGGATCAAGACTATCCGCACCATGGGCAGCTATGTGCAGGTGATCACCAGGACCGGCGACAAACACCTGATCAAATACCAGGCCGACCCGGCCGCGACCCTCCATGCAATCGAAAGAGCCAAGGCATGACCACTCTCTTCATCAACGCCCGCCTGATTGATCCCGAGGCAGGCACCGATGCACCGGGCACGGTTCTGGTGCAGAACGGACGGATCGCGGCAGTTGAAACGAACGCCGCCGATCCTGACCAGCTGCTGCGCGCACGCAACATCAGGCCAGAGGATGCGGCCCTTCTGGAGTGCGGCGGAAAATGCCTGGCGCCGGGCATTGTCGACATCGGCGTCAAGGTTTGCGAGCCGGGCGAGCGGCACAAGGAAAGCTATAAATCCGCAGGCCTTGCGGCAGCAGCGGGCGGGGTCACCACCATCGTCACCCGTCCCGATACAACACCTGCCATCGACAGCCCGGAGACACTGGAATTCGTCACCCGCCGCGCCCAGGCCGATACGCCGGTGAACGTGCTGCCGATGGCGGCGCTGACCAAAGGCCGCGAGGGCCGTGAAATGACCGAGATCGGCTTCCTGATGGATGCCGGCGCGGTGGCGTTTTCCGATTGCGACCATGTGACCGGCAATACCAAGGTCTTTCAGCGCGCGCTGACCTATGCCCGCTCCTGCGGCGCCTTGGTCATTGCCCACCCGCAGGAACCGGTGCTGAGCGCCGGAGCGGCCGCCACCTCCGGCAAATTTGCCGCCCTCTACGGGCTGCCGGCCGTCTCTCCGATGGCCGAGCGGATGGGCCTGGACCGCGATATCGCGCTGCTGGAGATGACCGGCGCCAAGTACCACGCCGACCAGATCACCACAGCCCGCGCCCTGCCCGCACTGGAGCGCGCCAAGAGCAACGGTCTCGACATCACTGCGGGCACTTCGATCCACCACCTGACACTGAACGAGCTGGACGTGGCAGGCTACCGCAGCTTTTTCAAGGTGAAGCCGCCGCTGCGCTCCGAGGACGACCGGCTGGCCGTTGTGGAAGCGGTGCGCACAGGTCTTATCGACATCATCTCCTCGATGCACACGCCGCAGGACGAAGAAAGCAAACGGCTGCCTTTTGAAGAAGCCGCTGCCGGTGCCGTGGCGCTGGAAACCCTGCTGCCCGCGGCGCTGCGGCTTTATCATGCGGAACTGCTGGACCTGCCAACCCTGTTCCGCGCCATGTCGCTGAACCCGGCAAAACGTCTGGGGCTGGAAAGCGGCCGCCTGGCCGAGGGCGCGCCAGCCGATCTGGTGCTGTTCGATCCGGACGTGCCCTTTGTGCTCGACCGCTTCAAGCTGCGCTCGAAATCGCAGAACACGCCATTTGACACTCAGCGGATGCAAGGCCGGGTTGAGGCCACATTTGTTGCGGGTGAGCCCGTCTACCGGAGGGACTGATGCCTGTTCTGGAAAGCTCTGCCGCGGTTTTGATCCTGTGGGCCGTGATTGGCTACGGCCTGGGGTCGGTGCCCTTTGGCATGGTTGTCACCCGGCTGTTCGGGCTGGGCAACCTGCGTGAAATCGGCTCCGGCAATATCGGCACCACCAATGTCTTGCGCACCGGAAGCAAAGCCGCCGCGGCACTGACACTGGTCCTGGATGGCGGCAAGGGCGCGGCGGCGGTGCTGCTGGCCCGCTCCCTGGCCGGCGAAGATGCGGCGCAAGCGGCGGGGCTGATGGCCTTTCTTGGCCATTGCTTCCCGGTCTGGCTGGGGTTCAAGGGCGGCAAAGGGGTTGCCACCTTCCTCGGCTTGATGCTGGCGCTGGCCTGGCCGGTCGGCATTGCCTGCTGCCTGACCTGGCTGGCGGCTGCGGCAGCCAGCCGGATTTCGTCCATGGGCGCGCTGGTCTCGGCAGCTTCGGCAGCTGTTTGGGTATTGGTGCTGGGCTATCAGCCAGTGGCGGTGCTGGCGCTGCTTCTGGCAGCGGTGGTGTTGATCCGCCACGCGGCCAATATCGCACGCCTGCGTGCCGGCACCGAGCCGCGGATCGGCCAGAAGTGAGCCGCCCCAGGCTGGAGCCGTTTCCCGCCGCCTTGAATGCTCTGTCTTCAGGTGCTTTTTACGGTACTACGGCCGGGCAGCAAGGCCCGGAAACTGGCAACCGGTAAACTTGGCGGCAGGGATTGCATCAGCCGCGACTTGTACCGGCTGGCCGCCGGCCTGCAGCTGAAACCCTGCGGCATGCCCGAGGAATAAACGGTTCGCGTCGTACTGGTGCTGAATCTTACGGAATAAGACGCTCCAGCGCGCGGCCATTGCCCCAGGTGCCGTGCAACTCACCGCTGGGCATCCGTACATAGACCACCGGATGGGTTTGGCCCCAGTTCACCCAGATCACATCACCATTGCGCGAACCGCTGCCCGAATAAGATTGGCCGGCAATCCGCCACTGCATCTCCACTGCCCCGTCATTGTCTTGAATCTGCACGGTGCCGGAATAACTGCTGCCGTCGGGATTACGCCCCTCCGCGCGGTAAACACCGCCGACGCTTTGCGCGCTGGCCGGGGCTGCAAAGAGAGCAAAAGCTGTCAGCCCGCTCAGGATCGCGCGGCGGCTGGGTAATGCACCTGTCATTCTCATCTCCATTTTGGCTGCCGCCACTGTGACTGCCGCGAACCATTCTGTCACCTGCCCTGCGCAGGCATGCACAGAAACACTCTGCCTGCCGCACATTCAAATTGAGTTGTTTTGAACGTGATCGCCGGGCTCTCCACATCAGTGCCGTGACCCGCAGCAAACCGCGGCACAATTTATGAAACTTCAGCCGGGCGCAAATTTTCTGCAGTCCCGGCCGGGACCGAAAGGACGGGATCCATGAACAAAGTAAAAGCTCTGGTAAGCGGTGTGGCGCTTTCAGTTGCTCTGGCGACTTCTGCTATGGCCGCTGGCGTAGAACTCAACGCATCCTCCACCGGCCTTGCCCTGCAGGGATACGACCCGGTTGCGTATTTCACCGTTGGGGAACCGACCCCGGGCAACTGGAAAATCACCGCATCCCACAATGACGCGATGTACCGGTTCGCCTCGGAGGAAAACAAAGCCGAATTTGAAAAGAACCCGGAAGCCTACCTGCCGGCATACGGCGGATACTGCGCCTTCGGCGCCGCCATGGGCTTTAAGTTCGACGGCGATCCGACGCTTTGGAAGATTGTCGACGACAAACTGTATTTGAACCTCGCCAAAGACATTCAAACCCGCTGGGAAGGCGACATCCCGGGCTTCATCGAGAAGGCTGATGTGAACTGGGACGATATTGCGGACAAGGACCCGGCCGCGCTGCAGGCGCAATAAGGCCTAGGCCGCCACTCACTTACATACAGCCGGCGGCGGGTCAACCTGCCGCCGGTTTTCCTTCTGTCCGCGCGGGCAGGATGCCGCGGGCCCTTTAAACCTGCCGGGCGGCTTCACCGGATTGCGGAAGCTGTTCTTGGCTGCATAAAGCGCTTCATCCGCCTCGCGCAGGACCGCCTCGGCCGTCCGGCTGCCGTCACGGTAGCCCAGCCCGGATATCAGCCGGAAAAGTGATCGCGGCTGTGCAGCGACGTCATCCGGTCATGCGCCGCCAAGTTCATCAGCTTTTCATTAAACACGTGGATTTCAAGCAGGCGGCCCCGTCCGGGCCGCCTCTGCAGGTCAATAAGCAAATTCGCCGTAGATCCGGCTGAGATCGCCTTCCCAGGCGCCGTTATAGCGCGCCAGCAACTCATCCGCCGGGACCTTGCCGCTGTCCAGGCTGTCCTTCAGCGCATTCAGGAAATGGGTTTCATCCGGCACCAGCCCGCCGGCGCCAGGCTTATGCCGGGCTTTCAGCCCGCTCTCCGAAATCGCCACAACCTCGCGCGCCAGTTCATGCATGCTGATGCCGCCGACCTTGGCCTGCAGCCCCTGTTCGGAGGCCGCCACACGCAAGGCTTCACGGGTTTCCGCGTCCCAGCCCTTGACCAGGTCCCAGGCCGCGTCCAGCGCCGATTGGTCATAGGTCAATCCGACCCAGAGCGCAGGCAGCGCGCACAGACGCCGCCAGGGGCCGCCGTCGGCGCCGCGCATTTCGATGAATTTTTTCACCCGGGCCTCGGGGAAAACGGTGGTGAGGTGGTCGGCCCAGTCGCTGAGCGTCGGTGTTTCACCGGGCAGCGCCGGCAGTTCGCCCTTCAGGAAATCGCGGAAGGACATGCCCAGCGCGTTCACATATTCGCCGTTGCGGTACACAAAGTACATCGGCACATCGAGCGCATACTGCACCCAGGCCTCGAAACCGAAACCCTCGTCGAACACGAACGGCAGCATGCCGGTGCGGTCGGCGTCCAGATCGCGCCAGACCCGGGCACGCCAGGATTTATGGCCGTTCGGCTTGCCGTCCAGGAACGGTGAATTGGCAAACAGCGCGGTTGCCACCGGCTGCAATGCCAGTGCAACACGCATCTTCTGCACCATGTCGGCCTCGGAGGAAAAATCGAGGTTCACCTGCACGGTACAGGTGCGGCGCATCATGGTGGTGCCCATGCTGCCGACTTTCTGCATGTAGCCGTCCATCAGCTTGTAGCGGCCCTTGGGCATCAGCGGCATGTCTTCATGCTTCCAGACCGGAGCGGCGCCCAGGCCGATGAAGCCGACGCCGATCTTGTCGGCGATGTCCTTCACGTCGCGCAGATGGGCGTTCACCTCATCGCAGGTCTCGTGAATGGTCTCCAGCGGCGCGCCGGAAAGCTCCAGCTGCCCGCCCGGCTCAAGCGAGATATTGGCGCCGTCCTTGGTCAGGCCGATGAGGTTATCGCCTTCGGTCAGCGGCGCCCAGCCGTGGCCGTCGCGCAGGCCTGTCAGCACCGCAAGGATCGAGCGTTCGCCCTCATAAGGCAGCGGCTTCAGCGTGTCCTTGCAATAGCCGAACTTCTCATGCTCGGTGCCGATGCGCCAGTCTTCCTTGGGCTTGCAGCCATCAGCAAGATATTCGGCAAGCTGTTCGTGGCGCTCGATCGGTCCGCCGCCGGACTGGGGAATGGACATGCCTGGCACTCCGTCCTGTTAGGTCTGTCATGAAGGGTCAGTGGTGGGCGGAATCGCCGCCGGTGTCAATGCAGCCGCTGATGTTCCGGCCGGCTCGAGGAGCGCTCCCAGATCACGACCTGGTGAGGGCCGCGGCGGCGCAGTTCGGTCAGCATCCGCTCGGTCTTGAGGCCGGGAAGAGCGGCAAAGACGTCAAACAGCGCTTCATAGCCTTCGGCATTCACCGGGATCGCCAGCGGCGGCTGGCCGGGTTGTTCCAGCAGCCAATGCGGCGGTTTGGAGGATTGATCCAGCGCCAGCCGTTCCAGTTCGGATGCGGCCACTGCGCCGCCGGTGAGCGGCCCGAAATAGGCGATCTGCCCTTCGTCCACCTGCACCACCCCGGGGCCGCCGGTGCCGCGGCGAAAGCGCATCCGCTGAGCACCGATAACAGCAGTCACCAGACCGGTGCCGACAAAGGCCCAGCCGGTGATGGCGGTGAACCCGGCTGAGGAGAAGGCCCACTTCAACCCCAGCAGGAACATCATTACCGCAGCAAGGACCTCGCGCCATTGCCAGATCGCGACGCGGGCTTCCGGGCGGATGAAACTCATGTGTATCGCCTCATAACTGCGTCCGGCAGGCGGAACGGCCTGCCACGCCTCCCCTATTTGTGGCGCTGCAGCACCGGATGCAATGGTCCGCAAGCCGATTGCCGGCGTTTGCAGCATTCATGGCCTCACTGACGCCAGAGATTTAGGACTCTGCCGGTTGTACGGCATTGGCACCGCGGCCCAGTGCAACAGCAAATGGTTTCCAGTCTCTGACCGAGGCGGATGTCTCTCCGCTACCAGTCCCCCAAGCTTTGCTGCCACAGGGTCATCGCCGCTACCGCCGCGGTGTCGGCCCGCAGGATGCGGGGGCCGAGACTGACCACATGGGATTGCGGATGGCTGTGCAGCCGCTTGCGCTCTGCTTCGGAAAAGCCGCCCTCGGGGCCGATCAGGATCGCCCAGGGCGCGCCTTTCTGAGTTTCTGCGGCCAATTGCAGCGCATTGCCCACCTCGGCCTCGTCGCAGAACATCAGTTGCCGGTCGTCGGGCCAATCCTCCAGCAGGCGCGGGAGCTTCTGCAGCTCCGCCACTTCCGGCACATAAGTGCCGCCGCATTGCTCGGCCGCCTCGACCGCATGGGCCTGCAGCCGGTCCTGGCGGATGCGTTCGGCATTGGTGAACTCGGTCTGCACCGGCAGGATGCGGGCGGCGCCCATCTCAGCCGCTTTTTCAACGATGAAATCGGTGCGCGCCTTTTTGATCGGGGCAAACATCAGCCACAGGTCCGGCGGCAGCTGCAAAGGTTTGCTCTGCTCCTGACAGATCAGCGTGCCGCCGCGCTTGCCGGCCTCGGCGACCCTGGCCTGCCATTCGCCATCGCGGCCATTGAACAGCGCCACAGGCGCTCCAACCGCCAGCCGCATCACCCCGAACAGGTAATGCGCCTGATCACGATCCAACGGAACCGATTGCCCTGCCCCCAAGGGGTGCTCTACATACAGTCTGATTTTTGCACTCATGAGGTCCTACATATGCAAGGCCAGAAGCCAGCGCCAGAGGGTCAGGTCGCGGATGCGGTCACCGGAAACTGGGTCGACACCTATGCCCCGGAATGGGCGCGGCCCTATCTGCGCCTTTCCCGCGCCGACCGGCCGATCGGAACCTGGCTGCTGCTGATCCCCTGCTGGTGGGGGCTGGCCCTGGCGATCCTGTCGGATCAGAGCCCGCGCTGGCAGGATCTGTGGATCGCCATCGGCTGCGCTGCGGGCGCCTGGCTGATGCGCGGCGCGGGCTGCACCTGGAACGATATCACCGACCGCAACTTCGACGGCCAGGTGGAGCGCACCCGCTCGCGCCCGATCCCCGCAGGCCAGGTCACGGTCAAGGGTGCGCTGGCCTGGATGGGGCTGCAATGCCTGCTGGGGCTTATGATCCTCCTGACCTTCAACCAGGCGGCCATTGCCATGGGCGTTCTGTCGCTGCTGCCGGTAACGGTCTACCCCTTTGCCAAACGGTTCACCTGGTGGCCGCAGGTGTTCCTGGGCCTCGCCTTCAACTGGGGCGCCATGCTGGCCTGGGTGGCGCATACCGGCAGCCTCAGCTGGCCGCCGGTTCTGCTGTATCTGGCAGGTATCGCCTGGACGCTGTTTTACGACACCATCTATGCCCATCAGGACACCGAGGACGACGCGCTGATCGGGCTGAAATCCACCGCCCGGCTGTTTGGCTCTGATACCCCGATGTGGCTGCGCCGATTCATTGTTGCCTTTGTCAGCCTGATGGCGCTGGCAGTGATCCTGGCGGTTCAGAACAATGCCTCGGTGCTGGCGCTGGTTCTGGCGCTGGCCGCGCCCTGGGCGATGGGCTGGCACCTGACCTGGCAACTGCGCGCCTTTGACGCAGAACATTCACAGCGGCTGCTGCAATTGTTCCGCTTGAACCGCGATACCGGCCTGATTCCGCTGATCTTCTTTGTGCTGGCCATGTTCGTGTGATTGAACCGCAGCCGCGCGCGGGGTAAGAGCCTGTAACGCAAACTGGGAAGATACTGCCATATGCGCCTGTCTAAGCTGTTGATCCCGGGCTTGGCCTTTGCCGCTGCGGCCGGGCTGAGCCTTGTTGCCGCCGGATTTGCCGTCACCGCTGTCGAGCGCAGCACAGAAACAAGTGTGCGCCGGGCGCTGGATGACGGCGGCTATACCTGGGCCGAGGTAACTGCCGACGGGTTGCAGGTGCTGCTGGAAGGCACCGCACCTGATGAAGCCACCCGGTTCTCGGTCAAATCGCGGGTCGGCACGGTTGTCGATGCAGCGCGGATCCTCGATGGCATCGAGGTACCGCCCGCCAACGGCCTGGCCCCGCCGCGGTTCTCTGCGGAAATTCTGCGCAATGACAGCGGCATATCGATTATCGGCCTGATTCCCGCTGGATCCGGCCGCGCAGCGCTGGTCAAAGAGCTTGAGGCGCTGGCGGGCCCTGAGAACGTGGCCGATTTGCTGGAAACCGCGAAATACACGATCCCTGACGGCTGGCAGGAGTCAATGCAGTTTGCGGTGGAAGCGCTGAAGCTGCTGCCGCGTTCAAAAATCTCGGTGGCAGCCGGGGAGGTCTCGGTCACCGCCATTTCCGGCAGCGAGGAGGCCAAGGCGCGGCTGGAGGAGCAGCTCGGCCGCAAGGCTCCGCCGGGGTTGCGGCTGGCGCTCGACATCGCGGCGCCGCGCCCGGTGATCACTCCTTTCACCCTGCGCTTCCTTCTGGGGCCTGACGGTGCAGAATTCGATGCCTGCTCCGCCGAGAGCGAGGAAAGCCGCAACCGAATTCTGGCCGCCGCCCGCAAGGCCGGGCTGCAGGATGACGCGGATTGCGTGATCGGCATGGGTGTGCCTTCCCCCAACTGGGCCCGCGCGGCGGAACTGAGCATTGCAGGCCTGGCCGAACTTGGTGCTGGCGCGGTGACCATTGCCAATGCGGATATCACCCTGGCCGCCGCAGAAGGCACCGACAGCAAACTGTTCGACCATGTGGCGGGGGAGCTGGAAAACGCCCTCCCCAAGGTCTTTGCGCTGCATGCGGTCCTGCCGGTACCGGAATCCCAGGACGCCGGGGGGATCCCTGAATTCACCGCGACACTCAGCCCTGAAGGCCAGGTGCAGCTGCGCGGGCGCCTTACCGATGCCGCGCAGCGCACAGTGGCCGACAGCTATGCCAAAGCGCGGTTCGGGTCGGACAACGTGCACACAGCGGCCCGTGTCGTCGCCGACCTGCCTGCCGATTGGCCGGTGCGGGTGCTGGCAGCACTGGAAGCGCTCTCCTATCTGCAGCGCGGCGCGGTCACTGTAACGCCCGGCAATCTGGAACTGCGCGGCATGAGCTACCGCAAGGACGCCCCGGCTGAGATTGCCGGTTTCCTGTCCGCCAAACTGGGCGAGGCCGATACCTATGACCTCGACATCACCTATGAAAAGCCGCCCGAACCCAAGGACAAGCCGCTGCCGCCGGAACTGTGCGAGGCGCAGCTCGCCAGCGCCCAGAGCGAGGCCAAGATTGCCTTTGAACCCGGCTCGGCCACGATCGCGGTGCAAAGCACTGGAACCATGGACCGTATCGCAGGCGTCCTCGGCCGCTGCGGCCCGGTGCGGCTGGAGATCCAGGGCCACACCGACAGCCAGGGCCGCGAAGCGATGAACCAGGAGCTGAGCCAGGCACGCGCCCAGTCGGTGCTGAACGAACTGCGGGCGCGGCGGGTGGTGACCTCGACCTTTGCCGCCAAGGGCTATGGCGAAAGCACGCCGATCGCGGACAACGGCACCGAAGACGGCCGCGAAGCCAACCGCCGCATCGAATTCAAACTGATCCGCCCGGCCGCGGCAGAAGACACCGCAGACACGGGCAACGGCGAACAGGCCGCCGAACGCGCAGAAGACGCACAGGAGACCACAGAATAATGAACAGGACTGAGTTCATCATCACCACCGCGATCATCCTGTTCGCGGCCTTTGCGCTTGGCTGGTTCGCCAACTGGCTGGTGCACCGCTTTACCCGGGTGCGGCAAAGCGATGTGGCCGACCTCGACCGGATGAGCCAGGAGCTGCATGAGGCGGAAGAAACCCGCGACCAGGCGATCACCTATCTGCAGCAGCGCGAGGCAGAGCTGACCAACCAGCTGACCCAGACCGAGGCCGAATTGCGCGCCACAATGGACGGCCTGCGCGAAGCCCGCAGGGAAGCCGAAGAACTGCGCAGCCAGATCCCCCATTGAGCTTGGGGCAGCGGCGCACTCCCGCGCCTGCAGACCGCGCCGGCTGCGCCAGCACCGTCCGGACAGCCTTGGGCGCGGCGCCGTGCCGGCGCACGGCGGCCCCGCTCGCGGCCCTCACGGCGCTCGAGGGGCAAGGGGGCCGCAGGCCCAGCGAAGCGGCTTGTCCTTGACGCACCAACCTGAACAGAAACAGGACCGGCCTTGAAGGCAGACCTGTTCTTCAAGGCCATCTCAGCAAAAAAGGCGCAGCGCGTAGCGCGGCGCCGGGCCCAACAGGCGGAAATCATCCTTTGAGGATTGAAAACCTGGCGGGAGAACCCCGCATCGCCCCGCTGGCAGCGCTCACCAGCGTTTCAGCGCATCCTCGTCGGCGTCCTTGGCGGCAACCCAATCGGCATCGCCGCCAGTCAGGATTTCCTTTTTCCAGAACGGCGCGCGCGATTTCAGGTAGTCCATCAGGTATTCCGCCGCCTCAAACGCATCCCTGCGGTGGCGGGCGGCAGTTGCGACCATCATGATGCGCTCGCCCGGGGCCAGGCGGCCATACCGGTGGATCACCAGCGCATCCGCCAGCGACCAGCGTGTGCAGGCCTCCTCGGCAATGGCAGTCAGCGCCTTTTCGGTCATTCCTGGATAATGCTCGATCTCCATCGCCTGCAACCGGCCCTGATCCGCATCGCGCACCACACCGGTAAAGGTCACCACGGCGCCTGCGCCCGCGGCGCCGGCCGCAAAGGCGTCGCTTTCGGCACCCGGCGCGAACGGGGTTTCCTGAACGGAGATCCGCACCGCGTCAGCCCCCGGTCATCGGCGGGAAAAAGGCAACCTCGCGCACGCCAGCCAGCGGCGCATCGAACTCGGACAGTTCCTGATCCAAGGCAACACGCAAGGCAGAGAGATCGGCAAAGGCAGCGGCATAGCGTTCGTCGCAGGCGCGCAACTCCTCAACCAGCTCCGCAACGGTGGCTGCCGAAGTCTCCACCTGCTCGCGCGGCAGGCCGATACGTTCGCGCACCCAGGCGAAATACAGAATATCCATCAATGGGCCTCCTTCAGATGCGGCAGCGCTTTGCGCAGGTAATCAGCGCCAGTCATCAGGGTCAGCGCTGCAGCAATCCACAGCAGCCACAAGCCGAGGCGCCCCGTCCAGATCACACCAGCCTCTTTCCAGCGCAGCCCGAACAGATCCTCCAGCTCGCCTTCGATGATCTGGGAGTAGATCTGATCATCCATGCCAAAGGAAGACATCACCAGGTAATGTTCAAAGATGCCTTGCGAAAACAGCGTAGCGATGGCGATCATTTGCGCGGTGGTCTTCCATTTGGCCAGTTTGGTCACTTTCAGTGTGCCGGCCGTATCGCCCAGATATTCGCGCAAGCCCGAGACAAACACCTCGCGAAACAGGATCACCGTGGCGGGCAGCACCAGCCAGGGGGTCCAATGCTCGGCAGCATAGCCGACGATAATCATCAGCGCGATTACCACCATCGCCTTATCGGCAATCGGGTCCAGCATCGCACCCATCTTGGTTTCCTGTTTCCAAGCCCGCGCCAGGTAGCCGTCAAACCAGTCGGTCACCGCCGCGGGG
>NZ_JAXMOX010000103.1:0-15691 GCF_034669605.1 Leisingera sp.
TTGCCGATATGATCGGGCCGGTTGGGAATGTTGCCCCAGGCGCGGACTTCGCCGCCGCGTTCTTCGCTCGCAACCGCAACCGAAACCATGGCTTTGTGGACGTCCAGGCCTATGAATATGATATCCTTCATTTGGTCTCTCCCCCATTCTTGAGGCACTACGCCAGCCAATCTGGCGCAACCCTCGAACGGAGAATGCCGCGGGAGAGGCCACCGGCCCAGTCAACTGGTGACCCCGATCATCCGGTCTAGAGAATTTCGAAAGAAAACCAGCCGTTCGCGACGGGTATTGCAAAGCGGTGAAATTGCGACGCAAGGCGACGTGTTAATTCAGACGCGCTTCCTCATCGGAGCACGAGAGGCTTCGTTATTTGCCTCGACCATTTTTCGCAACGCCCGCATGAAGACCTCGTATTCCTCGTCCGTCAATGGCGACACCATTTTGTCCTGGACATCTTCCATCAGCGGACGCACATCGCGCACTGTCCGGCGACCTGCATCCGTAATGCGGACAATCAGTGCTCGGCGATCTTGCTTCGATCGCTCCCGCGTGGCGAGACCGCGATTTACCAATCGCTTGATGACATCCGCCCCGCTTGTCCGGTCGATTCCCACCAACTTCGAGATCGATAATTGATCAAGTTCGGCATCTGTGCAGAGGACCGAAAGAATGGCAAACTGCACCGCCGTAAGGTCCAGCTCCCCACATGCCTGAGTGAAAAGACCGATGTGAACCTGATGCAAGCGGCGCACCAGATATCCGGGCCTGTCCCAGAGATCTTCGTATTTTTCTTGGTTCATCTGCTCGCCTGTGGTTGCCAAGTGCAATATACTGTTCTCCATTTTTTCCTAGCCCTCTTTCATTTGGATCGGGCATCTGATCGCGCCCGCCAAGAAGGAACGAACCAAAAAGATATTGCCCGCCCCAAATTAAGGAGTATACTGTAGATTAATGTAGAACACATATGCACTGCATTTTTCATGACCGTCAACCGTCGGTCAAGTGCAGCGGATAAGGGAGGGGAAATTGGCGTCAGGGATTGGAGCGCGCGTAGCTCGCAAGGAGGACAGCCGACATCTGAAGGGCAAGGCGCAGTTCGTCGGCGACATCAAGTTGCCGGGATTGTGGGAGGCCGCTTTTGTGCGCAGCCCATTGGCACATGCGACGCTGGGCCGGATCACCAAACCCGCCGGGGCCGAGGATAGGGTGTTTACCGCCGAGGACATGGCCGATCTGAAGCCGATTCGCACGGTCTCTACCCTGCCCGGTTACAAGATGTCGGATTATCCAGCCCTGGCCCGTGACAAGGTGCGCTATGTCGGTGAGTGCATCGCCGTCTGCATAGCCCCCACACGCGCCGAGGCCGAGGACCTTGCCGAGGCAGTGGAGGTGGACCTGACCCCGCTGCCACCGGTCACCGATGTTTTCGCAGCCTTGGACGAAGGCGCGCCGCTGCTGCACGAGGAATGGGGCGACAACCTGTTCCTGACCACCGATTACGACAGTGACCTGAGCACCGCAAAGGCCGCGGCGACCGTCGTGGTGGAACGCGAATTCAAAACCGCCCGCCAAGCGATGAACCCGATGGAAGGCAAGGGCGTTCTGGCCCACTGGGATCACAAAGCTGACCAGCTTCAGGTCTACACCTCGACCCAGGTACCACATGTGATTCGCACCGGGATTGCGGAATGTCTCGGGTTCGATCAGGCCAGCGTGCGCGTAATTGCCCCCGACGTAGGTGGCGGGTTCGGCTATAAATGCGTGTTGCAGCCCGAAGAACTCTCGGTGTCCTGGGTCTCACTCAAGACCGACCGTCCGATACGCTGGACCGAAGACCGACGCGAACATCTGACCGCCGGGGCCAATACCCGCGAACACAATTATAAGGTCACCGCCTACGCCGATGATGACGGTCGGCTGCTTGGGCTCGACGCCGATATCTGGGTGGACGTCGGCGCCTATTCAGTCTGGCCCTTCACCGCCTGCCTTGAGGCCGCCCAGGCCGGCGGTAACCTGCCCGGTCCCTATGACCTGCAAGCCTATGCATGCCGAACCTATTCGGTGGCCACTAACAAACCCGCCTTCACCCCCTATCGCGGTGTGGCGCGCCCGGGCGTCTGCTTCGTGCTCGAGTTGATCATGGACGCGATCGCCCGTGCGGTGGACAAGGATCCGCTTGAGGTACGCTGTCTCAATCTCGTTCCGGGAAGCGCGATGCCCTATACTAACGTAACTGGCAAGTACTACGATTCCGGCGATTACCCTATGGCTGCACGGGAAGCCGCGAGGATGATCGACGCGACGCATTTCCGTGAACGCCAGCGCGCCGCCGCTGCTGAAGGCCGCCATATCGGTTTGGGCTTTGCCAGTTTCACCGAACAATCCGCCCACGGTTCCAAGGTCTTTGGTTCCTGGGGCCTGTCGGTCGTGCCGGGCTATGAGCAGGCCACCGTCAAGCTGAACCCCTCGGGTGCGGTCGAAGTTCTGTCGGGCAACCATTCTTTCGGACAAGGCCTGGAGACAACCATCGCACAGGTTGCCTGCGAATGGCTCGGCGTCGACATTTCGCGGGTGCGCGTGGTGATGGGCGACACTGGTCGAACACCGAACTCCTTCGGTGCATTCGCCTCGCGCGGGATGGTGATGGCCGGAGGTGCGGTCTCCAAAGCCGCCGAAGAACTTGCCCGGCGCATCCGGGTTCATGCCGCGCACCTGCTGCAATGCCCCCCTGAGAAAGTCACGCTGCATGATGGCGCGGCCTGGCACGACCAGGCATTGGTCAAGTTTTCCGAGATCGCAAACACATGGTATTTGCGCCCCGATCTCCTGGCCGACGACGTCGAAACCACGGGGCTAGAGGTCACCGAAGGCTACAAGCCCGACATCGACACCGGCCTGTTCACCTATGCCACCCATGCCGCTATCGTCGAGGTCGACCCCGACACCGGCCTGACCGAGATCCTCGATTACGTTATCTTCGAAGATTGCGGTCGCCGGGTGAACCCGCTTATCCTTGACGGGCAATCTTACGGTGGTGCGGCACAAGGGATCGGCACTGCTTTGTTCGAAGAAACGCTTTACGACGGTTCCGGCCAACCGGTGACCTCGACCCTGGCCGACTACATCATGCCAGGGCCCGCCGAGTTGCCGAATTTCCGACTGGGTCATAGCGAAACGCTCTCACCCTATTCGCGGCACGGAATAAAGGGGGTGGGCGAAGGCGCCGCGATTGCTCCAGCCGGGGCCATCGTGAATGCCATCAACAACGCCCTGGCGCCGATCGGGGTCGAACTGACCCAAGTGCCTGCCACACCGCATCGGGTTCTCTCCGCGATATTTGCAGCGCAAGCCAAGAAGGAAGCCGCGCGATGAAACCTTCCGCATTTTCACACCTTCGCGCCGACTCGGCATCGGCGGCGGTTCAAGCACTAAAGACGGGTGCCAAGGTTCTGGCCGGTGGTCAGTCGCTGGGTCCAATGCTCAATCTCAGGCTGGCCCGCCCGGAGGCGCTGGTGAATGTGTCGGCCCTGCCCGGCATGATCGATATATGCGAAAAATCGGACAAACTCTGTATCGGCGCAGGTGTGACCCACGCTCGCATTGAGGATGGCAAGGATGATGTCTCCCTACCCCCGATGATGCGCCACGTGGCCCGCGGCATCGCCTATCGCGCTGTTCGCAACAAGGGAACGATCGGCGGCTCGCTGGCACATGCCGACCCGGCAGCAGACTGGCTCACGGCGATGACCGCGCTGGATGCCGCAGTGATCATCCGGGAGGCGGGCGGCAAGGAACGATCCGTGCCGATTTCTGCTTTCATGCTTGGAGCCTATCGGACTGTGCTCGATTCTTCGGAACTGCTGATACGGGTCGAAATCCGCAAACAGTTGCGTGATGCCTTTTGGGGATATGACAAGGTCTGCCGCAAGGTGGGCGAGTTCGCCGAGGCCATCGGCGCTCTGGTTGTGCATCCTGACAGCGGTTTCATCCGGCTAGTCGCCGGAGCGACCGGCGGTCCACCCCTGATCTTGACAGACCTGGGTGCCAGCATCGCCGCCAAAGCGACGCGTCCCGCCCGCGACGAGGTTCGCGCGGCGCTTGCTGCGCGACTAACCGATGTCGATGACGTGAAGCTTCATCTGATGACAACGGCACTTTGCCGCGCTATCGAGAAGGTATTGCCCGAATGAACATGCCCGATACGGACCTCAAAGGCTCCACCGAAATAACCCCGCTCGAAATCCGCCTGACCGTCAACGGCGCAGAACACGCCGTGCGAGTTGCGCCGCGGGCCCAACTCGCCGAGATCCTGCGCGACCACCTAAACTTGACTGCGACCCATCTAGCCTGTGAACAGGGTGTTTGTGGCGCCTGCACGGTGACGGTCGATGGACGCCCGGTACGGTCCTGCCTCACCTTCGCCCACGACTGCGACGGCAGCCGCGTCGAGACCTTGGAAGGCTGGGACGGTGATGCTCTGATGGACCGGCTGCGCGCAGCGTTCCACCGCAATCACGCCCTGCAATGCGGCTTTTGCACCCCGGGGATGATCACCACCGCGCGCGACCTGGTCGAACGGTTGGAAACCGCGGATGAAGCCCGCATTCGCAATGAGCTTTCAGGAAACCTGTGTCGCTGTACCGGCTATGTGGGCATCGTCAAGGCAATTAGCGAAGTCATCAGCGAACGCGACGCGGCCGGGATCCCCGCGCGCCCTGTCACCCCGATGGAAGCCCGGCACAAGCAGGCCTTTGCCCCCTTCGCAGCACGGCCCGATACAACGGCTGAAATCAAGCCCTCTGTTGCTGGTGATAGCCGGGTCGAAAACGGCTGGACCGTTGTGCGCCGCAAGGTCACTCTAGACCATCCCGCCGATGCCGTCTGGGCGCATTTCCGCGACCTGCCCGCCGTCGCGCGCTGTCTGCCAGGCGCCGAGCTGTCGGACATCGAAGGAGAGCGCTTTTTCGGTCATGTTGGGGTGCGGTTCGGCCCGATTTCGGCTCGGTTCGAGGGGGAAGGCAGTTTTGCCACCGAGGACGCCAATCGCGAGGGCAAGGTCAGTGGCCGGGGCAAGGACCGCGGTGGCCAATCCAATGTCGAAGGCGAGTTAAGCTTCAAGGTCCATTCTGGAGAAACCAAAGCAAGCTCGAATGTTGATGTGGCATTTCGGTTCCGCATCGAGGGGGTGTTGGGTCAGTTTAACCGCCCCGAGTTGGTCAATGGTCTGGTGGACTACATCCTTGGCGAATTCGTCGCCAACTGCAATGCGGTGCTTGCAGGAGGCGAAGTACGTGAGAGTAAGGGCGTAAGTTTTTGGGCTGTGGCCATTTCAGTGCTCAAAGGTCTGTTCAGGCGACGCCACTCGGCTGAATGATCTCTACAATTCCCGGCGGCATTGCCAAACTGATTGGGGTCCGTTCCGACTGGGGGCATAAAGACACCTTACGGTGGCTTGGAGCCGTAGAGTTAATGCGGCTGACCGCGTAAAGACGACATGGGACTACCCTGAATTTTGGCCCTGACGTGGTAGCTTAATTTTGAGGAGACCCACGTATGAGCATAGGCAATGTCCAGAACCTTGGTGTCCATCAGATGCTCCTCTCTCCACCTATGCCCGCCACGGTAGCAGCGGGTTGGTGGGAAAGCAGTTCATCCCATTAGCTCAGTTCACACGCTGCCTTCCTGCTCGATCACCAGCACGCGGGCGCAGCCAACCGGGTGCGCGACATGCTCGTCACCCGCTTCCGCGTGGAAAATATCCCCTGAAGCCAGCTTGAACATTGAAGTTCCTGCTTCCGAACGGCAGTGCATCTCCACCCCGCCTTCCAGAACCACGAAAACTTCGGGGCCGTCGTTGACGTGCCACTTGTAGGGCTTGTCGGTCCAGTGGAGCCGCACGGTAGTTGCCCCCGTGAAGCGCTCGATATCCAGGGCGTCCCAGGCCCGTGTTCCGGTAAAATCTTCTGGTGCGATCTTTCGCATCACCATCTCCTTTGTGACTAATGGCATCTTGCCGCCGGAAGCGAGGGAGCGCATCTTGCATTGCGCCGGAAGACGGCTGCCAATCGCTGGATCGACAATGATAATCGACAGAACCAACAAACGCATTCTAGCGCTGCTAGAGCAAAACGCACGCCTGAGTGCGGCGGCCGTTGGCCGGGAGATCGGGCTGTCCCGGCCCGCGGTGCAAGACCGGATTGCGGCCATGGAGCAGCAAGGCGTGATCAAGGGGTATCATGCCGAAACGGACGAACGTGCTGGCCTCACACATGCGGTTCTGTTCGTCCGCATCGCCGAGCGCCCCTGTGATCGGGCACTGCGCTGGCTCGCCTCGCTGGATGGGGTCGCTGCCGTCGCCTCGCTGTCCGGCGAAACCGACGCCTTGGTCACCGTCGCGCTGCCCAGTGTGTCCGAACTTGCGGCGCTGAACGACACGGTGGCGGCATCGCCGCTGATCGCAAGTTCGCTAAGTCAGGTTGTGCTGAAACGGCTAACCGGTGTTTAGTGTGACCTCTGCAAACGCGATGTGCCATCAGCAGCCCTTAGGAACACGTCTACCAGCACGGCGTTGGGTCCGGCAAAGGGCTCCCTGGCATCCACGGCCCAGTCGATCTTGCGCAGCCGTTGCTGGAAAGCGTCGCAGGCCGCACGATCAACAAGCTCAGCATAGCCGCCGAAGAATTGCAGCTTCCCGCCGTTGTGCAGCCCGGTCAGCCCTTCCAGAATGAGGCGGTGGTACAAGCAGGACGGAACGCGGACGGAGAGGAAGAAATTCCTGCGGCAGGCGATCCAACCGGTGCCAGCGGCAGACAGGCCGCCGCCTGGCACGATCTGCGGGCATTCGGGCGGCGCTTCATCACTGATCCCCAAGTATGGAGCACAAATGTGACTCCGATCCGGACGCCGAGGTGCTGTGGACCGGCTGCAATCCTGATCACCATGCCCGAACAGAAACTCACTGACTGTAGCTGGACTTTCTCTGTCGGCGCTGCGGTGTTCGGAAACTACTAGTTGTTTCTCAGGTGTGCGGCGAACATGTCTGCAAGCGTCAAAGCGGCCGGTCCCGAAGACAGGTTGCGGCGCATGGAGATCGTTGCGCTTGGCAGTTCCGGCAGGTCACAATCCGAATAGTCTAGCACTTCCAGTGCCACATCGCGGGTGCCTGGCCGAACCATCAAGCCAAGCCCGGCTTTCACGGCGGCTTCCAAGCCGGAGAGACTGGGACTGGACGCCCCCACCCGCCATGATAGCTTCGCCCGGTGCAGCGCCTCGACAGCCGCGTCTCGAAATATGCACGGTGGCGCGAAAGTGACGAGCGGCACGGCATTCGCATTCTCGCCAGCTGCTGGACGCTCTGCGCTTTCCCTGCTGCCGATCCAGTGCATAGGCCGCGTCGCAACATGCTCGCCGCTGCTATCGCCCTCGCGGTTCCATACGAACGCAATATCCAGCGTGTCGTTCGCTATGCCTTCCAGCAATGGGCGATTGCGCGCGATCGTGATCTCCAACGGGGTATCGGGATGCTGCAAACGAAAAGCACGAAGAACAATTTCCAGATCATGTTCAGCAAAGTCTTCCTGCAATCCGAGACGAACCAAGCTGGCCTCCGGCTCGCTGTGCAGGGATGCCACGGCTTCGTCCTGTAAATCCAGCAGCCGCTGTGCGTAGGCTTTGAGGATAACTCCGCGCCTTGTCGGGCGCAGACCTCGACCAACTGGATAGAGAAGCGGTGCGCCTACGGCCTGCTCAAGCTTGCGCATCTGCGCGCTTACAGCTGAGGGTGAGCGGCCGAGAGCTGATGCGGCGAGAGAAAAACTTCCCAACTCGAGACCGAGCAGGAAAACACGCAATGCCGTAAGATCAAGGGTGACTGCCAATATGCCTCCGGTCACTTCGTTCGGCTTCGCGTTGACATTCAGAAACTTAAATCAGCGAACCGTTCGGATATTCCGCATGAATCATGCCAATCATACTGATATTCAGAATCATGAAAACACTTTATGTTTGGGCAAGAGCAGAAACATTCCACTTCGGAGCCTTGCCATGCCTTTTGTTCGCATATCCCTGAACCGCGGACGTGAAATTGAGGATCTTCGATCGATTTCCGACACGGTTCATCTGTGTCTCGTCGAAGCCTTCGCCATACCGGAGAAGGATAAGTTCCATGCCATACATCAGCATGATCCGGGGGAGCTGGTATTCGATGCCGATTACCTTGGTCCGCAAAGGACAGATGGCTTCATTCTTCTTCAGATCACGGGCGGCAAGGAGCGGACCGTTGAACAGAAAAAGGCCCTTTACGCGTTGCTTGCCTCCCGGCTGGAGAGCCTGTGTGGCTTTCGGGCAGACGACGTCATGGTCATTGTCAGCACAAATGATCTGCCAGACTGGTCGTTCGGTGCAGGGCATGCTCAGATGCTGGAGCAATAGTGATGCCGCACGCTTTCACTCCTCTTTAAGGCGGCACGGCGATGCTGCTGTTCCCCGCCTTTCCGCAGAGCTGGGTAGCCTACAGATTAAAGGATACGCTGAATGACACGGCTTACCAAACCGTTAGAACCGACTTTCCAACCGTCTTCGGATGTGGCTGCGCGTGTGGGCTCAGCAGAGACATTTGTCGGCGATGTTCAGCTCGAACGCTTGACCCACAACGACCAGATAGCGACCAGCGCGTATCGCGTAACATTTGCGGCGGGCGCCCGCACGGCTTGGCACACCCACCCAGCCGGCCAGATCCTCTACGTGACCTCAGGCAACGGCTTCGTCGCCACCAGAACTGGGTGGATCCGCCGGATCAGTGTGGGGGATGTGGTCGAGATCCCTGCAGGCGTGGACCACTGGCATGGGGCGGGGCCGGACACCCCAATGCAGCATATTGCGATCCAGCCGGATGCGAATACGCGCTGGGGTGAAAACGTTTCGGTGAACGACTACCGGAAAATGACCGCGAATGGGTGAAATCCACATATCTGCGGGTTCTCGGCCTAAACCGGTTCCGATTACGTGGTCCGGGCGGCGCACGAGACAATTTCCACCTCGCAGCCGCCGTCCAGAACCTCGGGAAGCTCTTGCTGCCAAGACAATCCGCCTGCTGAAGGACAAGAGACGCGTGCGCGCGCTGTATCGAATGAAGGCCGATGCGACAAACAGGCCGCCGGTTTCGTCGACACCCCTACTTTCGCGTTCCTCAGCCAGAGTTCGTGCAACGCGCCGCGAAGGCTGACTGCGCGCCCTTCTTGCCGGATGCCGCGATGCGATGAATGTCAGCTTCACACTTCAGGAAAGATTTCCGAGGCAAGCCGGACATCTGCGTAGCTGGCGGCCAAAGATGCCATGATCGCCGCATGAACCAATTCGGACGACACATTTACACCATTATGCGCGACATTTGCTGTCAACCGGCATGAAATCGGAACCCTGCACAGGCAATCAAAAGGGATCCGCCTGACGTGCGGGCAGCCGGCCCGAGCGCCGTAGCCCCCAAATAGCGCAGCACACCATAGATCGACAGCTCGAGATTCATAACGGCTTGCTGGATCGCCTTGCGAGAGGACAGCAGGGCGCGCATCTCCTGCGGCGGCATTGATTTGCAACGTACTGGCCGGAACCACCCCATCTGCAAGAGCCGCGCGATACCTTCGGCATCCCGCCGGTCCGTGGTGATCGGCATCGCCTTCAGCGCGCCCTTCTCCTGCCGGGTCTCCATTGGGACGGCAGCAAATCCCGCCTCGGTCAAATGCTGATACAGCCATTGCGACAGCGGCCCGGCTTCAAGACCCGCCCCGACCAAGCTCCTCGGAATTGCCCGCAACACCGCCACCAGTTAGTCCGGTTCGCGCACGGCGGCTGTTTCCGTGATCACCTTCCCTTGGGCCGGCACCACGCAGATCGCGGTGCTTGCCAGAGCAACATCCAAACCGATATACACATTCACGCCGTTGCCCTTTCTTTTGCCAGGATTTCTGGGGCCGCGCCTCACAGCACGACCCCGTTGACACGCCGTACAGCATGCCAGGGGCAACAGCACCTCACATAACCCAGCTGTACAACTCACGACGCCGAAGATTCGAGCCGGGCCCGATTACGGCATCTGACCCTAAGACTTGCTCGCCACATATTTGCGTGCAACGTATTCTACCGCGGCTTCTCTTTTGATTTGGACAAGATCCGGCATTGGGTCGAGAGCATTCGTCCCCATGTGATTGATACGGCTTTTAACATCCTCATAAAACTGAACGCACTCAGCCGCGAGGAGCCTCATCGGGTCTACGAATTGGATTCCGGGGTGCCGCTCAGTCAGTTCTCCGGAGATAATCGATATCTCGGTACAACCCAAAATGAACACCTCTACACCTTGCTCGCTGTTCAGCTTTTCGACGGCTTCAGAAACCCGTTTCAGACCAAGAGCCTTGTTTCCCGCCTTCAATCCGTCCGACAAGCGTTGTTTATGGTCCCCTCCCGGGACCGATGTGCCATAGATTGCTGCCTGGACGTTTTTCTCCTGAGTTTCAGCATCCGGAATGACGACCCTGATGCCTTCCTCGTCAAATCTCTTCTCAAAAAGCTTTGTCTGCACAGTTGGTGTGGTGGCAAGCAAGCCGACAGCATCAACACCAATATTTTTCACATGATTTATGGTTAACCCAATTATATCAAAAATATAAATACCGGTTTGACTTTGATACTCTTCAAAAAAATAGTGCGATGTGTTCGACGGAAGAGCGGCGAAACTGCAATTGCATTGCGCCAGAAGGGAGCAAGATTCCAGAATGCCCTTCGCAGGACTGGTCTCTCCGTTCAAGATGGCAAGGGTTCTGTCCGATATGCGGGGGTTTTTCACCACTACCATCGGCATAAAATCCTGATCTTTTGACGCTCCACGCTTTATGCACTCTTGCCTAATCAACGTTTGAAGCGTTTCGTCTGCTTCAGGTCCGGTATTTCCGATTATTCCGAGTATCAGGTCGTTTTTCACTTTCACCTCCAGATGAGCCCATTATTGGACTTTCAGTTTTTCCGCGATCACCCTCACTTCATGGCGCAATGCTTGGAACAGGGCCATGTCGCTGAATGTGTGGCCAGCCATCGGCACGACCCGCAGCGTAGAACCCGGCAATTTGGCATGAGCGCGACGCGCAAAGGAAAGCGGGCAAACAAAATCCAACTGCCCGTGCACTAATGTGACAGGGAATTTGTCTTCACGATCCGCAAAGATCTCTGAATTATCTATGAACGCGCAATTCTTCCAATAGTGTAGCTGAATACGAGCCGACGACACTATATCCGGGTTTTGAACCGCGCTCGGCATATCTGATCTTCCCTGCGGGATCTCGAAATATCGTTCGGCGCGCTTCCAGGTTCTCGCAGCGAAACTTCGAAATTCCTCGTTCGGAGACTCCACTGCCCGGGCAAAGTCATTCACGATGTCTCCTGCTGTGCATCCGGAGCTAACGAGGGGGAAATCGGCATAGGCCAGAGGTTCGATCTGGCGCCTGTCGAACAGAGCCCAATCAAACTTCTCTTCGGTCCACTCCGTGACACCGCGCAGTACAAGCCCCAGGCAGCGGCTTGGATGGTGTTTGGAATACAACAGCGCGAGTGTTGTCCCCCAAGATCCGGCAACAATGAGCCACTTGTCGACGTTCAACAGCGTTCTCAGGCGCTCGATGTCCTCGACGAGCCCCTGTGTGGTGTTATCGTCCAAACTGCCGGCCGGCCGGGATTTTCCGCACCCGCGTTGATCATAGGAGACCACGTAGAACATCCGCAGGTCGAACAGTTGCTCGGCAACCGCGTTTAAACACGAGCCTGGTCCACCATGGATGACAACTACGGGTATGCCGTCCGGATTGCCAACGGCCCTCCAGAAAATGCGGTGCAGCGGTGAAACCGCCAGGAAACCTGTACTACAGTTCATCCTCGATCCATTTGTTTTGTTACGTGCGCGCGCCGGGTTCATGACTGCGGCGCGCAAAGGCGAACCGCCTTGACCTAGGAGTTGCACGGCATCAACGTGACGTCTATATTGATAGTCGAAATCCATGTGAGGAAATCCATGCGCTATCTTTCATCGGCAGAAGCAGCACGAGAGCTGGGGATTACATTGCCGACGCTCTACTCATACGTCAGCCGCGGGGTGTTGACGTCGTATCCTCAGGCCGGGCGGAAATCCCGGCTGTACGACGCGGATCAAATTGCGAAGTTCAAGGTCCGGGGAGAAATTCTAAACAACGAACAGGTAACAGAAACCATCATGCACTATGGCCATCCGGTTCTTGAAACCCAGGTCTCGGGAATCGTGAATGGACAGCTGATGTTCAGAGGGCATGAAGTCGGTACGCTGGCGCGGGTTTCAACGGCCGAAGACATCGCTGATTTGCTGTGGGCGGGCTACGGCCGCTCGGCTTCGCTCGAATGGATAGCGGGCGAGTTGCCCAAGCTGGAATCCGGTAGTATTGAGATTGATCGAGCACTGGTGGATTGTCAGAGCTGGCTGATTTCACGGATTGAAGTTGACCAAAGTGCGTTCGACAACTCCCGAGAAAGAATTCTTGAAGTCGCCCCCCTGATTTGGCGCGGCGCGGCGTCATTCTTCTTTGGATCTGCCCTGACGGGCCGGGCGCTGCACGAAGACATCGCGCGGGTTGCGGACCTGCAGGATCATGCAGAGATCATTCGAACCTGTCTCGTTGTCTTGGCCGATCATGAGTTGACCGCTTCGACATTTGCAGCACGGGTGATCGCATCCACCGGCGCTCCGATCTATCAGGCCATTTCGGCCGGGCTGGCGGCCCTGAATGGCGCGCGCCATCTTGGTGAGATCGAGAGGGCATACCGGCAGTTCAAACAATTGCTGGACGAGGCGAATCCCGAGCTGGCCATCCGGCAGGCGCAGCGCCGGGGGGATCAGATCTATGGCTTTGAGCATACAATCTACCCGACCGGGGATCCGAGGGCAGAGATCATACTTCAGCTGGCATCCACGCTGGATGCAAATGAAGATTTTCTGGTGATCAAAGAGTCAATAGGGGGGAAAACCCTGAATTTTGAAGGTGCGATAGCGATGCTGGCCATTTCTCTGGGAAAGGACTGGCGCTTTGCCACCGCTTTGGTCATCTCCTCCCGTCTCATCGGGCTGATCGCTCATTGCATTGAGCAATACGACCAGCAGAAGATGATAAGACCGCGTGCGCGGTATCTTTCTGGGCGGGCGGGATAAGGCCGAAACATGTGAACTGTCACAGTTGTCGTGGTGAAACCGGCGCAGAGCGTATCTCGGTTTCATGCCCGCGGTGACGACGGGAACCCCATCGTCACCGCGGGCATGTGTCATGGCGCAACAGTGAAGTTCTTCAGCGCGCTTCCGTCGTGCCCGATGGCGATGGCGCCTGACCCCGGTATTGGACGCGTGACGTGGATGCGCTCAGCCATACTCGTTGGACACCAGGGTTTCGCGAGAACCGGTTATCGCTTGTTCGTATTCAATAGAACTCCTGACCAACTGTCTGGAATATTCGCTGGAAAACTCGAGATTTCTCAACTGTTCAACAGTCACTTGATCGACGATCTCACCGTTATTCATCACTGCGATCCGGTCGCACATATGGGAAATGACGGATATGTCATGACTTACGAGTATATAGCTCAAACCACGTGTTTTCTTTAGTCTTTTCAGCAGGTTGAGGATCTCGGCTTGTACCGATACGTCAAGTGCGGAGGTCGGTTCGTCAAGCAATATCAGCGATGGTTCCAGCACAAGCGACCGGGCTATAGCAATTCTTTGTCTCTGACCGCCCGATAGCTGGTTCGGATACCGGTATCGAAACATGGAACCCAAACCGACATCATTCAACAGCCCTGAAACCCGGCTTTCGACGTCGGAAAGTCTATGTATCTTTGCCGGTTCGCTCAGTGCGCGATCAATGGTGTGGCGCGGATGAAGTGAGCTGTACGGGTCTTGAAACACCAGTTGCACATCCTGATACGACGCTTTCGGCCGGGCGCCGTTAAGCTCCTTGCCCCCCATCGTAATACGGCCACCCGCGATATCTGCGAGGCCAGAAATCGCCTTGAGGATCGTTGACTTTCCAGACCCGGACTCGCCCACAATTCCAAATGTTTCACCCCGGCGGACACTAAAGCTGGCATTTTTCACAGCGGCGAATTCCCCGAAATACACCGTCAGGTTGTCAACTTCCAGAATGTTTTCAGTTTGTGCAGTCATATCTTCCCGGCTCCATTTTCCAAGATTCCTGACGCTCAAATGTCGGGAGGGTATCCGTGGGCTTGGTGAGGCGTGGCATGGCCGCAAGGAGCCCCTGTGTGTAGGAGTGTTTTGCGTTGCCCAGTTCCGTGGCCTTGCAGGTCTCAACGATCTGACCCGCATACATCACGATGACCCTGTCGCAAAATGCAGCGACTTGGTTAAGGTCATGTGAAATAAACATTAATCCCATCTGACGCTCTTGCACCAATTGATCAATCAACGACAGAACCTCAAGTTGCACCGTCATGTCGAGCGCAGAGGTAGGTTCGTCGGCAATCAGGAAATCCGGCTTCGGAGCGAGCATCATCGCGATCATGACCCGTTGCCCCATCCCCCCTGAAATCTGATGGGGATAGGCATCGAAGACACGCTCGGGATCGCGGATTTTGACCTTCTCGAGCATTTCCAGCGCCTTTATCCGTGCTGCGGCGCGGCTCGCGTTACGATGAACGATATAGATTTCCGCGAGTTGATGCCCGATACGCATGACTGGGTTCAGCGAGAATTTGGGGTCCTGCATGATCATGCCGATCCGGTTCCCGCGTAGCGATCGGCGGACCTTCTCGCTTGCGTTCTGCAAATCAATATCACCAAAGCGAAGCTCGCGTGCCGTGACCACACCTGGCGGCCGGATGAGCCCAAGCAACGCACGGCCAGTCATGGTTTTGCCCGAACCGGACTCGCCAACAATGCCGACTTTCTCGCGACCGATGGAAAAGCTGATATTCCGGACGACATTGATAACACCCCCTTTTTTGGGGAAGCCTACGGTAAGCCCGTCTACTTTGACTAAAGGTGAGTTCATTTTGCTGCCCTCGGATCAAGTGCGTCCCGCAGCCCATCTCCGAAGAGATTAAACCCCAGGCTGACAAGTAAGATGGCGAGACCCGGCATGCCCGCGACCCACCAATGGTCGAAAATAAAGGCGCGGCCACTGGATATCATTGCGCCCCATTCCGGTATTGGCGGTCGGGCGCCGAGGCCCAGGAACCCCAATCCGGCCGCCGTAATGATGATGCCGGCCATATCCAAAGTGGTCCGGATAAGAACACTGGGCAAACAAAGCGGAATGATGTGCCCGTACAGAATGCGAATGTGCGACGCGCCTTGCAGTTTTATTGCGGAGATAAAGTCCGAATTGCGAACGGTCAGGGTTTCGGCGCGCGCAATTCGCGCATATGGCGGCCATGCGGTTATAGCGATTGCAAGCACCGCATTTTCGATGCCGGGGCCAAGCGCGGCGACGAACGCCAGTGCAAGAACCAGCCGGGGAAACGCAAGGAAAACATCGGTAACACGCATCAGCACCGCATCAGGCCAGGAGCCCGCGTAGCCCGCCAACCCGCCAACCAGAAGGCCTAGGGTGGGCGCAATGAGGGCGACGAGCCCAACAATGTAGAGCGTGATTCTGGAACCGTGAATTAG
>NZ_JAXMOX010000104.1:0-15599 GCF_034669605.1 Leisingera sp.
GTCGCCTCCTACCGGTTGGCTGTGCATTTGGGGCTGGCGTTTGTGATCCTTGGCTTCATTGCCTGGTACATTATGATGCTGGGCCGCGAAGAACGTGAGCTGATGCAGGCGCGCCGTGCCAAGGAGGCCAAGCTGTTCAGCCTCTCGACCGGTCTCATGCATTTCGCATTCCTGCAGATCCTGCTGGGCGCGCTGGTGGCGGGGATCGATGCGGGCCGCTCTTATACCGATTGGCCGCTGATGGGCGGTCAGGTGATCCCGCCGAACCCCTTCATGATCGAGCCGGTCTGGAAGAACTTCTTTGAAAACCCGGGCCTGGTGCAATTCATTCACCGGCTGGCAGGCTATCTGCTGTTTGCCTTTGGCGCAGTGACCTGGCTGCGCGGACGGGGAAGTGCCCACGGCCGAACCCGCTTTGCCTTTAATGCAGTTTTTGCGGCGCTGTCCCTGCAGGTTCTGCTGGGGATCATTACCGTTCTATATGCCGCACCGCTGCACGCCGCGATCACCCATCAGCTGATCGCAATCGGCCTCTGGGTGCTGATCCTGCGCGCCCGTTTCCTGTCTGCCTATCCGATTGCAACTTCGATCAAGGACCATTGACCCAATGAGCGCATTTGACGAACTGATGGCCTTCCAGCGCGACACGCAAGCTCTGGGGCAGATTGCGGGCCGGCTGGGCTGGGATCAGGAAACCGTGATGCCACGCGGCGCGGCGCCGCAACGGGGCGAGGAGATGGCCGCGATCGAGGCTGTGCTGCACGCCCGCCGGTCCGATCCGCGGGTGGCTGAGTGGCTGCAGCAGGCGGTGGCGCCGAATGAGGCGGGCGAGGCCCAGCTGCGCGAGATCCGCCGAAGCTATGAGCGCACAGTCAAGGTGCCCGCTGATCTGGCCAAGAAAATCGCGCAAGTCACTTCCGAAGCGCAAGGCAAATGGGCCGCTGCGCGCGCGGACGAGGATGTCGCTGCCTTTGTTCCGGTGCTGGAGGAAGTCGTTGCGCTGAAGCGCGAGGAAGGTCTGGCGCTGGCGGAGGGCGGTAACGTCTATGACGCGATGGTCGAGGATTACGAGCACGGCATGACCGGGGCAGGGATCGCCGAAATTTTCGACGCCATGCGCCCCGGTCTGGTGGAGTTGCGCGCCAAAGTGCTGGAGAAGCCCGCGCCGAAAATGCTGCAAGGCACTTTTGACGAAGCGGCCCAAATGAAACTGACCCGCAAATTGGCCAAGGTATTCGGCTATGACATGGCGCACGGGCGGGTGGACAAGGCTGTGCATCCATTCAGCTCAGGCTCGGGTCTGGATGTGCGGATCACCACCCGGACCAGCGAGACCGACCCGTTCAACTGCTTCTATTCGACCATCCACGAGGTCGGCCACGGCGCCTATGAGCAGAACATCAGCCGCGATTACCTGCTGACCCCGCTGGGCAGCGGGGTGTCGATGGGCGTGCATGAAAGCCAAAGCCGGATCTATGAAAACCAGATCGGCCGCAGCCGCGCGTTCACCGGTTGGCTGTTTGAGGAAATGAAAGACGCTTTTGGCGATTTTGGCATTGTTGATACGGATGGATTCTATGCCACGGCGAACGCTGTGCATAAGGGCTATATCCGCACCGAGGCGGATGAATTGCAGTATAACCTGCATATCATGCTGCGGTTCGGCCTGGAGCGCGCGCTGATGAGCGGTGAGCTGGCTGTGAAGGATCTTGAGGGTGCCTGGAACGACCGTTTTGAGGCGGATTTCGGCTATGCTGTCGACAAACCCTCGAACGGCTGCCTGCAGGATGTGCATTGGTCGGTGGGGCTGTTTGGCTATTTCCCGACCTATTCGCTGGGCAACGTCTATGCCGGCTGCCTGTACCAGGCGCTGCGCCGGGATGTTCCGGGGCTGGATGCGCAGCTGGCCGAAGGCGACACCAGCGGCGCAACCGTCTGGCTGAAAGAAAACCTGCAGCAGCACGGCGGCCTGCGCAGCCCGCGCGATACCATCGTGCATGCGTCTGGCATGGAGCCCGGCCACGCGCCGCTGATGGCTTATCTCGAAGAGAAGTTCAGCCTGCTGTACGATCTCTGAATCGGCATCAAAGCACGGCTAAGACCTTCTGGCGGCAGCGGAAATTCCGCTGCCCCGGAAATGACGCATTTTAATAGTATTCTCGGGGTCTCATAGGGGTGTGAGTTGAGAGAGTAATCCGATGCATACAGCCGTAGCCTATCTTATCTTTGCCAGCTTTGTTCTGGGAACCACCCTGACCTGAGGCGTCAGCCGTCAGATCAGCGCCATCCGTTCGGCCCGTTCCGGATCCGGGAAGGGACGGTAGAGGCCGATGTCGGCGGTGGCGATCAATGCTCTGACATGGGAGTAGAGCTTCTCCACCTCCTCGTCATGTTCGCCCAGAACCCGGAAGGCCTGATCCAGCTGGGTCATGTCCCGGAATTCGATTTCCAGCAGGAAGTCGCGGCAGTTGTCGCTGGCCATGTCAAGCTTGCGGCGCAGAAGCCGCCAGCCCTGAACCACGCCGCGTTCCTGCAGGTAGCCCATCCATTGATCGACGGCGCTGGCAAAGTTCAGCGCCTTGGCTTCGTGGTGAAGGTCGATGGAGCAGTGGTACAAGTTCATTGGGGTATTTCCTTCATGAGAAAATGAGAACTTGACCATAAGAATAACTAACATCCGTTAGGGGGCCGTTAACAATGCGAACGCCGCCCCGGCAACGGGACGGCGTTCAATCTGTCCATGCGAAAGGGGCTTATTCCTCTCCGCCGCCTTCTTCCTCTTCGCCGTTCTCGGCAATCCAGGCTACTGATACCACTTCTTCGCCCTTGCCGGTGTTGAACACCCGGACACCGCCGGCCGAGCGCGAGCGGAAGGAAATCCCGTCCACCGGAACCCGGATCGACTGGCCCTTGGATGTCGCCAGCATGATCTGGTCATCCATTTCGACCGGGAAGGAGGCCACGATTTCGCCGCCGCGCATTGCTTTGTCCATCGCGGTGACACCCATTCCGCCACGGCCGCGCACCGGATAGTCATGCGAGGAGGACAGCTTGCCCGAACCACCGGTGGTGATCGTCAGGATCAGGTTTTCCGCTGCCGACATTTCCGCGTAAAGCTCGGTCGAGAAATCCGGATCCTCGACCGCATCCTCGTCAGCGGTTTCGGCATCGTCGGTCAAACCGGCCATGGCGCGGCGCATCTTGAGGTAGGCGGTACGCTGTTCCGGCGTGTATTTTGAGTGCCGGATCACGGACATGGAAACCACCCGGTCCTCGCCGCTCAGCCTGATGCCGCGCACACCGGTGGATTCGCGCGAGTTGAAGACGCGCACATCAGTGGAGCGGAACCGGATCGCGCGGCCCGAGTCGGTGAACAGCATCACGTCATCGTCTTCCGAGCAGATACGGACATTCACCAACTGAACCGATCCGTCCTCGGGCAGCTTCATCGCGATCTTGCCATTGCGGCGGACGTTGGTGAAATCTGACAGCCGGTTGCGGCGCACGTCGCCGCCGCTGGTGGCAAACACCACCTGCAGGTTCTCCCATTCTTCATCCGGCACATCGCCCGGCATGATCGCGGCAATGGAAACGCCGGCCGGGATCGGCAGGATGTTGACGATGGCCTTGCCCTTTCCGGTGCGCCCGGATTGCGGCAGGCGCCAGGTCTTGAGCTTGTAGACCATGCCATCGGTGGTGAAAAACAGCAGCTGGGTATGGGTATTGGCGACAAAGAGGGTGGTGATCACATCCTCTTCTTTGGTCTGCATGCCCGATACCCCCTTGCCGCCGCGTTTCTGCGAGCGGAAGTCGGCCAGCGGAGTACGTTTGATATAGCCGCCCGAGGTCACGGTCACCACCATGTCCTCGCGCTCGATCAGGTCTTCGTCCTCCATGTCACCGGACCAGTCGACGATCTCGGTGCGGCGCGGTACGGCAAAGTTGTCGCGCACTTCGCGCAGCTCGTCGCCGATGATGCCCATGATGCGTTCGCGCGAGGACAGGATTTCAAGGTATTCCTTGATCTTGCGGGCCAGCTCTTCCAGCTCGTCTGTGACCTCTTTGACGCCGATCTGGGTCAGACGCTGCAACCGAAGTTCCAGAATCGCGCGGGCCTGGGTCTCCGACAGGTTGTAGGTGCCGTCTTCGTTGGCTGTATGGGTCGGATCATCAATCAGCGCGATGTATTCCAGGATCGGCTGCGCCGGCCAGCGCCGGGTCATCAGCTTTTCGCGCGCCTCAGCCGCATCGGCAGATTGCCGGATTGTGTTGACAATTTCATCAATATTGGTGACCGCAACCGCCAAGCCGCACAGGATGTGGCTGCGTTCACGGGCCTTGCGCAGAAGATGCGCCGTGCGGCGTGCTACCACGTCTTCGCGGAAATCGATGAAGGAGGTCAGGAACCGGCGCAGCGTCAGCTGTTCCGGCCGGCCGCCGTTCAGTGCCAGCATGTTGCAGCCGAAGTAGGTCTGCATCGGGGTAAAGCGGTACAGCTGGTTCAGCACCACTTCGGGTGTTGCGTCCCGCTTCAGCTCGATCACCACGCGCACGCCGTTACGGTCGGATTCGTCCTGCACGTGGGCGACGCCTTCGATCTTCTTTTCGCGGACCTGCTCGGCGATCTTTTCGATCATCGCAGCCTTGTTCACCTGATAGGGAATTTCGTCCACAATAATGGCATAGCGGTCTTTTCTGATTTCTTCGGTGCGGGTCTTCGCACGGATGACCACACTGCCGCGGCCCTCCAGATAGGCCTTGCGCGCACCGGAGCGTCCCAGCATCACACCGCCGGTCGGAAAGTCCGGGCCGGGCACGTATTCGATCAGCTGTTCGCTGGTCAGGTCCGGTTCGTCGATCAGCGCCAGTGTGGCATCGACGACTTCGCCCAGGTTGTGTGGCGGGATATTGGTAGCCATGCCGACCGCAATACCGCCCGCACCATTGACCAGCATATTCGGAAACCGGGCCGGCAGAACCGTCGGCTCGCGGTCCTTGCCGTCATAGTTGTCCTGGAAATCGACGGTTTCTTTTTCAATGTCCGCCAGCAGCGCCGCGGCAGGTTTGTCCATGCGCACTTCGGTGTAGCGCATGGCCGCCGGGTTGTCGCCATCCATGGAACCGAAGTTGCCCTGGCCGTCCAGCAGCGGCAGCGACATCGAGAAGTCCTGCGCCATCCGCACCAGCGCATCATAGATCGCGCTGTCGCCGTGCGGGTGGTATTTACCCATCACGTCGCCGACCGGGCGGGCCGACTTGCGGTAGGACTTGTCATGGGTGTTGCCGGATTCGTGCATTGCATAAAGAATGCGCCGGTGAACCGGTTTCAGCCCGTCCCGCAGGTCCGGGATGGCACGGCTGACGATGACCGACATCGCATAGTCCAGGTAGGACGTGCGCATTTCGGATTCAATGGATACCGTGGGGCCGTCATATGCTGGCCGTTCCGGCAGGTTTTCGTCCATATTTTCAGGAGTTTCCGGCGTATCGCTCACGTTGGCTGCCCGCTCTTTCTTCTGGCTCTATATATTGTGTTCGCACCCTATCAGATACCGTATATGGGGCGCAAGCAAACAGCCGGGAAAGCTGGAAACAGGCCGTTCACGTGGCGGTAACACACTGTTTTTGGGGAAATTAACGAATAGAAACCTAGCATCAGTAAGAGGGGGCAATTTTTGGAGGCTGTAAATGGCGACCACTGAGACCGAGCTGATGCTGAAAGGATACGGGCTGACCACGGCGGAGTTCACCTATTGTATGCCCGATTACATCCACGTTCTGAACACCTTTGTGTGGCAGGAGTACGACCTTGCCCCGGATCATCCGCGGTTGTTTGAATTTATTGAGTTCTGGCAACGGGAAATTGACGGCCCGCTGCATTCAGTCCGCTTCAATCACCGCAAGATGATTGGCCCGGGAGAATGGCGTAACGTGGTTGGAGAGTTTCAGCTGCATTGAGCAAGCTGGCATTTTAACCTGATTACAAGGCCGTAGGGCTTTCTTTGCCGTTGCGTGTATGGAGGGTTCGTCTTAACCCTATGCGTGTTTGAAGCTCCCGGCCGGGGGCCGGTCCCCGGCATTCCCGTACCGACCCCGGGGCGCACTGAAATCAGGCAGGTATTTATGCGCAAGAATTTTTTTGGAAACCAGTTTGGAAACTTCTATGCGGCGTCCTCGACGATCCGGGAGAGTTTTTACGGGCGGGGCGGCGACGATTATTTCACGCTGTACAGTCACGATCCGGATGGGGTTGATATTCCGGATCTGACCGACCGTTTCTTTGGCGGCAGCGGCGATGACACGCTCGATCTATTGAGTTTCAGCGTGACCACCGAAAGTGACAATCTCACTAGGTACAGTCAGCTCAGCTTTGATGGCGGCAGCGGTTACGACACTGTAAAATCGCAAGTATCTGCAGTCATGTCAGGCGGCTCCACTCTGGATCTGGATACTATAGAAACCAGCGTTATTTCGGTTGAACATTGGTTTTATGACATGTTTCTTTACGGAAACACGGAAGATGGCGACTTCACGATCGGGAGCGGGATGAAGGACGACACGCTGAATATCTTTCAGCAGGCTGACGCGAATGAAAACAGCATCCGTGTCAACACATTCGCGGGCGCGGACAGTGTTCTGTACACCGCGAACGCCAACGTGAACGACCTGAAAGTAAACACAGGCAGCGGCAAGGATTATTTCGAGTTCAACGGCAATTGGGGCGTTACCGCAGACATCGAAGTGAAAACCGGCAAAGGGAAAGACATAGTTGTCATCAACGGTTCGACAGTCACCTCGCCGGGCGGGCTGGACGCGGTCATCAATACCGGCAAAGGTGCTGACACAGTCGTTCTGGAAGGCATGCATTCGGAATATCTGAATGCTGGCGGCGGGTCGGATGACATCTATGTGCTGACCGGCAGCTTTTCGAACGCTGCGGATACGATCAGGACGGGCGGCGGCAAGGATCGTCTGTTTGTGGAATTGGATGCCTATTCCACCGTTGCAGTCGTCGAAGATTTTTCCGCTGCAAAGGATGTGTTTGTGTTTGACCGCGAAGAAGCCCGCCGAACGGTTCCGCGGGACACAGACGTTCTGTTCGACCGGGAGGAATGGGAGGCTTCGGAAGAAGACCGGCTGTTTATGGATAACGACGCGGACAGGCTTTATTACGGCAGCAACGTCCTGGTCGAGTTCTCAACGGATGTTGAATTGACAGCCGGCAATTTCACTGTGGGCAGCTGGGACTACTGAAACCAGCCCGAAGGAGGGGGCGCTAAGCGGAGCAGCTGGCGCCTCCCAGAACGCAGAACTTTGCGCAGTGCGGATGGTTCAGCTGCACCGGGCGTTCTGCTTCGGCAAGGGTTTCGCCCATCTCGAACTCCGGCGCATAGGGCAGCAGCGTGCAGGCCAGCACTGCGGGCGACTTGGCCCCTTTGCGTTTGACGACCATGCGGGACGAGGCGCACATGACGCTGTCAGGGGATTTTCCCAGGATGCTCCAGCAGTCGGAGGTGATTTCGGGCACTTCCACGGTTTCGTCCATTTCCGGGAACAAGATGGTCTGACCCGGGTTGTACGCATCAATGGCAAAGCCATGCGCGGCAAACAGCGCCGCATAGCCGTCCCGGGCGTCCGCCTCGCTTTCGTCCCATAGGGTGCGGCCGGCCACAGTCATCTGGACGCCATTATCGCGCAGCCACTCCATGCCTTGGATGGTTTTGGCAAAGCTGCCGGTGCCGCGTTCCTTGTCGTGCAGTGCCTCACAGTGATGATCGACCGAGATACGCAGTGTCAGTTTGTCCCCGAACGCCTCCCGCAGGGCCAGCAATCCGGCCTGCACTGTCTTGCGCATCATCGGGCGCATGGCATTGGTCAGGATCAGTACGTCAAACCCGCGTTCCAGCGCCGCCCGGGCCATGTCAATCATCCCGGGGTTCATGAACGGCTCGCCGCCGGTAAAGCCGATTTCCCGGATTGGCCAGTTGCGGTCCCCGATCTGGCTGAGAAAGATTTGCACTTCGGCCTCGGTCAGATAGACCAGCGCGTCATTGGCGGGAGAGCTGAGAATATAGCAGTTTGTGCATTCGATATTGCACAGTGTGCCGGTGTTGAACCAAAGGGTCTCCGGATTGCTGAGCGGCACCGAAGCGCGCGTCTGACCATTTGCCGTCACAAAGGCGTCTTGAAACTTGCCTAGGTTCGCAACGGGTTTTTGCAGGTCTTTCATGCGGATGTCCTTTGGGGCAGTTCCTTTCGCGGCAAGCTACCTTATACTGTGCCGGAATTGAAAGCAGCCGGGCGGGCACATGACAGGGATGTGAGCGGCAGTGTGCTGCGCCTGCACCGGCTTAGACAGTTAGACAGGAAGAATAAGAATGGTTTCGCGTGTGATACCGGTCGACCCGTTTGACCTGGTGATTTTTGGCGGCACTGGCGATCTTGCGCAGCGTAAGATCTTGCCGGCCCTGTTCCGCCGTCATTGCGCTGGCCAGCTGACAGGGGCGGAGCGGATCATCGGGGCCGCGCGCGCCGGTTTGTCCAATGCCGAATACCGCACAATCGTGGCCGAAGCGGTGCGCGCGCACGCAGGCACCAAGGCGTGCGGCGGCGGGGCGCTTGAGGCTTTTCTCGAGCGGGTCAGTTATATCGCGCTGGACGCGCTTGGGGAGGCGGGCTGGCAGGAGTTGAGCCGCCAGTTGCGGCCGGCCGGTGAGGCGCCGGTCCGCATGTTCTATTTCTCGGTGGGGCCGGGTCTGTTCGGGCCGCTCGCAGAGCGGCTGCACGGCCATGGGCTGGCCAATGCCGATACGCGGATTGTTGTGGAAAAGCCGTTCGGCCGGGACTTGGCCTCTGCGCAGGAGTTGAACCGGACGCTTGCCAGCCATTTCGATGAAAGCCAGATCTACCGGATCGACCATTATCTGGGCAAGGAAACGGTTCAGAACCTGATGGCTGTCCGCTTTGGCAACATGTTGTTCGAGCCGTTGTGGAACAGCCAGTATGTCGATCACATCCAGATCACTGTGGCGGAAACGGTCGGCGTCGAAGGGCGCGAGGAGTACTATGAGCGGGCCGGCGCCATGCGCGACATGATGCAGAACCACCTGATGCAGTTGCTGTGCCTGATCGCAATGGAACCGCCGGCCAAGTTTGACCCCGACGCGGTACGCGACGAAAAACTGAAAGTGATCCGCGCGCTGGATCCGGTAGAGCCGCACCACATCGTGCGCGGCCAGTATCAGGCGCGGCTTGACCCGTCAGATCCGCATCCCTCCTACCGTGGGCTGGTCTGCAATCCGCGCAGCAGCACCGAAAGTTATGTCGCGCTGAAGGCGCATATCAGTAATTGGCGGTGGGCGGGCACGCCGTTTTATCTGCGCACCGGCAAGCGGCTGGTGAACCGGTCCTCGGTGATAAACGTGATGTTCAAGGACGCGCCGCATTCTATTTTCGGGGCCGAGGCCGGGCGCCATGCCAACCACCTGAAGATCCGCCTGCAGCCCAATGAAGGCATCACACTGAGCGTGACAATCAAAGAACCGGGGCAGGGCGGAATGCGCCTGGTCGACGTGCCGCTGGACATGAGCTTTGCAGAGGCGCTGGGGCCTGAAGGCGGCGATCCGCCTGATGCTTATGAACGGCTGATCATGGATGTTGTGCGCGGCAACCAGACGCTGTTTATGAGGGGGGACGAGGTTGAGGCGGCCTGGGCCTGGACGGATCCGCTGATTGCGGGCTGGAAGTCCCGCGGCGATGTGCCTAAACCCTATGAGAGCGGCAGCACCGGACCTGGCGATGCCGATTTGCTGATGCGCCGCGATGGGCGTGAATGGAGAGGGATAAACCCATGAAATTCAACGAACACCCTGATCAGGACATGCTTGCGATCGAAGTCGCAAATGAAATTGCCGGCGATCTGAAAACCCATCTGCTCTCCCATGAAGGGGCCTCTTTTGCGGTGCCCGGCGGCACCACCCCGGGGTTGATCTTCGACGCCCTTTGCGCCGCCGATATTGAGTGGGGCCGGGTACACGTGATGGCCACTGACGAGCGCTGGGTGCCTGCAGACAACGCGCGTTCCAATGCCAGGATGATCCGCGCTCGGCTGCTGCAAAACCGGGCGGCTGCGGCGCAATTGCTGCCGTTTTATGTGCCGGAGGGGCAGCCCGAAGAGGTGCTGGCGGGATTGGATGCCCAGGTTGTGCAGCAACTGCCGCTGTCCGTCCTGCTGTTGGGCATGGGTGAGGACATGCACACCGCCTCGCTGTTTCCCGGCGCCGATGGAATCGAGGCCGCGCTGGCTGCGGATGCGCCTGCTCTTATCGTCATGCGACCGGACTGCCAGCCTGAGGCACGCATCAGCCTGACAGCACGGGTGCTGGATTCCGCCATAGCCAAACATTTGGTGATTTTTGGCGACGCCAAACGGCGGGCGCTTGAGCAGGCAATGGCATTGCCGCCGGAAACTGCGCCGGTCCAGGCCGTAATGTCCGAGGTGACCGTCCATTGGGCGCCTTGAATTCAGGAAAGATTAATATGTTCAAGGACTTGAAATCGCTGCGTTCCCAGCAATGCGGTGAGAGTATTTCCGAGTTGTTTGAAGACGACCCGAACCGCGCTGACATGTTCAGCGTGCGGTTTGAGACACTTCTGTTCGACTACTCCAAGACACAGATCACTGCCGCGGTGCGCGCCGGGCTGATAGAATTGTGCAACCGGCAGAATGTAGCCGGGCGGCGTGAAGCCATGTTTGAAGGCGGAAAGGTCAATGAAACTGAGCAGCGTGCTGTGCTGCATACAGCGCTGCGGGACCCCGACGGTCCTGAGTTGATTGTTGACGGAGAGGACATCCGCGCACCTCTGCGCGCGACGCTTGGGCGGATGGAGCGTTTGGCACGGCGTGTGCGTTCGGGCGAACTGGCAGGCCCCGGCGGCCCCTTTACCGATGTTGTGAACATCGGCATTGGCGGTTCTGACCTGGGGCCGGTCATGGCGGCGCTGGCGCTGGCACCGTATCACGACGGGCCGCGGTGCCATTTCGTGTCCAACGTCGACGGCGCTCACATTCACGATATTCTGCAACGGATTGATCCAAAAACAACTTTGGTGATTGTCGCCTCCAAAACTTTTACCACGGTTGAAACAATGACCAATGCCGCGACCGCACGGCGCTGGGTCGAGTCCGGCGGTGGTAAACCTGCGCGCCAGTTCCTGGCGCTGTCGACATCCGAGGAGGAAACCGCGGCTTTCGGAATTCCGCGGGAACATGTGTTCGGATTTGAGGACTGGGTTGGCGGACGTTACTCGGTTTGGGGCCCGATCGGGCTGAGCTTGATGCTGGCGGTCGGCCCGGATCATTTCCAGGCGTTCCTGGCAGGCGGTAAGTCGATGGATACTCATTTCCGGACAGCGCCTTGGAAACAGACCATGCCGGTGATGCTGGCCTTGACCGGAGTTTGGCACAATCAGGTTTGCGGCTATCCGACCCGCGCCGTGCTGCCTTACGACCAGCGGCTGCGGCGCCTGCCGGCCTATCTGCAACAGCTGGAAATGGAATCAAACGGTAAATCTGTAGCGATGGACGGTTCGCCTTTGCCCCACCTGTCAGGACCGGTCGTATGGGGCGAGCCGGGCACCAACGGGCAGCATGCCTTTTATCAGCTGCTGCATCAGGGCACCTCCGTCGTGCCTGCGGAATTTCTGGTTGCAGCCAATGGGCATGAGCCGGAGCTGGAGCAGCATCACCGGTTGCTGGTGGTAAACTGCCTGGCCCAATCCGAAGCTTTAATGCGCGGACGCAGCCTGGATGATGCCTGTGCGCTGATGCGGGCCGCCGGGTATACGGGCACCGAACTGGAGCGCCAGGCGCGCCACCGGGTTTTCCCGGGCAACCGGCCGTCGACCACGCTGATCTATCCGCAGCTGACACCTTATGTGCTGGGCCAGATAATTGCGCTTTATGAACACCGGGTGTTCGTCGAAGGCGTGATTCTTGGCATCAACTCTTTCGATCAATGGGGTGTGGAGCTGGGCAAGGAGCTGGCAAACTCCCTGTTGCCGCTTCTGTCGAGAGCGAACGGTGATGCGGAAAAGGACGGGTCCACCCGGGCCCTGCTGGACTTCGTGCGCAAGTTCAAAGCCTGAGGCAGGCCTATGTGCAGGCCGGCCCGGGCAAGCCCTGGCGTCAGTTCAGGGCATTGTCACACTGCTGGTAATGGTGTTGACGAATTTCCCGGTTTCCGGATCTGTCAATGAGGAGAAGCCGCCGCCGCCTTCAGCATCAGACCAGTGCCCGGTGCCGCCAGTCAGTTTCCAGCTGCCGGTCAGGGCACCGGACGGATCCATCGCCTCAGCGGTCCAATGCAGCACGACCTTGTCACCGGCGCTGTCGGTGAAGGCGCAAATGCCACCGCCGCCAACGTTCCCGGACGCAACTTCGACCGCTCCGAAACATGGCCCTGCCGCACCGTTCATCGGATGGCCGGCATCTGCCATTTCCACATTCTCATAGGAACTGCTGATTTGCATCACCATGTGCCCTTCGGCGATTTCAGTGACAGAGCTGGTTGAGATACCCGTTCCAGTGCCTGACTGATCCCAGGACGTGCCCGCAATTCCGTTTCCTGCGTTGAAGGCGCAAAATAGTGCCATTGACAAAAAATGCCGTGTCATACTGGTACCCTCTCGAAACTGCCCGCCTGCACCGCGCAGACGCGCAGCGTCAGGCTAGCACAAATTTCGAAATCACGCGGTATTGGCTTGAATGCGGTAAGGCCATTTTGGCGGTGCAACTTTCAGCGTGTGCAAGCGGCTCGAACTGCCGCCGCATTCAGAATATCAGATCCCGTGCACCGAACACATCCAGACCATCGAAATCAATTCTCATTTCAGCAGCCGGATCCCCGACCAGGTTGATTTCCAAAAGTGAACGGGCGGTATCTAAGCTGACCTCGCCCGCGCCGCCGATTTCGTCCTTTTTGCGTGTTCCCCTGATGTCGTCGTCTAGGGTCTGGGCCTTTGGCGGTGATGCAGCTGGTCACGTTCAATCCGGGCGGAAAGCCGCCTTGCTTCAGCCCAATTGAGAAGGATTCAGTTCCTTCAGCCGGATAATACGGCAGCAGTTCCACATTGACAGCGGCCGTGGTCTGACTTGGTGCAAAGGTTAATGCCCCTTTGGTTTCCACGTAGTCTTGCCCGGCCTTGGCGTTGTCTTTGGTGGTGCAGCAGACTTCTCTGCGCTGCGGAAAAAGGGCGCACAGGGTTATATCAATGATTGCAAACCGGCTGCCTTGAGCGGGGCCTCAGGCTGAGTTGAAGTCATCTGGATGCTGGGGTCCAAATCCACGCCGTCATCATCAAGGATAAAGGCATCGCTGCGCAGAACCTCGGAGCTGCCGGTGAACACGCCGCTGGAGGGGGCAAACAGTTCGATGCCAAAGCTTTCATCGGTCTCAGAAAGGTTGTCGTGCCTGACCCGCACCTCTACCGTTTTGGAAATTTCACCCGGAGAAAAGGTCAGGATGCCGCCGAACCCGGCTCCTAGGCTTTCAGTCGCGTCTGCGGACGCGATTCTGATGGTCGCGATATTGCCCCCTGCTGGCCTGCACCGCCGTTAGCTGAGCGTTACAATAGCCGCCTGGCATCCCGCAGACGCGCTGCGATACAGCCTTTGGCGGCCCCTGACAGTACCAGCACCCCAGCCGCTGCAAAGCGGGACCGATGGAAAAACGGATATCTCGGCTGGCAGGCGAAAAGCTGCCGCCCCGCCACTAACAAGACAGTGCTGGCACAGCCGGTTTTCAATAGATTAGCATTTCCAGAATGCATTTTTCTCTGCCGTGACAGGCAGAGTGCATCGCCAGAACCATCCCCATTTACCCAAATAATCAACAACACCCAACGCGTGAGATACCGTCAAAAGGTAATGTCTTGTGGTTGTTTTTGTCAGCAGTAACAGAGGATCTTGCGCATTGTCCGTAAAATCACTGAACGTTGGCAAGTGATTCTGTTGTCTAAACGGTAGAGAAGATGAGGTATGCCAAGCCAGTCGTCCGGGAAGTTAGTTAACGGCTTTCAGCGGCACTTGGACAAAGATGGGCAATGCGCCATCTCTCTCGGCACGCTGCAGCGGCAAAGCGGTTTTCTTTCGGCGGTGCGGCCCGCACAACTGGTTAAAAAATCATTCGTCACCTGCGGGCCGCTGCCCCTGTTGGTTAAGGGGCAATGTAAAGGTAGCGCCAGGGTTTTGCCTTTTACGGGGAATTATCGTTTCTAAATGTCATGACTGACGGCACGTCCGTTGCCAACGCCGTTGTTTTCTTCTTTCAGGTGTTCCCGGCACTTTCAGCACTAAATCGCCTGGCCGCCGGCAATTCTGGCGGAATGCATGCAGGGGCATTTGAAATGGAGGGTCGTAGGGTGAGGCGGAGCGTCAAACCGGTAAAGAACCGCGCCGGGTTAAACGCTCCCGCAGGCTAGGAAGGGTCGTCCCTTCCTGCATTGGCCACAAGCGGCTGATTGGGTCTGGCGATCTGAAAGATGGGAAGGCGGTCGTCTTGGAGCGGGTAGCGGGAATCGAACCCGCGCGTTCAGCTTGGGAAGCTGACAGGCTACCATTACATCATACCCGCCTGTGCGATGCAGGAGTATGCTGCAGCGCCAATGAGGTCAAGAGGCGCTGCAGCGTATTTTCCTGCGGAAGTATCAGCCGCGGCGGCGGCGGCGGCGGCCTCCGCCAGCGCCTTCTCCATCACCGCCTCCGGTGTTGAAGTTCACCTGCGGCAGGGTCACCACGGTGGCCAGGATCGGGAACGGTTCGGCCGAGTTCGGAATGGCCGACGCGTTTACAAAATGCTCCTGGAAGCGGGGCTCTACGGCGGTTTCGATTTTCTCGATGTTGCGGACGGTTTCCTCGATCTCGCCGCGCGCTTCCGTGTTCAGGAGTGCAATGCGGGCACCGGTGCCGGCGGCGTTGCCGGCAGAGGTGACTTTGTCCAAAACACAATCGGGGATCATGCCCAGAACCATCGCGTGCTTGGCCGAGATATGCGCGCCAAAGGCACCAGCCAGAACCACCCGGTCTACCGTTTCGACGCCGAACTTGTCCATCAGCAGGCGCGCACCGGAATAAAGCGCCGCCTTGGCCATCTGGATCGCGCGGATATCCGGGTTGGTGACCGTAATGGTCGGGCCGCCGTCGGCCGAGCCGTCCCACAGCAAGTAAGCGTTGGTGCGCCCGTCCTGGATACAGCGGGCCGAGCCGGTTTGTTCTGCCGAACCGATCAGGCCGGAGGCGTCCAGCACACCGGCAAGACGCATCTCGGCAATCGCTTCGATAATGCCGGATCCGCAGATGCCCGAGATGCCGGTGGCGGCGATGGCCTCGGCAAAGCCGTCCTCGTCCGACCAGATTTCCGAACCGATCACCCGGAACCGCGGTTCTTTGGTCTCCGGGTTGATTTCGACCCGCTCAATGGCGCCAGGGGCTGCGCGCTGGCCGCTGGAAATCTGCGCGCCCTCAAAGGCCGGGCCGGTGGGGGACGAACAGGCCAGAACCTTTTCCTTGTTGCCGAGCAGGATTTCCGCATTGGTGCCGA
>NZ_JAXMOX010000105.1:0-15532 GCF_034669605.1 Leisingera sp.
GAGGACCTCTTTGAAGAGCCGGAGCAGGTGGACAGCGACGGTCTGCCGCCGCCGGCCTATCAGCCGCAGGTTCCGGAGTTCCGCCCGCAGGCTGCAACACGCGAGCCGCAGCCTGACGCCTTTGTGGCGCCGCGGGCACCGGCGCCGGGCACCCCGTCGCCGCAAGCGCTGGAGCGCCTGCAGGCGGCAGCGCAGCGGGTGCAGCAGCCGCGCCCGGCAGCGGCCCCTTCCGCGGCGGCGCCGCAGCCGCAACAGCAGCAGAATGCGCAGCAGCAGCCCGACGGGCAGCGCCGCTTTGGCTTGAATTCGCTGATCCACCGGATGACCGGCACAACCGAGGCTCCGGCGGGCAAGCCGCAGCCGCAGGCGGTGCGCCAGCAGCCGGCCATGCAGGCCCCGGCCGCCGCAGCCCAGCCGCAGCCGGTTCAGGCACAGCAGCCTGATCTTGACCAGGAACGCATCGAAATCCCCGCTTTCCTGCGCCGCCAGGCCAACTGACGGATCACAAAACTGGTTATAAAAGCCGCCTTCGGGCGGCTTTTTACGTTTTAAATGCAGATGTTTAAGTGGTTTTGAGCGGTGTTTTGCTTATCTGTTACAGCCATGTTTCAAACCGTTACAAAGATTGAGTTGTAGGTTTTTTTGCAAAACCTTAACTCTCTGTCGCAACACGGTCGGATGAGGCCGGAAACAGTGGAATGAGGCGCAAAGTGCAGAATACGCTCAAAGCATCGGTGGCATTTGAAGGGCCCGGCCTGCATTCCGGCCAGCCTGCACGCATGGTTCTGATCCCGGCTCCGGCGGGGCATGGCATTGTCTTCAAGCGTACCGATATTGCATTGGGCAACACCCGGATTCCGGCGCGCTGGGATCTGGTCGAGCGCAGCCCGCTGTGCACCCGTCTGGTCAATACCTCCGGCGTCAGCGTGTCCACCGTGGAACACATCATGGCGGCCTTGGCCGGTTGCGGCGTGCACAATGCGCTGATCGAAATCGACGGGCCGGAAGTGCCGATCGTTGACGGCTCCTCGGCACCGTTTGTGCGCGGCATCATGCAGTACGGCGTGCACCGGCTAGGCGTGCCTGCCACAGCCTATGAGGTGCTGAAGCCGGTGACCGTGGAGAAGGACGGCGCCCGCGCCACCCTGCTGCCCAGCGACCGGCTGACCATTGAATTCCATATCGACTTTGCCGAGGCTGCCATCGGCCGCCAGAGCAAGGTTCTGGATATGCGCAACGGCAGCTTTGCACGCGAGCTGTGCGACAGCCGCACCTTCTGCCGTCAGGCAGACGTGGAAGCGATGCAGGCCAATGGCCTCGCTCTGGGCGGAGTGCCGGGCGAAAACGCCGTTGTGTTTGACGGAGAACGGGTTGTGAGCGGCGCGGGTCTGCGCCATTCGGATGAGCCTGTGCGCCACAAGATGCTGGATGCCCTGGGGGATCTGGCGCTGGCCGGGGGGCCGATCTTGGGGCGGTATGTTGGCGAGCGTGCGGGGCATGCGCTGACCAACACCTTGCTGCGTGCCTTGTTTGCGGAGCCGGGCGCGGTCCGGGCCGTTGCCTGCGATGCAGCGATGTCCGCGCGGCTGCCAGGGCAAGGTCTGATCTGGTCGGAAATCCCGGCAGAACAGCGGTGCGTGGCATAGGGCAGAAAACCAGGAACGAGCGGCAAACTGGCCCGGGACGCGCGTGTCCCGGGTCTTTTCCTTTCCAGGATCGGCAGGCAGGCGGGCGCAGGACCAGCAGGGCGCACTTGACCATTGCCCGCTTTCTCTGCCATGTGAACGGGGAATTGGCGAAAGGCGTTTTGCACGCCATTTGGATGTGCTAGAGACGGCATAACCGGGGCGGACACCCGTAAGTCAAAGACGGTGAGGTTAGGCACTATGAACGGCATCAGGGCGGGAGCCAAAACCCTCGGCGCGGTCCTTCTGATGGCGGCCCTTGCGGGCTGCGGCGGAGACGGCGGCGCGGTCAAGCGGGGCGAGTCTCTGGAGGCTTTCTCACCCGAGCAGATCTATGAGCGCGGTGAATTCGAGCTGGCCCAGAGACAGCCCAAGGACGCCGCCTATTACTTTGCCGAGATCGAGCGCCTGTACCCCTATTCCGAATGGGCCAAACAAGCGGTGATCATGCAGGCCTTTGCCTTTCACAGCACCAAGGATTATGAGAACAGCCGCGCCGCCGCGCAGCGGTTCATCGATTTCTACCCGGCTGATGAAGATGCCGCCTATGCCCAGTATCTTCTGGCACTCAGCTATTACGACCAGATCGACGAGGTCGGCCGCGACCAGGGGCTGACCTTTCAGGCGCTGCAGGCGCTGCGCACGGTGATCGAGGTTTATCCCGAGAGCGAATATGCCACTTCGGCGATCCTGAAATTCGACCTGGCGTTTGACCATCTGGCAGGTAAGGAAATGGAGATCGGCCGCTATTATCTGCGCCGGGGTCATTATACATCTGCGATCAACCGCTTCCGGGTGGTGGTCGAGGACTTCCAGACCACCAGCCACACAGCCGAGGCGCTGCACCGGCTGGTCGAGGCCTATCTGTCGCTGGGGCTGACCGACGAGGCGCAGACGGCGGGTGCCATCCTGGGCCATAACTTCCAGTCCACCGAATGGTACGACAGCAGTTACAAGCTGCTGACCTCGAACGGGCTTAAACTGCGGGACCGGGGCAACAACTGGCTGAGCCAGATCTATCGTCAGACGGTGAAAGGGCAGTGGCTGTAACGGCCGCTGCTGCACGGAGGCGGGGCTATGCTGCGCGCGCTTGATATCCGGGATATCCTGATCATTGATCATCTGGAGCTGAATTTTCAGCCCGGCCTCAATGTGCTGACCGGCGAGACCGGGGCGGGGAAATCCATTTTGCTCGACAGTCTGGGGTTTGTGCTGGGCTGGCGCGGGCGGGCCGAACTGGTGCGCCAGGGCGCAGCGCAGGGCGAAGTGCTGGCTGAGTTCGATCTGGCCGAGGGCCATCCGGCGCATGCCATTCTGGAGGAGGCGGGCCTGCCCGGGGGGGAGACGCTGATCCTGCGCCGGGTAAATACGGCTGAGGGGCGCAAGACCGCCTGGGTCAACGACCGGCGCTGCTCGGGCGAGGTGCTGCGGGCCTTGTCTGAAACCCTGGTGGAATTGCACGGCCAGCATGATGACCGCGGGCTTTTGAACCCGCGCGGGCATATGGCGCTGCTGGACCAGTATGCCAATGTGCAGGGGCTGCTGGCCTCGGTGCGGGCGGCTTGGGCCGGGGCGGCCAAGGCGCGCAAGACCGTTGAGGCGACACGCGCCGCCCTGGACGCGGTGCGGGCCGAGGAGGAGTTCCTGCGCCATGCGGTGGGCGAACTGGATAAGCTGGAGCCGCAACCGGGCGAGGACGAGGCGCTGGATACCCGCCGCCGTCAGATGCAGGCGGCCGAGCGCATCCGCGGCGACATCACCCGCGCCCATGCGCTGCTAAGCGAAGGCGCCGAGGCTGCCATGGGCGAAGCGCAGCGCTGGCTGGAGGGTGTTGCAGGCCAGGAAAGCGGCACCGGGCTGGAGGAGCCATTGGCCGCCCTCAGCCGTGCGATGATCGAACTGGGCGATGCGCAGGACGGGGTCGACCGGGTGCTGGGTTATCTGGAGTTCAATCCGGGCGAGCTGGAAGACTGTGAGGAACGGCTTTTTGCCATCCGCGGGCTGGCACGCAAACACGATGTGCAGGCGGATGAACTGGCGGGCTATGCGGACACCCTGCGCGGTAAGCTGGCGGCGCTGGATGCAGGCGATCAGGACCTGGCCGATCAGGAAGCCGCCTTGAAGACCGCCGAGGCCGCCTATGCGCAGGCCGCGGAACAGCTGAGTGCAGCCCGCCGCGAAAGTGCTGTTGCGCTGGATCAGGCCGTGATGGCGGAACTGGCGCCGCTGAAGATGGAACGGGCGGTGTTTGAAACCCGCATTTCCAGCTGCGCGCCGGGGCCTGAAGGGATCGACGCGGTGGCGTTTACCGTGGCGACCAATCCGGGCGCTCCGGCAGGGGCCTTGAACAAGATCGCCTCGGGCGGCGAACTCAGCCGGTTTTTGCTGGCGCTGAAGGTCTGCCTGCGCGGCGAGGATTCCAGTAAAACCTTGATTTTTGATGAGATCGACCGTGGTGTCGGCGGTGCGACGGCGGATGCCGTGGGCCGCCGCCTGCGCAGCCTTGCCAGCAGCGGACAGGTGCTGGTGGTGACCCATTCGCCGCAGGTGGCAGCCCTTGGCGGCCATCACTGGCAGGTGCGCAAACAGGTGGTGGACGGCATGACATTGTCGCAGGTGGTGCCGCTGGCCGAGGCTGAGCGGGTAGATGAGCTTGCCCGCATGGTGTCGGGTGATACCATCACCGAAGAGGCCCGCGCTGCCGCCCGCGCACTGCTGGCCGGGTAGCCAGACGGACCACCGCGGCGGCCCCCGGTTGCGGGTGAGGGGTCTTTACCCGGCCTGTGCCATGTGTAGGCTATTAAAATGAAAAGACCCGTTGACAGATTATGGTGCAAGAAATCCGTTCATCGATTTCCGCAGTTTTCCTGCAGTGGCTGGCTGGGCTCAAGGACATCTGGCGGGTGCTGCGCAATCGCGGTCCCAGCCAGTTCCAGTTCTGGCTGATTGCATTGCTGATCGGCATCGCCGCCGGTTTTGCGGCGCTGTTTTTCCGCAAGGGGATCTCGGCCCTGCAGGCCTGGATCTATGGCGCGCCGGACGTCGATTACCTGCATTCTTTTGCGCAGGGGCTGCCCTGGTACATGCTGGTCGCCATTGCCGCGGGCGGCGGGCTGGTGGTTGGCCTTATCCTGGACCGGTTCACCCCGGACGGGCGTGTGCGGGCGGTGGCCGATGTGATCGAGGGCGCAGCACTGCATGACGGGCGCGTCGAGATGCGCGCAGGCGCCGCTTCGGCGCTGGCCTCGCTGATTACCCTGTCGACCGGCGGCTCGTCGGGCCGCGAGGGGCCGGTTGTGCATATGGCCGGGGTGATCGCCACCTGGGTCAGCAACCGGATCAACGCCGACGGCATCACCGGGCGCGACCTTTTGGGCTGCGCGGTGGCGGCGGCGGTCTCGGCCAGCTTCAACGCCCCGATCGCCGGGGCGCTGTTTGCGATGGAGGTGGTGCTGCGGCACTTCTCGATCAATGCCTTTGCGCCGATCGTTGTTGCCTCGGTGGCGGGCACGGTGATCAACCGGCTGGAATACGGCGATGTCACTGAATTCACGCTGGTCACACCAGGCGCGCTGCAATTCTACGTCGAACTGCCTGCCTTCCTGATCCTGGGGCTGATCTGCGGGATGGTGGCGGTGGTCCTGATGCGGGCGATTTTCTTTGCCGAGAAGGTCGGCACAAACGTGCAGGAGCGGCTGAGCGTGCCGCGCTGGCTGCGCCCGGCGGTGTCGGGAGCCATCCTTGGGGGCATCGCGGTCTGGTACCCGCACATCATCGGTGTTGGCTATGAGACCACTGTGCTGGCGCTGACCGGCGGGCTGCTGCTGGGCCAGGCGGTGGTCTTTACCGTGGTTAAGACAGCCGCGGTGGCGATCACCATGGGCGGCCGCATGGGCGGCGGGGTGTTTTCGCCTTCGCTGATGATCGGGGCGCTGACCGGGCTGGCCTTTGGCCTGATCGCCACTGCAGTGCTGCCGGATGTGTCCGGCACCCACACGCTTTATGCCTTTGCCGGCATGGGGGCGGTGGCTGCCGCGGTACTGGGAGCGCCGATTTCCACCACACTGATTGTTTTCGAGCTGACCGGCGACTGGCAGATCGGCCTGGCGGTCATGGTTTCGGTGTCGATGTCAACCGCACTGGCGTCGCGGCTGGTGCACCGGTCGTTTTTCCTGACCCAGCTGGAGAGCCGGAACATTCACTGCGCGGCCGGGCCGCAGGCCTATTTGCTGGCGCTGATCCGCGCCGGTGCGGTGATGCGTCCGATGGGCGACAGCCGCTGTGCGTCGCTGGAGGATTGTCAAAGGCTGGTTGAGGAGGGACTGTGCATCCGTGCTTCTGCGTCACTGGAGGCGGCGATGCCGGTGTTCGACCGGGCAGAAGCGGCCTTTTTGCCAGTAATGATGGAAGAGGGCGGAACAGAGGAAATCATCGGCGCACTGTATCATGTGGATGCGCTGAAGGCTTACAACCGTGCCTTGGCTGCTACCGCAGCGGAGGAGCACAGATAGGCGGAACCGGGCAATCGGGTATCTGATCGCCGCGGCCCGACCGGTGCATCCCCCCGCTGTTACGGGAAAAATTGCGCATTCATGCCGGAATCTGTGCGAAATCGGTGACACGTAAAGGTTAAGTTAAAAATTTTATTGCTCTGAAACGGCGCCTGACCCAACACTGTAAGCGGATTATTGCTAGGCTTACTCATACGGTAGGAAAACATGTGCAATTTCGAAACCGGCCCGCAAGAGGCTGGCGCGAACAACAAGGCGGACGAACAGGCAAATGAACGGGCAGCGCTGGAAGCAGCGATCAACTATGCGATCCAATGCGCCCGCGAAACAGGCATTCTTGGTGCAGGTGATGCGCTGGAGGAAGCCAGGCGGAACCTCAGCCGCGCGATTTTGACCTGAACTTCGGCCTTTGTGACAAAATAGCTGCGCCGGCCCCAGTTGCGGAGCCGGGCCGTTAATGCTTCACCGGGTATCAGGCGGTGGAAGCTGCTGCATCGCAAATGCGCTACACCGGTGCCTTGGCGCCGGCCGTTTTTTACTTCCGGTAAAACTTGTTCCTGATGCCCGGTTGCGGCGCGGGATATGGTGCCGCCCCGCAACCCGGACAACAGGTTCAGACTTGTTCGACTTTGACAGAGTCGCTCAGCACGAATGCCAGGCAGCCCTTGATTTTGGACGCCGCTTCAGCCGGGTGCTCATAGCTCCAGGCCGCGTTTTCGGTGACCGAGGACTTGTTGGCGATCGAGAAGTAGCTGGCCTCGCCCTTGTGCGGGCAATGGGTCGATTTGCTGGTCCGGTCGAGGAAGGCCATGGCGATGTCTTCACGCGGGAAATAGATGACCGGATCCATATCGCCCTCCGTCAGTTCCAAAGCATTGGAACTTTCTCCCAGTACAGCGCCGCCGGAGCGGACGACCCAGGTGCCTTCGGCCTTGCGGATACGGATATTGGTCATGCGTGTTTTCCCATTCTCTTCGTTCGTGTCGTCTGTTTCTGTTCAGTCTGTGTAACAGCCGGGTGTCAGCCTGCTGTCACAAGGGGGCAGTCGCGGCATCAAGCCACACCTGTGCGGCAGGGCTGAGCTGCGGGCCGATCTTTGCCAGAACCTCCTGGTGATAGCTGTCGAGCCAGGAGGTCTCGTCGGCTGTCAGCATGGAGGCGTTCACCAGCCGCCGGTCTAAGGGGGCGAAGGTGAGTGTGCGCCAGCACAGCATCTCGCGCTCCGGATCGCCGCTGTCAAGAGCCGGGGCCGGTTCAACCACCAGAAGGTTCTCGATCCGGATACCAAAGGCGCCCTCGCGGTAGTAGCCGGGCTCGTTCGACAGGATCATACCCGGTTCAAACGGCACATGGCTGGTGCGGGCCAGCCGCTGCGGGCCTTCATGCACGCTGAGGTAGGCGCCGACGCCATGGCCAAGGCCGTGGTTGAAATCCTGGCCTGCCAGCCACAGCGGTATCCGCCCGATGCATTCGATGTCGCGGCCCGCCAGCCCCTTGGGCCAGCGCAGGCGGGACATGGCGATCATCCCCTGCAGCACGCGGGTAAAGGCAGCGCGCTCTTCCTCTCCCGGCGTGCCGATGGCGATGGTGCGGGTGATGTCGGTGGTGCCATCCAGATACTGGCCGCCGCTGTCCAGTACCAGCAGGTGGCCGTCCTGCAGTGTGGTGTTGGTTTCCCCGGTCACCCGGTAGTGCATCACGGCGCCGTTTTCGCCGGTGCCTGCGATGGTTTCAAAGCTGATGTCGCACAGGGCGGGGTCCTCGCGGCGCAGCGCTTCCAGTTTCTTCACCACGTCGATTTCGGTGATCGTGCCGGGGGTCTGCACGTCGAGCCAGGCAAGCATTTCGGCAATTGCGGCGCCGTCGCGCAAGTGAGCGGCGGCACTGCCCTCAATCTCGGCTGGGTTTTTGCGGGCTTTGGGCAGGGCGCAGGGATCGCCTGCAGGCACCAACCGTTCGCCTAGCGCGTCCGCCACGATCTGCGGCAGGGTGCCGGAATCCGCGGCGACTGAGCCGTTCAGCGCTGCAGTTGCGTCGAGGAAGGCTTTGGGGTCATGCACGGAAACAGAGCTGCCGAAGTGGCCGTCCAGGCGGTCAAGCTTCGCCGCTGCCATGAACAGGTCGACACGGGCATCGCTGTGGAGAATGGCAAAACCATGAGCCACCGGGTTGCGCGCCACATCGCTGCCGCGGATGTTCAGCAGCCACATGATGCTGTCAGGCAGGGTAATGACGGCTGCCGCCTGGCCTGCATCCCGCAGACTCTTGGCAAGGCGGGCGCATTTGTCCGCGGCGCTTTCGCCCGCGTACTCAATGGGATGTGCGGCAACCGGCTGCATCGGCGGTGCGGGCTGGTCTTGCCAGATCCGGTCCACCAGGTTGCCGCATTGTGCCAGGGTGATGCCGCTGCCGTCCAATTCGCGGGTGAGGGTTGTGATCTGGCCCGCGGCATGAAGCCAGGGGTCAAACCCGATCTTACCGCCATCGGGAAGCTGTTCCTTCAGCCAGTCCGCCAGCTGCATCTCGGGCCAGGGCACGGGGGTGAAATCCGCTGCCACCTGGCGTTTCACCTGAGTGCGGTAGCGGCCGTCGATGAACACGCCGGCGATATCCTGCAGTACTGCACAGAAGCCGGCCGAGCCGGTGAACCCGGTGAGCCAGGCCAGCCGTTCGTCGTGCGGTGCCACGTATTCGCCCTGATGCGCGTCGGAACGCGGCACCAGAAAGCCATCGAGGCCTTCTGCCGCCAGTTCCTTGCGCAGGGCAGCCAGCCGGGGCGGGCCCTGTTCCGGGCGGGCGGTCACGTCGAAAGTCTGGAACATGGGTGTTTCTCCTGAAGAATGAGCGGAGCGGCTTGGGGCAGATGCCCGTGGCGGCGTAAAGGAATGGGCACGGCTGCGCGCGCCTTCTTGTCCCAAATCGCCTTGCCGCTGGCAAGCCTGACGATGCGGGTTTGCTGCGGGGCAAGCGGCACGGGGGAGGCGGCAGCTCCCGCCCGGTCTCAGGGCATAGGGTGCCGCCGCGCGCGTCAGCGCGCGGCTGTGCCCAAGACTGAGGCCGGCATCTTCGATGCAGGCCAAAGGCGCGGGAGGGCGCCCCTGGCTGAAGGGAGAGGGCTGACGTCAGCCGGCGCGTTTGATGCCCATGACCCGGGCGCGGGCGCGCGGGTCGCTGTCAAACAGAGCCGCCAGCTGCTCAGTCATCGCGCCGGCCAGCTGCTCCACATCGGTGATCGTGACCGCGCGTTCGTAGTACCGGGTCACATCATGGCCAATGCCGATTGCAAGAAGTTCCACCTGTTTCCGCTTCTCCACCATGGCAATCACATCGCGCAGGTGCTTTTCCAGATAGTTCGCCGGGTTCACCGACAGCGTCGAATCATCCACTGGCGCCCCGTCCGAAATCACCATCAGGATCTTGCGGGCTTCCTGCCGGGCCATCATCCGCCGGTGCGCCCATTCCAGCGCCTCGCCGTCGATGTTTTCCTTCAACAGGCCCTCTTTCATCATCAGGCCCAGGTTGGCACGGGTCCGGCGCATCGGCGCATCGGCGCCCTTGTAGATGATGTGGCGCAGATCATTGAGGCGTCCGGGCTGCTGCGGGCGACCGTCGTTCAGCCAAGCCTCGCGGGCCAAGCCGCCTTTCCACGCACGGGTGGTGAAGCCAAGAACTTCGACCTTCACATTGCAGCGTTCCAGCGTGCGGGCCAGAACATCGGCGCAGATTGCCGCGATGGAGATCGGGCGGCCGCGCATCGAGCCGGAGTTGTCGAGCAGCAGCGTCACCACGGTGTCGCGGAATTCAGTGTCCTTCTCGCGCTTAAAGCTGAGCGGGGTGGTCGGGTTGGCGACAACGCGGGCCAGGCGGCCGGCGTCCAGCGTGCCTTCCTCCAGGTCAAACTCCCACGACCGGTTCTGCTGTGCCTGCAGGCGGCGCTGAAGCTTGTTGGCAAGGCGGGAAACCGCGCCTTTCAACGGTTCCAGCTGCTGATCAAGATAGGCGCGCAGGCGTTCCAGTTCAGCAGGTTCGGCCAGATCCTCGGCGGCGATTTCCTCGTCATGGGCGTCCTGAAACACCTTGTAGTCCGGGTCAGCCTCGGAAGCTGGCGGCGGGGCAGGCGGCTCCAGCGGCGCTTCGCCGTCGGGCATTTCGGTGTCTTCGGCGAACTCGTCATCCGCCATCTCGTCCATCGAGACCTGGGCCTGGCTTTCGTCCTGCTGCTGCTCCTGGGCCTGCTCGGGGCTGGCGTCGGCCTGATCGTCCTCGGAATCGTCCTGGCCGCTGCTGTCCGGATCGTCCTGCTCTTCGGCGTTGTCTTCGGCATCGTCATTGGTGTCGTCGTCCAGTTCATCCGGGTCGTCGCCCAGCTGGTCGCCGTAGCCGAGGTCGGAAATCACCTGCCGCGCCAGCTTGGCAAACTCGGCCTGATCGGCGATCTTTTCGTCCAGGTCTTCCAGCGTGCCGCCGGCCTGGGATTCGATGAAACCGCGCCACAATTCCATGATGTTCGACGCGCCTTCGGGCAGCGGGCGCCCGGTGGCCAGATGGCGGATCAGATAGCCTGCGGACGCTGCCAGCGGCGCCTCGGAGGAGGATTTCATCTGATCATAGCCGCGCCGGATCGACTCGTTACGGATCTTCACGTCGATGTTGGAGGCAGTGCCGGGCATGTGGCGCGCGCCCATCGCCTCGCAGCGGGCGGTTTCCATCGCCTCATAGAGGTCGCGGGCCATTTCGCCCTGCGGCACATATTTGGCGTGGGTGGCGTTGTCGTGGAACTTGTGGCGCAGCGCCAGCGCGTCGGCGGTGCCGCGGGCCAGCAGCACCTCCTCGCGGCTCATCCGGCGGGAGACCTGCGGCAGCCGCATCGAGTCGCCCGAGAGCCCCGAGGGGTCAACAGTATAACTGACCGACAGTTCCGGGTCGTTGGCCATAACTTTGGTGGCTTCGGCCAACGCCTTCTTGAATGGATCGGCGGGGTTGTCGTTCGGCTTTTTCATGGTCGCACCTAGTCCCTTGTGAGCATCCCCCCTCTTTTCGGGAAAGTCCAGTGGCCAGCTGCGGATAGGGCAGCGCCCGGCCCGGCGGGAAGGGAAGCGGAGTGCCCGCCCCGTCGTGCTGAAAGCACGCCTCCGGCTTGACGGAGGGCGGGACGGGCGCTGCCCGGCCTATCGGCCGAGCGGCACGTCACAGATTAGCCCAGCGAAACGCTGGCCGCGCTTTCCGGCAGTTCTTCGTCAAAGCAGCGCTGGTAGAACTCGGCCACGGTCTGGCGCTCCAGCTCGTCGCATTTGTTCAGGAACGACAGGCGGAAGGCATAGCCGACGTTGCGGAAAATCTCGGCGTTCTGGGCCCAGTTGATCACCGTCCGCGGGCTCATCACGGTCGACAGGTCGCCGTTCATGAAGGCGGTGCGGGTCAGGTCGGCAACGGTCACCATCTGGGAGATGGTCTTGCGGCCCTTCTCGGTGTTGTAATGCGGCGCCTTGCTGAGCACGATCGCGCTTTCGGCGTCATGGCTCAGGTAATTCAGGGTCGAGACCAGCGACCAGCGGTCCATCTGGGCCTGGTTGATCTGCTGGGTGCCGTGATACAGCCCGGTGGTGTCGCCCAGACCCACGGTGTTGGCGGTGGCAAACAGGCGGAAGAACGGGTTCGGGGTGATGATCTCGTTCTGATCCAAGAGGGTCAGCTTGCCGTCATGCTCCAGAACCCGCTGGATCACAAACATCACGTCGGCGCGGCCCGCGTCATATTCGTCGAACACGATCGCAACCGGGTTGCGCAGCGCCCAGGGCAGGATGCCTTCGTGGAATTCGGTGACCTGCTTGCCGTCGCGCAGCTTGATCGCGTCCTTGCCGATCAGGTCGATCCGCGAGATGTGGCTGTCGAGGTTGACCCGCACCGAGGGCCAGTTCAGCCGGGCGGCGACCTGTTCGATGTGGGTCGATTTGCCGGTGCCGTGGTAGCCCTGGATCATCACCCGGCGGTTGTGGCTGAAACCTGCCAGGATGGCCAATGTGGTTTCCGGATCGAACTTATAGGTGTGGTCCACCGCCGGCACCCGCTCGGAGCCTTCAGCAAAACTCTTGACCGTCATGTCGGTGTCGATCCCGAACACATCGCGGACCGAAATCGTTTCGGTCGGTTTCGCATCCATATCCACAAAGCCGTCGGTCATCGCAGTCGATCCTTATCCCTCTTCCCTGCTGTCAGGGGTCATTTCGCGGGATTGGTGCCTGATCTGGCGGGCAAGGGCAAGGGAAAGTAGCGCCGCAAACCGGCTGAGGTTGCGATTGTTCTGGATCTGGACAGGACGGTCGGGAAAGGCGGGCAGCGCCCGATCCTATGCACAGCGCCCCCAGCCGGGCAGCGGGGGGCGCGTTTTGCCGGCTCTTGATGAGCATTGGGGGGAAGGCTGCGGCCGGCTCCTCTTTGGGTAACCGGTCATGGCGGCACACGTCAAAGAAATAAAGAGTCTATTTTAAAGTTTCGGCAAAAGACCGCCCATAACGGACGGGCCGATATTGGGGCAGCAGGCGGGAAAGCGCAGGAGTGGAGACAGCCGCATTGCTGGCGGAAACCTCTGGCTGCGGACTGGTTTGCCTTATGGCTGTTGTGCCTCTGGCCCTGGCGGAAATGCTTTGGGGACCAAGCCCCCCGCAGGCCGGCAAAAAAAGAGCGGCCCCTGGCCGCCCTTCGCGCATCGGTATCCCGGCCGCTTATTTGAAGCTTTTGCTGTCTTTGATCTGGTCCCAGGCCCACATGACCTCTTGCAGCTGCTCTTCCTGGCTGCGGTCGCCGCCGTTGATATCCGGGTGCAGCACCTTGATCAGCTTCTTATAAGCCTTGCGGATATCAGCCTTGGTCCAATCGTCCTTGGCCTCCAGAATCTCGACCGCGCGGCGCTCGGTGGGGGGCAGGCGGCGGCCTGCCTTGGCGGCGCGGCCGGGGTTCTGCGTGGCGTTTCCACCCAGTACCTGATGCGGATCCTCGATGCCCAGCCGCGCCCAGGCGCGGGCTTCGGGGTCGCTCATCGGCTTGGTTTCGCGCTCCCAGACCTTGTCTTTGGACCGCTGCGCGTTCAGCTCAGCCTCGGTGGTGCCTTCAAAGAAATTCCATCCATTGTTGTACTCGCGGACGTGCTCCTGGCAGAACCAGTAGAAATCATCCAGCACATCCGGCGCCTTGGGGGCGCGGAACTTGCCGGCTTCCTCGCAGCCGTCCTTGTCGCAGACACGAACGGAGGTTTCGGACGCGCCAGTGGCGGCCCGGCGTCCACGCGGGTTCTTTTTCTTGGCTGAGCGGATAGACATATCAAAGCCAAAGGGATCGGACTTGCTCATGGGGGCGCACCTTCTAGACGCATCTGTTCGACTCGGAGGCAGCAGTTTAGTCTAAGGGGCGCCAGATTGAAGGGGGCGCGTCGAAAAAAGATGGGATGAGCGGAAAATGAACGTGAAGCAAGAGATGGAGGCAGCGCTGCAGGCAGCATTTGCCCCCAGCGCACTGGAGGTGGTGAACGAAAGCCACAAACACGCAGGCCATGCCGGCGACGATGGATCGGGCGAGAGCCATTTTGCGGTGATGATCCGGGCAGAGGCCTTTCAGGGCATGAACCGGGTGGCGCAGCACCGCGCCGTGCACAAGGCACTGGGTGGTATCGTGCCCCGCATTCACGCACTGGCGCTGGATATCGGGAGATAAGGGCGCAGGGGAGGATCAACCCTCCCCATCGCCTTTCTGCTCGGCACGTTTTTTCAGCGCGGCGGTCATGCCTGCAACCGGGCTCAGCTCTTCAACACCGTCATCTGACTGCATCCTGGCGGCACCGGCACCGGGCACCTGGCTTGCTTCCGGGGGCGCTTCCGGATCGCCGGCCGCGGCTGTCAGCGGCGGTGCTTGGGGTTCGGAACGGTGGAATGCGACCGAAGGCGCAGCGGGTTCTCTGCGGCCTGGGGGCGGTGTTTCCGCTGCCTGCTCCGCGGCAGTGGCGCGGCGGAACACCATCACGTTGCGCCAGTTGGTGGTCGAACCGGTAAGCCCGGAGCGTTCTTCGCTGGGCAGCAGTTCGGCGCGCTGGAATTCCCAGCCGTCAGCCGCCATTTCGTTCAGCAGGATCTCGACCGAATTGGCAAAGCGTGCCTCCGGGGTCTTTACACCCTTCGCCTTGGTGCCCTTGGCGGGGGCGGGGATAACTTTGTACTCATAAGCTTGCATGAACGTCTCCTGTCTCAGGAGCCAGGTTTAGCCGAAGCGGGCAGGGGGTCAAGGCGCGGCTTGTTCAAGAGACGGCCCTATTCCATCAGCTTAGCCTCTCGGAAGTTTTGCAAAACTGTCCAGCAAGGCCCGCGCAGGTCCAAGCAGTTCCTCTGGGTTTGGTGGAAAGTCTTTCGCTTTCCCATGAACCGCATAGAGAAAGCTGTTGTGCCGTGCCCGGCAGGTTGCATCAGTTTCTTTGAATTCGCATCCATCATCAGACGTTGCCTCGGCGCCATTGGGCGCAACAGCCTTGGTGAGTGACAAATATTCCGTTTGGCGCGTCGGATAGCGTGGGGCAAGCCCGTCGGCAGAAACTTTGACGCGGAAAAACGTGATGCCGCCTTCACTATTCCAAGTGGAGGGGTCGTACTGCCAGGGGACGTGATGGCGCACGCCATCAAGCACATATGTTTCCCGATGGCCCGTGTCGATCCGGATGGACAGCGCATGCGTCAAAACTGTAAGGGCGAGTACTGCGGTTCCCATCCACTGAGAGGTGCGCCGGAAATCTATCCAGCACCAGGAAGCCGCGATTTGGAAAATGAGCACGGCGCCTGCAAATGCGGCAAAGGCCCACAGCCAAACGCCACCGAAGCTGCCGTAATAGGACATTGGATGATAGAACTTGGAGACGATGAAATTTATCTGAGCGAAGCCAAACCAGCTGATCGTACCGGCAACCGCAGCGCCGAAGATCCATCCTGACAAGTTTTTCATGACCGGGAAATCCTGGAGAGAAAGTATCACCCATAAGTAGAAGCAAAACCGAAGAACGCAAGTATAACGTTGATATCTGGTTGCCCGGACGATAGGCCGGGCAGTGCCCGACCACCCCCATGGGCGGGCATTTCGTTTCCCGCCCGCGGACGGGCACCGACCTTAGGGATCTGGCACCACCCGCTGCACAGGGGGGGGATAGTGGGTGCACGCATGTCACCCCCCCCCCTCCAATTCAGATACAAAAAAGGGCGCCGCAGGGCGCCCTTTCGAAATCCGGTTCTGGCAGCGGTCAGCTGCCCAGCTTCTTGGCGATCAGCTCATTGACCGCTTTGGGGTTGGCCTTGCCGCCGGTGG
>NZ_JAXMOX010000106.1:0-15173 GCF_034669605.1 Leisingera sp.
ATGTCATCGCGCCAGCTTAACCGCGAAACCCCGCGGAGCAAGGGCCAAGCCGCGGGCAGGGTGCTTGAATCCCGGCACTGACAAAGGCTATATGGGCGCCAATTCAGATATTCAGCAGCAAGGACGCACCATGGCAGGCCATTCAAAATGGGCAAACATTCAGCACCGCAAGGGCCGTCAGGACGCGGCGCGGTCGAAACTGTTTTCCAAGCTGGCCAAGGAGATCACAGTGGCCGCCAAGATGGGCGACCCTGATCCCGACAAGAACCCGCGTCTGCGCCTGGCGGTGAAGGAAGCCAAAAGCCAGTCCGTCCCCAAGGATGTGATCGACCGCGCGATCAAAAAGGCCGTGGGCGGCGACGCCGAAAACTATGACGAAATCCGCTACGAGGGCTATGGCCCCAGCGGCGTGGCTGTGATCGTCGAGGCAATGACCGACAACAAGAACCGCACCGCATCCAACGTGCGTTCGACCTTCTCCAAGAATGGCGGCAACCTGGGCGAGACCGGCTCGGTCGGTTTCATGTTCGAACGCAAGGGCGAAGTCACCTATCCGGCCTCTGCCGGCGACGCCGATACCGTGATGATGGCAGCAATCGAAGCCGGCGCCGAAGATGTCGAAAGCTCGGAGGACGGCCATATCATCTATTGTGCCGACACCGACCTCAACGATGTCTCCAGCGCACTGGAAGCGGAGCTGGGCGAGTCCGAGAGCACCAAGCTGGTCTGGAAACCGGGCACCACCACCGAGCTGGATCTCGAAGGCATGCAAAAGCTGATGAAGCTGGTCGATGCGCTGGAAGATGACGATGACGTGCAGCGCGTCACCACCAACTTTGAAGCCTCCGACGAGGTCATGGCGCAGCTCTAAGCCGCGGCTGCCGTTTCACGCTTCAGGCCCGCCGGACCGGCGGGCCTTTTTACGTCCGGACCGGCCGAACCGAACCAGCCGAACCGGGCCGCGGATTCTTTCCGGTCGCAAAAACTCCGGGGGTGAGGCCGCAAGGCCGAGGGGGGCAGCGCAGCCGCGTCCAGCTTGCGAAAGCCCTGTGTTTCATCTCCGCGCGGGCCGCATTGGCTGTCGCCGTGAATGGTGAATGGCGAAGGGTTCAGGCGAGGTGCAGAACGTCTAAACGCCGCTGGCAAGAGCCGGACCTGATGCATTGGCGCGGGAATAGTACTTGCGTGTCTTCAAATCGCCGCGGACCGGCGTTTTGCACGCTCCGGCCGGAATGTTCCAACAGCCTCCGGGAACCCAGTCCCCGACGCTGGAATAGCCGATGGCCAGGCTTCGGCTTTGCCCTGCTTTGCTGCAGATTTTCAGCCCGGCAATAGCAGGTGATGCGGCCAAGCCCACTCCCAGACCCGCAGCCGCAAAAAGGCGATTGATGTCCGAATGTCCCCCGGTTGATTGCCGAAACGCCAGGCGGGATTGGCGGATGCAGCAAGGAAAACCCGGTTGCCCGGCGGCAGGGCCGTTAGTCGGTCAAAACACCGCCTGCGCGCAGGGCTGCGGAGTCCGGTATCCAGATCTGATTGTGCGGGATGGCGAATATCCTGTCTGCAAAGGCTGCGCTCACCCCTTGCGCCAGCAAAAACGCATGGTCCTTTTCCTGCTCTTTCTCCAGGTCGATCTGCGGCAGGCCGCCGGCGGACTGCAAGCCATAGCCGTGAAACCCCAATTGCCCGAGGGCCCCCAGGCTGCGCCGGTGGCCGGCCGTGAACATCAGCGTGCAGGCCGACGCGCACAAACCCTCTGCCCGGGTGGCCAGCCCGCGGTCCCGGATCAGCCTGGCCGCACCCCGGGCTTCGGCAATCAGCCCGCCGGGACCGGTCAGGGAAATCTGCTGCAGGCCGGGGTGCCGGCCGGCCATCTGGTTTATCCGCCCGGTCAGCCCGAATGTGATCTCGCCGTCAAACACCAGCACGCGGCCATCTTCGGACACCGTCAGCCGGTACAGCGCCTCGCGTTCCTGCTGCCGCTGTTCGGCATAAGCGGGTTCATCCGCCGTCCGGGCAATCAGCTGCGCCTCCCACCACAGGGCGATCGCGGCAAAGCCGGCCAGCATGAACACCAGATAGCCGCCCCAGACCGGCGCCATCGCCCCGGTGCTGCGCACATGCGCATCGGCGCTTTGCAGAAAGACACGGGCCTGCCAGATCAGAAACAGCCCGTCCGCCGCCATCAGGGAAAAGACCAGCGGCAGCGGCAGGCGGGCCCATTGGTTCAGCGCCAGCCAGACCAGCACAACCCCCGCCCGCGGCAGCAGCACCTGCAGGCCCAGGCTGCGGCGCAGGGAGGCAGGCTGCCGCATCAGCTGCACCGGCTGCAGCAAACGGTGCAATTTTCTTGCAAGAAAATTGACCGGAAAGTTTGAATTTTCCGGATCCCCGCGGCGGCTGTCACTCCAGAAATGCCGAGATCTCCTCCAGCGGTTTTTTCAGCTTGGCAACAGATGGCACTGTGGCGCTCTCTGCCGGATGGCCCACGGCAATGATCATCGTCGGTTTTTCCGCGGCAGGGCGGCCCAGGGCGCTGTTCAGGAACTTCATCGGGTTCGGCGTGTGGGTAAGGGTGCACAGGCCCGCGGTATGCAGCGCCGTCAGCAAGACACCCGTGGCGATGTTGACGCTTTCCGGCACGTAATAGTGTTTGTAGCGGCTGCCGTCCTCGAATTCCCCCCAGCGCTGGGCAAACACCACGATCAGCCAGGGCGCGGTGGTCAGATGCGGTTTGTCCGCATTGGTGCCGATCGGCTCCAGCGCCTTGATCCATTCATCGCCCGCACCGCCCGCATAGAACTTTTTCTCCTCTTCCTCAGCCTCGGCGCGGATCCGCGCCTTCAGGTCGGGGCGGGAGATCGCGGTGAAGAACCAGGGCTGGTGATTGGCCCCCGAGGGGGCCGTTCCGGCGGCGCGGATACAGGTCTCGATCACCTGCCGCGGCACCGGCTGATCAGTAAAATCCCGCACCGAGTGCCGCCGCTGCATATGGGTCAGGAAACCGGCCGCCTTTTGCTGCATTTCCGTGTCGGAATACCCAGCCCGGTCCGGCAAGGGCAGCGGATCATAGCTGAGAGCGTCTTTTGAAACCATGGGCGGCCTTCCTCATGCGGCGTGCGACAAATGCATCTTAGCTGATTTCTGCACTGCGCGGGTCACTTCCGCAAGGGCAGGGGCCATGATCCGCGCAACCTGCCAGGTCAGGGGCACCGGCAGGGCGGTGTCCGGAATCAACGGCACCAGCCGTCCGCTGCGGATGTCGCCGGCGACCATGGCCTGCGGGTTCATGCCCCAGCCCAGGCCCGCTGCGGCAGCATCAATGAAGGCTTGTGTCGAGGGCAGGTAATGCGCCGGCGGTGACAGCCCCGGCGCTGCATTCCGTTCCAGCCACAGCCGCTGCAGATTGTCTTTTGCGTTGAAGATCAGGCAGGGCGCGCGGGATGCCGCCTCGGGGGTCATCCCGTCCGGGAACCACCGCGCCAAATAATCCGGGCTGGCGGTTGCCACGTAATTCAGCGTGCCCAGCGGATAGGCGTCAAACCCGGTCACGGGCTTGGAACTGGCGGTCACCGCCGCCGAAACCTCGCCCCGTTTCAGCCACTCCGCGCTGTGGTCCTGATCGTCCACCAGCAGATCGAACAGCACCCCGTCCACATCAGCCATTGCCTCGATGAACCAGCTGGCCAGGCTGTCGGCATTGACTGCAATCCGCAGCCGCACCGGGCCGTGGTCCGCCTCCAGTGACAATTCACGCGCCAGCTGCGCCTCCAAGAGGCCGATGTCCTCGGCATGTTTGGCTATCCTGAGTCCCGCCGCGGTTCCGGTGCACGGCATGCCGCGCAGCACCAGCGCAGTGCCAATGCGGTCCTCCAAGGCCTTGATCCGCTGCGAGACGGCCGAGGGTGTCACCGACAGCGCATGCGCCGCCGCCTCAAAGGCGCCGAGGCGCAGCACCGCGCTCAGCGCTGCCAGCTGGCTGGGATCCATCTGCATTAGCAACTCTAATCTGACATAATTTTCTTTAACTGGATTAATGCCACGGCGGGCCTTAGTCAAATCCCCAGCACAACGATGGAGACCACGATGCCCCCCAGCCTGCTTGCCGGATTTGCCCTTGGCCTGAGCCTGATCATGGCGATCGGCGCCCAGAACGCCTTTGTCCTGCGCCAGGGGCTGCGGCGCCAGCATGTGTTCTGGATCTGCCTCACCTGCGCCGGCTCCGACGCGCTGCTGATCACCGCAGGGGTCTTGGGCTTCGGCTCGGTGGCGCTGGCGGTTCCGTGGTTTGAGCAAGCGATGCGCTGGGGCGGTGCCGCCTTTCTGATCTGGTACGGCGCCCGCGCGCTGCGCGCGGCCTGGCGCGGCGGCGAAACCCTGGACGCCGCGGGCGAAGGCCATCGCCAGCTTCACCTTCTTCTTCACGCTCGGCTATGGCGCCAGCCTGCTGGCCCCGGTCTTTGCCCGCCCGCGCGCCTGGCAGGTGCTGGACGCCCTTGTCGGCCTCACCATGTGGGCGATTGCGCTAAAGCTCCTGTTGATGTGACGAACAGCCCCTGTGCGCGAGGCCCCCTAACGCCTGCGCTGAAACGCGCTACCTTTCTCCTGCAGCCGCCAACAGGAGGGAAGGATGAGCTGGAACCCGGCTTTGGAACCGCAATGCCCCGATGCGGGCAGCCTTGACGCTATTGAAACGGTGATCATCCCGCGCGCCCGCGACATCGGCGGGTTTGAGGTCCGCCGCGCCTTGCCCGCGCCGCGCCGCCAGATGGTCGGGCCGTTCATCTTTTTCGATCAGGCCGGCCCGGCCGAATTCCTGACCGGGCAGGGCATCGACGTGCGGCCGCATCCGCATATCGGCCTCGGCACCGTCACTTACCTCTATCAGGGCGAGTTTGAACACCGCGATTCCCTGGGCACCCATCAGATGATCTATCCGGGCGAGGTGAACTGGATGCTGGCAGGCCAGGGCGTCACCCATTCCGAGCGCACCTCACCCGCAACCCGCGCAGGCCCAAGCAGCCTGTTCGGCATCCAGACCTGGATCGCACTGCCCGAGAGCCACGAGGATGCACCCGCCAGTTTCGAACACCATGGCAAGGAGGCGTTGCCGCTGCTCAAGGGCAAGGGCAAGGGCAAAGCTGTGCGCCTGATCCTTGGCTCTGCCTGGGGTGAAAAGGCGCCTGCAACCCTTTATTCCGAAACCTTTTATGCTGATGCGGTTCTCCAGGCCGGGGCCAAGCTGCCGCTGCCATCGGATCACGAGGACCGGGGGCTCTATGTCACGCAAGGGTCAGTGGAAATCGCCGGTGAAACATTTGAGGCCGGCCGCATGATGGTGTTCCGCCCGGGGGATGAGATCACCGTGACCGCCGGCCCGCAAGGGGCGCGGCTGATGGCGCTGGGCGGTGAAACGCTGAACGGGCCGCGTTACATCTGGTGGAACTTTGTCGCCTCCTCCCGCGACCGGATCGAGGCCGCGAAATCCGCCTGGGCCGCAGGCGACTGGCAGCAGGGGCGTTTTCATCTGCCCCCCGGCGATGATCAGGAATTCACCCCGCTGCCCGAACCCCGTAAATAATTCACATGTGAAGTCTTGCGCCGCCGCCCGAACCGGTGTTCTGTCAGCCTATGAGCCAGACCGCCGCCGCCATCCAACATGCACAGAACCCGCTCAAGGGCGTGTTCTGGATGGTCGTCACCGGTCTCTGCTTTGTGGCAGTTACGGCGCTGGTCAAATATCTTGGCAGCCGCATCCCGCCCGCTGAAAGCGCCTTTCTGCGCTATCTGATGGGGCTGGTCTTCCTGATCCCGATGGCCGGAGCCCTGCGCCGGGCGCATCTTACCCCGCGGCTTTGGGCGCTGTTTGCGGGCCGCGGCGCGGTGCATACCGCCGGGGTGATCCTGTGGTTCTTTGCCATGACCCAGATCCCGCTGGCCGAGGTCACCGCGATGAATTACCTGTCGCCGGTCTATGTCACCCTGGGCGCGGCGCTGTTCCTGGGCGAGAAACTTGCGATCCGCCGGATTTCCGCGATAGCCGTGGCGCTGGTCGGCGCCGCGATCATCCTGCGGCCGGGCTTCCGCGAGATTTCGCCCGGCCATATCGCGATGCTGTTCACTGCCGTGTTCTTCGGCGCCTCCTATCTGATCGCCAAATTTACCGTCGGCAGCAACAGCCCGGCGGTTGTGGTCAGCATGCTGTCGGTCTTTGTGACCCTGGGGCTGGCGCCTTTTGCGCTGGCGGTCTGGGTGACGCCGACGCCGGCCGAGATCGGCATCCTGTTCGGGGTCGCCTGTTTTGCCACCGCGGGCCACTATACCATGACCCTGGCCTTTGCCGCGGCGCCTGTGGCGGTGACCCAGCCGGTCACATTCCTGCAGCTGGTCTGGGCGACGCTGCTTGGCGCCCTGGCATTTGCCGAGCCGGCTGACGTCTGGGTGATGTCCGGCGGCGGGCTGATCCTGGCCGCGGTCAGCTTCATTTCCTGGCGTGAAGCCAGGATAAATAAGAAAGGTCTTTCACTTTCCGGTAATGCAGCAGGCGTTTAATCTCCTTATGATTGTTGCGGCGCCGGGGTAAAGCCCCGCGCTTGCAGACATTTGCGGGGGCGGAGAATGATGAAATACCTTTGGCTGCCGGTGCTGCTGCTGGACGTGCTCTTTGGCAATATGGCGGCCCGGGCCGGGACCCGTATCTGCAACGATACAGAGGTCCAGCATCAGTTGGCCGTCACCTTGCACACCGGTGGCCGCTGGGTTTCGCAGGGCTGGCAGCCGCTGCCTTCGGGCGATTGCGCGGAACCGGTGCCGCAGGTGTATCACCGCAGCTATTTCTACTTCCGCGCCGAAAGCCCCGGGTACAGCTTCCGCGACGACAGTGTGCGGTTCTGCACCGCACCGGGCCGCTTCCGGATTGGGGGGCGCGCGGATTGTGTGCAGCGGGATCGTGCCAGGCAGGGGTTTGCCAAGGCGGTCACCGGCGCGGAGGACCACGTGGTATATCTCAGCCGCCGTTCGCAACCCGCAAGCGGCGGTGCTGCAGCTGCACCGCCGCAGGATGTAAGCTACGCCACGGAAGACAGGGAGCACTATTCGGTGGACGTGGTCTTTCAGGGCTGCACCCGGCGGGATGCAGCGGACACTGTCACCTGCAGGTTTGTCGGCAACGGCTTCGAGCTCGGCGCCGAGGGCAGGGTGGAGATCTCGGATCCGGTCTTTACCTATCTTCTGGGACTGCTGCGCGGCGCCCCGCTGGAGGTTGACGGTGAGATGATCACCCGGTTCGGCAACTCTGGCGAGCTGGAATTGCACAGCGTCACGCCGCGCGCACCGAACCGGTTCGACCGGATGCTGCAGCAGATGCAGGGGGAATGGATGTCGGAGCGGAATCCAAAGGACAGGTTTACAATCTCCGGCGCCGTGCGCTTGCTCAGCTACGGCGGCATCGAGCTGCCCCCGGAATTCATCGCGGTGCAGGGCAGCTGCGGCGGAACCGAAGGGGAGGGCGACTACCTGATGGTCTGGGACAGCGTGAGGGGAACCAGCCTGTGTTACCAGATCAAATCCCTGACTGCCGAGAGTATGACACTGATCTACCTGCCGCACGGCACCCGGCTGGACTACTGGCGGCTGTACTAGAGGCAGGGCGCCGGGGCCGGGGTGCTGGCAGACAGCGCCTTCAGGGGATCACCAGATCCACCACCCGGTGCGCCGCAGCGCGGGCTTCATCCGGGTTCAGCGGATCGTCGGACTGCGCCGCCTGCAGCCAGACTCCGTCCATGTAGCACTGCAGCGCCTGCCGCGCGGTCTCCAGCTGCCCGGCAGGCAGCAGCGCCCGCAGTTCCGCCAGGAAATGGCTGCGCACCCGGGCCCGGTTGATTCGGTGCAGGCGGCTGAGGCGTGGCGAATAGGGGGCATTTGCCCAGAACTGCATCCAGATGCTGCACTGCGGCACGGTGAACAGATCGTCGGCAAAATTCGCATCCATCACCGCATAAAGCCGCTCGCGCGGGGTTCGGGCGGTTGCGTAACCCTCGCTCATCGCGCGGCGGAGCTTGCCCAGAAGGTGCAGCATGGTGGCTTCCATCAGCCCTTCCTTGGAGCCGAAATAATAGTTGATCGACGCCGCCGAGGCGCCAGCCTCACGCGCGATTTCCGCCATGGTTACAACCCCGTAACCGCGCTTGTGCACGGCAACGATGGTGGCTTCGATCAGCTCTTCGTTGCGGATGTCCCGGATGCGTTTCCTGCTCATGAATAAGTTGTGCGGCAATTGGGGGGCGGTTTCAACTGTTGTTAGCGTGAAATGGAAACTTGAATGACCGTTTAAAAAACTGTTTGGCGCATCAGCCGGCTGTGATATGTACTCCTCCCATGTCTAAGGGCGGAAACCGCCCGGAAATGGGAGGGACATATGACTTCAATCATTTCATTCGGGATTCTGCTGGCCTTTGCGCTGGTGGTGTTCTGCGTGATCAAGTGGTGGAACGTCCGCAACGTCGGCGTGACCCCGGTTCACTTGTTCACCTTTATCGCCATTCTCTTCACCTCGGGGCTGGACGTGGGCCTGATCATGTTCCCGCTGGCCTGGGACTTCCCGCTTTATGCCGACACCGCGGCCGAGCCGGCCTATGGCTTCACCAACCCGCTGGCGCTGGAATTCGGCTTCTGGGGCTTCCTGATCTGGGGCTTCTACTTCCTGACGACCTTCTATTTCTGCGTCATTGAACCGCGGGTGAAGTTCTTCGAGATCCCGCTGGTGAAATGGATTAACAACATCGTGATCATCGGCACCTGCGCCTTCACCGGCGCGCTGTTCCTGATCTACCTGCCGTATTACGCCACCTTCATGGGCGACGGCGAAACGGTGATCCCGGCTTTCTATGCCATCACCTTCCTGGTGATCCTGTTTGCCGCCTTCTCCTCGACCGACATCAAATACGTACGCATTCTGTCCGTCGGCTCCACCGTGCTGTTCCTGGTGCTGATCCTCGGCATGTGGGCCTATTCCGGCATGGGTCTGGGCGCCTTTGGTGATACCGCCTCCAACATCGGCGGCTATTTTGCAAACATTCACAAATTCGTTCTGCCGCTGACCGACTACCACGAATTCTACCTGTTCTGGTGGTTCGCCTGGTCGATCATGATCGGCCAGTTCACTTCGCGCTTTGTCGGCGGGTTGCGCACCTGGCAGGTGCTGACAGCCCTGCTGATCTTCCCGTCGATCCCGCTGGGTGTGTGGTTTTCGGTGCTCTATTACTACCATCTGAACAGCATCGAAACGACGCTGCTGATCAACGTTTCCATGGTCGCGGTGGGCATCATCTTTGTGGTCAACTCCTTTGACTCGCTGATCCGCCTCTACACCGACAACCTGAACCTGACGGCCAAGCGTTTCGGCACCATTCCCTATGTGCTGGGCAATGCGGTTGTGCTGTTTGCCCTCACCCTGGCATTCCAGAGCCAGTGGCTGCAGATCCAGTGGATCGGCACCGCGGTGATCGGCATCTACATCGCCTGCCTGGCCTACATCGTGGTCTTCAAGCGCAGCGAAGTGATGAGCATCACCGCCTCGCCCGAGGAAAACACGCTCGACTTCAACAAGATCAAGACGGCCCACTAGGGGCGGTCTCCCGGCTGGCCCCTGGTTTCCCTGAACGGCGGGACCAGCCACCAACCGCCTGGCGGCGCCTTCGGGCCTGCCGGGCGCCTTTCGAAGAAACATCGCCTTATGCTTGGGAGGTCCGCGATGAGTGCCCCGAATATCCTGATCCTGATGGTTGACCAACTGAATGGGACACTCTTCCCGGACGGCCCCGCCGGCTGGCTGCATGCTCCGAACCTCAAGAAACTGGCAGAACGCTCGACCCGCTTTGCCAACGCTTATACCGCGTCGCCCCTCTGCGCCCCGGGCCGTGCCTCCTTCATGTCCGGCCAGCTGCCGTCGCGCACCGGCGTCTATGACAACGCCGCCGAATTCCGCAGCGATATCCCCACCTATGCCCACCACCTGCGCCGCGCGGGCTACTACACCTGCCTCAGCGGCAAGATGCACTTCGTCGGCCCCGACCAGCTGCACGGGTTCGAGGACCGCCTGACCACCGACATCTACCCGGCCGATTTCGGCTGGACCCCGGATTACCGCAAACCGGGCGAGCGGATCGACTGGTGGTATCACAACATGGGGTCGGTCACCGGGGCAGGGGTGGCCGAGACCTCCAACCAGATGGAATACGACGACGAGGTCGCCTACAACGCCACCGCCAAACTGTACGAACTGTCGCGCGGGCTGGACGGCCGTCCCTGGGCGCTGACTGTCTCCTTCACCCACCCGCATGACCCCTATGTGGCGCGCAAGAAATACTGGGATCTGTACGAGGATTGCGAGCATCTGCTGCCGCAAGTCCCGGCGATGGCCTATGACGACCACGACCCCCACGCCCAGCGGATCTTTGACGCCAACGACTGGCGCAGCTTCGACATCACCGAAGACCACATCAAACGCGCCCGCCGCGCCTATTTCGCCAATATCTCCTACCTCGACGACAAGATCGGCGAGATCCTGAACGTGCTGGAAACCACCCGGCAAGAGGCGATCATCCTGTTTGTCTCCGACCACGGCGACATGCTGGGCGAGCGCGGATTGTGGTTCAAGATGAGCTTCTATGACGGCTCCTCGCGGGTGCCGCTGATGATCTCGGCGCCGGACCTGCCCGCAGGGCTGATCGAAACCCCGGTCTCCACCCTGGACGTGACCCCGACACTGGGCGCGCTGGCCGGTGTCGATATGGCAGAGATCGAACCCTGGACCGACGGCCAGAACCTGGTGCCGCTGGCCACCGGCACGGAACGGACCGAACCGGTCGCCGTGGAATACGCAGCCGAGGCGTCTTATGCGCCGCTGGTGTCGCTCCGCTACGGCAAGTGGAAATTCAACCGCTGCGCGCTGGACCCCGACCAGCTGTTCGATCTCGAGGCCGACCCGCACGAGCTCAGCAATCTGGCGGATGACCCGGCCCATGCCGGCACGCTGAACACTTTGCGCGCCAAGTCAGACGCGCGCTGGAACCTCGACCAGTTCGACGCTGAGGTGCGCGCCAGCCAGGCCCGCCGCTGGGTCGTCTACGAGGCTCTGCGCCAGGGCGGCTATTACCCCTGGGATTACCAGCCGCTGCAAAAAGCATCCGAGCGCTACATGCGCAACCACATGGATCTCAACACCCTTGAGGAAAGCAAACGCTTCCCAAGGGGCGAGTAACCCGCATTCAGTATCCGGCCAGTTCTGCTGGCCCCCAATATCCCCGCCGGAGGCATGAAAACCATGACACACCCCGCACAGCCCAAAGCCAGCCACTTCATCAACGGCGAATACGTCGAGGATACCGCAGGCACCCCGATCCCGGTGATCTACGCCGCAACGGGTGAGCAGATCGCCACTGTCCACGCCGCCACCCCGGCAATCGTCGAACAGGCCCTGTCCACCGCCAAAGCAGCCCAGAAGGAATGGGCCAAGATGACCGGCACCGAGCGCGGCCGCATCCTGCGCCGCGCCGCCGACATCATGCGCGAGCGCAACCACGACCTCAGCGTGCTGGAAACCTACGACACCGGCAAACCGCTGCAGGAAACCCTGGTGGCCGACGCCACCTCCGGCGCCGACGCGCTGGAGTATTTCGGCGGCCTCGCGGCCTCCCTCACCGGCGAGCATATCCCGCTGGGCGAGGATTGGGTCTATACCAAGCGCGAGGCACTGGGCCTGTGTGTCGGCATCGGCGCCTGGAACTATCCCACCCAGATTGCCTGCTGGAAGGGCGCGCCGGCGCTGGCCTGCGGCAACGCGATGGTGTTCAAACCCTCCGAGACGACCCCGCTCTGCGCTCTGAAAGTGGCCGAAATCCTGATCGAGGCCGGCGCCCCAGCAGGCGTGTTCAATGTCGTTCAGGGCATGGGCGAGGTTGGCGGCGCGCTGGTCACCGACCCGCGCGTCGACAAGGTTTCGCTGACCGGCTCGGTGCCGACCGGCAAAAAGGTCTATGCCGCCGCCGCCGAAGGCATGAAGCACGTCACCATGGAACTGGGCGGCAAGTCGCCGCTGATCATCTTTGATGACGCCGACATCGACAACGCAGTGGGCGGCGCCATCAACGGCAACTTCTACTCCTCCGGCCAGGTCTGCTCCAACGGCACCCGGGTGTTTGTGCAGAAGGGCATCAAGGAGAAGTTCCTTGCCCGTCTCGCCGAGCACCGGCAACGCCATTCTGGGCGACCCGATGGATGAGTCCACCAGCTTCGGCCCGATGGTGACTGAGAACCAGATGAACATCGTGCTGGGCTACATCGAAAAGGGCAAAGCCGAAGGCGCCCGCCTGATCTGCGGCGGCAAGCGCGCCGATATGGACGGCTACTTCATCGAGCCCACGGTGTTTGCTGACGTGACCGACGATATGACCATCGCGCGCGAGGAAATCTTCGGTCCGGTGATGTCGGTGCTGGATTTCGACACCGAGGAAGAAGTCGTGGCCCGCGCCAATGACACCGAATTCGGCCTGTCCGCCGGTGTCTTCACCAAGGATTTCACCCGTGCGCACCGGGTGATCGGCAATCTTGAGGCCGGCAGCTGCTTCATCAACTCCTACAACGATGCGCCGGTCGAGGCACCGTTTGGCGGTGTGAAAGCCTCCGGCGTCGGCCGCGAGAACTCGAAAGAGGCGATCAAGCACTTCAGCCAGGTGAAATCCGTCTACGTCCGCATGGGCGACGTCGAAGCGGCGTTCTGACCGGCACCCGTCTGAAAACAACGGCCGGGCAGGGCGCGTCCCGCGCCCGCCCAATCTGAAGAAAACGGCAGCAGTCCAGATCTTCCGGCTGCCGGATGGAGAGTAGAAATGAACGCGGATTATGTGATTGTCGGGGCCGGGTCTGCCGGCTGTGCAATGGCCTACCGGCTGTCTGAGGCCGGCAAAAAGGTCCTGGTGATCGAACACGGCGGCACCGATGCCGGGCCGCTCATCCAGATGCCGGGCGCGCTCAGCTACCCGATGAACATGAGCCTTTACGACTGGGGCTATAAATCCCAGCCCGAACCGCATCTGGGCGGCCGCGAGCTGGTCTGCCCGCGCGGCAAGGTGGTCGGCGGCTCCTCCTCGATCAACGGCATGGTTTACGTGCGCGGCCACGCGGGCGACTACAACCACTGGGCCGACAGCGGTGCGGCGGGCTGGTCCTATGCCGACGTGCTGCCCTATTTCAAACGCATGGAAACCTGGAACGGCCGCGGCCATGGCGGCGACCCGGACTGGCGCGGCAAGGACGGCCCGCTGCATGTCACCCGCGGCCCCCGCGACAACCCGCTGCATGATGCTTTTGTCGAGGCTGGCCAGCAGGCCGGCTATCCGGTTACCTCTGACTACAACGGCGAGCAGCAGGAGGGCTTCGGCCCGATGGAGATGACGGTCTACAAGGGCCGCCGCTGGTCTGCTGCTAATGCCTATCTCAAACCGGCGCTGAAGCGCGGCAACTGCGATATGATCCGCGCTTTCGCCCGCAAGGTGGTGATCGAGGACGGCCGCGCCGTGGGGGTCGAGATCGAACGCGGCGGCAAGATCGAGGTGATCCGCGCAAATGCCGAGGTGATCCTGGCGGCCTCCTCTCTGAACTCGCCCAAGATGCTGATGCTGTCCGGCATCGGCCCGGCCAAACATCTGGCCGAACATGGCATCGACGTGGTTGCCGACCGGCCCGGTGTGGGCCAGAACCTGCAAGACCACCTGGAGTTTTACTTCCAGTTTGCCTGCAAACAGCCGATCACCCTCTTCAAATACTGGAACCTCTTCGGCAAGGCGCTGGTGGGGGCGCAGTGGCTTTTCACCAAGACCGGCCTGGGGGCGTCGAACCAGTTCGAAAGCGCCGCCTTTGTCCGCTCCGGCAAGGGCGTGGACTATCCGGACATCATGTACCACTTCCTGCCCATTGCCGTCCGCTACGACGGCCAGGCCGCAGCCGAAGGCCACGGCTTCCAGACCCATGTCGGTCCGATGCGCTCCGGCTCGCGCGGCGCGGTCACGCTGAACTCTGCCGATCCGAAAGATGCGCCCAGCATCCTGTTCAACTACATGTCGACCGAACAGGACTGGATCGACTTCCGCAAATGCGTGCGCCTCACCCGCGAGATCTTTGCCCAGGACGCGATGAAGCCGTTCCTCAAGCACGAGATCCAGCCCGGCATGGACCTGCAGACCGACGACGAGATCGACGGTTTCCTGCGCGAGCATGTGGAAAGCGCCTATCACCCCTGCGGCACCTGCAAGATGGGCGCGGCAGAGGATCCGATGTCGGTGGTCGACCCGGAATGCCGTGTCATCGGCGTCGATGGCCTGCGGGTTGCCGACAGCTCGATCTTCCCGCGGATCACCAACGGCAATCTCAACGGCCCGTCGATCATGACCGGCGAGAAAGCCTCCGACCACATCCTGGGCCGCCGCCTGCCGTCCTCCAACGCCGAGCCGTGGTTCAACCCGAACTGGCGCGAAGCGCAGCGCTGATCCTGCTGTGCTGCCAGCAAGCCGCCCGCCACCTCCCCTTTGCGCGGGCGGCTTATTTTCTGCCCGAACGACTGCCTGACACTCAGCGCTGCCGCCGCATCTGTTGATCCGCGTCAAAGCGGCCGCGCAGCGTTGCGCAAACCCTGCAACCGACCCTAGGAAAAAGGAGCGGGCAGGCCGTCTTGCCTTCGGTGCAGTGCGGGGCGCAGCGGCCGGATTGACCTTGAATCGGCGGCAATTGCCGCACAACCCGGCAACTGTTGAAAGGACCTTCCCGGCTATAGGGGAATTTTGGTGAATTTAAGGCAAATTCGTCAAAATCATGACCGGAAGCACTAGGTATAGCCTGCAGCCCAGGTCCGGCCTCACAGCGGCGGCTGCGGAGTATCGTGCGAAGGAGTAACCGTATGGGGCAGATCTATCAGCCGGGGCGCTGGCAGGAGATCAAGGGGGTGCCTTCCGAGCGCTCCGATGCAGAAATCCTTGCAGCGGTCCGAAACGTGGTCAGGCCAAAAGCAGCAGTCCCGATAGAGGCGGAGGAGCCTGCTTCACGCCGCGCGCGCCAGTGGCCGACGGCCCCGGCAGACCAGCCCGGACAGCCGCCGGAAGCGGCGGCCAAGGCGGAACGCG
>NZ_JAXMOX010000107.1:0-15043 GCF_034669605.1 Leisingera sp.
GCATCGAGGTGCTGCGCGGCCCGCAATCGGTATTCTACGGCTCCAACGCCTCGGCCGGTGTGATCAACATCATCACCAAGACCGGCGGCATCGGCACCGAATACGGCGGCAGCGCCGAGGCCGGCAGCGACGGCTACCGGGCCTCGGCGCGGGTGTCATCCCGCACCGGACGCGGCGGCGTCTCTTTCAGCCTCGCCCATCACAACGACGACGGCTTCGACACCTCCGGCGATGGCGGCGAAGAGGACGGCATCCGCCGCAACACCCTGCAGTTGAAGGGCGATTACCTGGCCACCGGCCGGCTTAAGCTCGGCTTCAACTTCCGCACCTCGGATGAGCGCTATGACAACGACCGCGCAATTTGGGGGGCAGCCGATGCCGCCGGCTATGTTGTGGATGATCCCACGCAGTTCAGTGACCGGGATGAGCAGCAGGCCCAGGTCTATGCCGAGCTGGACACTTTGGGCGGCCGCCTGAAGCACCGGCTGTCTCTGGAGCGCACTGACTTTGACCGCTCCTTCAATGGCGGCACCCCGACCGAGACCAAGACCGAAGCGGCGAAGTACCTGCTGAGCTTTGGCCTGGACGGGCAGCCGGCGGATCAGGCGGAGCATCTGCTGAACGCAATGCTGGAATGGGAAGAGGATTCCAGCAGCTCCAATTCTGACTTCCGGCGTAAAACCAACTCGATTGCTCTCGAATACCGCGGCAGTTTTGACAACGGCCTGGATCTGCAGCTGGGGGTGCGCCACGACAGCAACAGTGCGTTTGAGGACGCCACCAGCTGGACCGCCAGCGCCTCCTACACCTTTGCCGGCAGCGGCGTGCGGCTGCACAGCTCGGCCGGCACCGGCGTCGTGAACCCTTCCTATTTTGAGCTGTTTGCCAACAGCACCTTTGGCTCCACAACCTACCTCGGCAACCCGAACTTGCAGCCTGAGGAAAACCGCAGTTTCGACATTGGTATTGAAGTGCCCTTCCTGCAAGGGCGCGGGCTGGTCGATGTGACCTATTTTGACGAAACGCTGACGGGTGAGATCGAAAGCTACGTGGTGAACGCGACCACGTTCTCTTACCGCAACCAGGCCGGTGACAGCGACCGCAAAGGCGTCGAGCTGGCGGCCAGCCTGGAAGCCACTGATGCCCTCGACCTGCGTCTCTCCTACACCTATCTGGACGCCTCCAACCCCGATGGTTCGGTCGAGATCCGGCGCCCGGAGCATGAGCTGCTGCTGAGCGCCACGCTCGACACCTTCTATGGCCGCGGCTCCATCACCACCGATATCCGGCATGTCGCGGGCAACTGGGACACTCAGTATTTCAACTCCAGCACTGTTGCCGAACTCGACGACTACACCACCGTCAATGTCTCGGCCCAGTATGAGCTGACGGACAACGTGGTGCTGACCGGCCGGGCGACCAACCTGTTCGACGAGGATTACACGGACGTTTGGGGCTACGCCAAGCGCGGCCGTGCGGCCTATGTTGGCGTAAGAGCCTCGTTCTGATCCATGCGCAGACTGCCCGGCATAGCCCTTGCCCTTCTGTGGGCCGCCACCGGTGCTTTTGCCGGGCCGTCGCGCGTGGTCACAATGAACCTCTGCGCCGATCAGCTGGCGATGATGCTGGCCGCCCCCGGCCAGCTGGCCTCGGTCTCCTATATTGCGCGGGATACCCGCGCCTCGGCCATGGCAAAGGAGGCCCTGGCCTATCCCGTGAACCACGGCCTGGCAGAGGAGATCTATCTCTTGAAGCCGGATCTGGTGATTGCCGGGGCCTATTCGACCCCGGCCACCACGGGCATGCTGCGCCGCCTGGGCGTGGCGGTGGTGGTGTTCCAGCCTGCGCTATCGCTGCAGGACGTTCGTGCGCGTATTCTGCAGATGGGCCAGGTACTGGGCCGCAAAGACGCCGCGCAAGTACTGCTGGCGGAGTATGACCAGCGGCTCGCCGCCTTGCAGGACGCCGGGCCTGAGGCACCGCGGGCCGCGCTTTATGCCGCCAACGGCTTCACCTCGGGCAGTATGACACTGGCGGGCCAGATCCTGCGCGCAGCAGGGCTGCGCAATATCGCGGATGAGCTGGGCTATGCGCGCTCCGGCCACATGCCGCTGGAACTGCTGGCCATGTCGGCACCCGATTTGCTGATCGGAACGTCGCCCTATCCGCGCGCCTCGCGCAGCGAGGACAATCTGGCGCATCCGGTGGTGCGCCAACTGGCCGCCCGCAGCAGCGCCGGGCAGATCCGCGATGCGGATTGGGTCTGCGGCACCCCGCATGTACTGCGCGCGGTGGAAACCCTGGCCGAAGAGCGCCGCCGGTTTGTGGAAAAGGAGGGCAGCCAATGACCCGCCTGGGGTTGCCCCTATCCGCAGTGGTGCTGGCGCTGTTCCTGCTGTCGCTCACGGTTGGACCGGCTGATGTCGGCGCCGGCGATAGCCTGGCGGCGCTGTTTGACGATGGTTACGGGCCGCTCACCCTGGTGATGCGGGAAATCCGCCTGCCGCGGGCGCTGCTGGCGGTGATCATCGGCGGCGGGCTGGGGCTGGCGGGGGCCGCCATGCAGGGCTATCTGCGCAACCCGCTGGCCGAACCGGGGCTGATCGGCGTCTCCTCCTCGGCAGCTCTGGGGGCAGTGCTGGCGATCAACACCGGAGTGGCGGCCAGCCTCACCCTGGGCCTGCCGCTGGCCGCCCTGGCTGGTGCTCTGGCAGGTGTCTTTCTGGTGATGGCGCTGGCCGGACCGCAGGGCGGCTCGCTGACGCTGATCCTTGCGGGCATTGCGATTTCGGCGATGGCTGCGGCACTCACGTCTCTGGTGCTGAACTTGTCGCCGAACCCCTTTGCCGCCAATGAGATTGTGTTCTGGATGATGGGCTCGCTGGCGGACCGCTCGATGCTGCATGTCTGGCTGGTGCTGCCCTTTGCGCTGACAGGGGCCGCGGTCCTTCTGACTCTGGCACGGGGTTTGGATGCGCTGACCCTGGGCGAGGATGCGGCGCAGACCATGGGGGTGAACCTGAACCGGCTGCGGCTGCTGCTGGTGGTCGGCACCGCCAGTGTGGTTGGCGGCGCCACCGCGGTGGCCGGGGCCATCGGTTTCATCGGTCTGGTGGTGCCGCATATCCTGCGGCCCCTTGTTGGCGGCCAGCCGTCGCGCCTGCTGTGGGCCTCGGCGCTTGGCGGTGCCATCATGCTGCAGCTGGCGGATATCGCGGTGCGGCTGATCCTGCCCGCGCGCGACCTGAAGCTCGGCGTGGTCACCGCCCTGGTCGGCGCGCCGCTGTTCCTGCATCTGATCTACAAGACACGGAAGGGGCTGGCATGAGCGTGCTGTCGGTCGAAACCCTCTCGGTCACCCTGCGGGGCCGTCCGGTGATCCGCGATGTGTCGTTTGAAATCCAAGCAGGTGAGTTCGTCGGCCTGCTGGGGCCGAATGGCGCCGGCAAAAGCAGCCTGATGCGATCCGCCCTGGGGCTGATACCGGCGCAGGGCCGCAGCTCGCTGGCGGAAATGACCGCCGCAGACCGGGCCCGCGCAGCCGCCTGGATGCCGCAATCGCGCGAGATCGCCTGGCCGGTTCCGGTGGAGCGGCTGGTGGCGCTTGGCCGCCTGCCGCATCTGCCGCAGGGGCTGCGGCTGCCGCCGGGGGATCAGGCGCTGGTCGATCAGGCCATCATCCGGATGGGGCTGGAGCCGTTCCGCCAGCGCGCTGCCTCGCGCCTGTCGGGCGGCGAGCAGGCCCGGGCGCTGATTGCCCGCGCACTGGCGCAGGACACGCCGCTGTTGATGGCGGATGAACCCGCCGCCGGGCTGGACCCGGCGCATCAGATCTCCGCCATGGAGGTCTTTGCCAGCCTCGCCGCCGAAGGCCGCGCCGCGCTGGTCTCGCTGCATGACCTGGGGCTGGCCGCACGCCACTGTACCCGGCTGATCCTGCTGGCCAATGGCGGCATTCTGGCTGACGGGCCGCCCGCCGAGGTGCTGACACCGGCGCTGATGGCCCGGGCCTTCGGCATCTCGGTCTGGCATCAGCACACAGCGCAAGGGCCGGTGTTCCAGCCGCTGGAGGTGCTGTGATGGGCAGAGTCACGCTGGAACGCCCTTGGATCGAATTTGACCTCGGCGCAGAGATGCGGGTGCTGAGCTGGGCTGTGAACCGCCCCGGCCTCGTCACCGCCCGCCGCATCTTGTGGCGCGAGGTCCGGAACAGCGACCTGCCACCGGGTTTGGATGTTCGCGAATGGTTCGCTGCGGAACTCTTTGCGCGGAGCGGCGAGGATGCCGTGGCCTTTCTCACCTCGCGCGATGTGCGCCGCTATTGCGAGGCAACAGCCGAGGTGGAGGGCATTTGCGCCCATGCGGTGGCCACTGTCGGCCTGTCCAATGCCGAGCGCGTAGGCAGCCGGATAGATTACTCCAGCCGCAACTGGGGCACCATCAATGTTGCCGTGCATCTCACGCACGGCCTGACACATGCCGGGCTGATCGAAGCCATGAGCATCGCTGTCCAGGCCCGCACCGCCGCGGTGATGGAGGCAGGCATCACCCTGCCCGCGGGCGCCGCAACCGGCACTGGCACCGATTGCGTCGCGGTGGCTGCTCCTGCAGGCGCAAATCCTTATGCCGGCTTGCACACCGCAACTGGCGAAGCCATCGGCAAAGCCGTTTACCAGGCCGTCCGCATCGGCGCGCTGGAATGGAAATCAACCAACAGGAGGGCAGCAGATGCCTGAGCTTGAACAGGTTCTGAAAGACGCGCTGATGCAGGAGGACTGCGGCTGGAACATGGGGTCCTTCGGGGCGATTGCCGAGTTCCATCACGTAGCGGGCGACCCGGCGCCGCGGCAGCACCCCGGGCTGATGCAGGTGACCAGCCGCGGCGGGATCCGCATCGAAACCCTCGCAGGCGTGCGCCCGGTGGCGTATGAAACCCTCAGCCCCAAGCCGCACCGCTGGACCCAGGCGGTCTCGCTGTGCCTGCCGCGTGATGCCGCTGCGATGAACCAGCGCGATGTGCTGACTGCGCTTGGCCCCGACGACGATGCCCTGCGGGACGAGGACCGCGGCGCCAGGCTGTTCGACATGGGGCTGGGCCAGTTTCAGGCGGATTTCTGCATCCGCACCGCCGACCCGGAACTGCTGGCGGTGCTGGATGAAAACGCCGGCCGCTCGCTGTTCGCGCAAGGCAATCCGGCGATGGGGGCAATCCTGAAGCACCATCCCCGCCGGGTGCTGCTGACCCGCCTCGGCCGGGTCGAGGTCTATCAGATGATCGGCGGTCCCGACACCGGCGGCAAATCCCCGGAGGGCCCGCATACCCATGTGCTGCCCAAGCTCCTGAAGGCCGAGCGCACCCATTCCGCCAACACCCCGATCCCCGAGGGCTGGGTGCCCTGCTGCGGTGTGCATCCGGAGAACCCGGTGATTACCCGTCTGGGCGCGGACAAAGTGTTCAACCCGGCCGCCTTTGATGCCTTCCAGGAACTGCTTGCGGCCTGGGGGGCCGACGCATACTGCCAGGGCAAGCAGGCGGTCTGGGAGCTGCTTAATACGGAAACCCCTGCCGAGGCGGCGAAAGAGCCGGAGACCCGCGAAGGCCGGGCCGGCTGGCGCAATGGCATCCGGCAATGGCGGGTTCTGCATGGGCCGGACCGGCTGACCAAAGCCTATGCGCAACATTTTGACCGCGGTGTTGAGCAAACAGACCCGGAAAACCCGGGCCACTGACAGAGGCTGCGATGCCCCTTGTCGCAGAAAGGGAGAGATCATGACGGCGGAAACAGGCCGGGGCCGCAAACCCGGGCCTTTCGGTCAGGCAAATGTTGTCGGGACGGATAGGCCTCCGGCTGTCTCGGGTGTTCGGCCACTTTGTCCGCTATGCTGATCTCGCCCAGGCCTCTGCTTACGCAGTTGCAGCGACTATCTCCTTCGACGGGCCGCGGCGCAGCCTCCTGTGCAAATGGCAGAGCTCTGCTCAGGGCCGTCACCCATCACCCTTGGCGATGAGGGTATCGGTCGGGCTGCGCAGATCGCTGGCAAAGGCGCGGGCCTTGTCCCGCTCGATGAAACTCCTTGCCCGCGCCAGACCGGACAGCCGCCGGACGATCAGCTTGGCAATGGCCTCGGGGCCGGATTTCCCGGCCAGCGCCATGGGGACCTGCGGTGTTCTATTTGAGAGCGGGGCGGATCGTTGAGCGCAACGGGAGCGGCCTGGTCTGCGAGCACGCACCGAAGCAACTCTACACGGACTCACCAGCCAGAAACACCAGCAATTCGTCCAGACGTTCGAGTGTTGAGGCCAGGCCGGTTTCCATGCCCATGTCGATGACTTTTTGCAGATCTTCTGGAGAATTGTAGGAAACCAGCATTTCCACCATCGTGCGCCCGTCCAGATCGGTAAAGGCCTGGCGGATATGCGAGCGGGGCATGTCCGGGTTCACGACGCCGGTTTCGTCGGTGAAACCGTCATAGGCGGTATAGCCTTCGATCGGCGTGATCGTTTGGTAATCCGTGCGGCTCCAATAATATGTGCCTTCGGGGTCGATCATGGCGAAATGCCAGTGGCCGCCATCGCGGAAATCCATGGATTGGGTCTTTGTCGTCAACGGCTTGGGGGCGTACCATTTGTCCAGAAGCTCAGCTTTGGTGTAGCAGTCCCACACCAGTTGCCTCCCGGCGGCGAATTCGCGCCGGACGGTCAGCGTGCTTTTTTGCATGTCGGCGATAAAGTCAAAGCGCAGATCAGGTTTCATTGGTTTCTCCTTTGAGCGTTGTCAGCAGATTGTCGAGATTGTCAAAGCGGCTGGCCCATATGGCGCGTTGGTCACCGAACCATTTCTCAGCGGCCTCCAACTGGTCGGGTTTCAGCGTGCATGTGCGCACGCGGCCCTGTTTCTGCGAGGCAATCAGCCCGGCCTGTTCCAGCACGCTGATATGTTTCATGAATGAGGGCAGCGCCATCTTGAAAGGGGCCGCCAGTTCCTTCACCGGCGCGGGGCCTTCCACCAGACGCTGCACCACGGCCCTGCGGGTGGGGTCCGCAAGAGCGTGAAAGACCGAATCGAGATAAATTGAATGGTTATCCATGCGGCTAACTTTACGGCGCGGCAAACGGTTAGGTCAATGGGTAACTATCTTCAGCTTTCTGGATCCCCGCTTTTAAGAAGATGGCCTATGCAGTTCTCCTCTGCATCACCGCGGCACATCCGTTGCCTTGTGACCCGCCTCCGCACCGCCGGTCCGTGAAGGCAATCACGTTCAAATTTCCCTGGAACTGCCCTTCCAGAATCTGCTTCTGGCACCCCCGCCAATGATGTAGCGTCCCTGGCAGGGGGCGAGCGTGGCGTCGATCCTCTCGAGGCAAGCAACAATCCCCGGGCCCGTTTCAACTTTGCCCGGATCGCCAACTACATAGCAGGTCATGGCTTGTCTTCCCTTGTTGAATATTCAAGCGACGGCGGGACAGTGCTCCACTGCGTACCCTTCCGGCCAAGCCATATCCTGGCCCGGCTCACCCGTGGGATTGATACTTCTGCTGACACCACGCTGGTTGCCTTGCGCGGCAAGCCTGCTGCGTTCCCAGATCCCGCGGGCACTGCGCCCCGCTGCTTCTGTGGGGCCTGTGAAAGCCGCATTGAAGCATTCTTTCCGGCAAACCAAGAAACTGACGCCATGAAGGCGCGGATCGCAGAGAAAGGGCCTTGAATGACGGTCAAGCGTATTGTTGCAAACCTGCCTGCCGCACAGATTTCCGAGGTGCAGGATTTCTACACCCGCCTGTTTGACCTGGACGTTGTGATGGATCACGGCTGGATCGTGACGCTCGCATCAGGCGCCGCCGCCGCCGTCCAGATCAGCATCGCGAGCCAAGGCGGATCCGGGACCCCGGTGCCTGATCTGTCGATCGAAGTCGACGATGTGGATACGGTCTTCGCACGGGCCGAAAGCCTCGGTCTCGACATCGTCTACGGCCCCGCGGATGAATCTTGGGGCGTGCGCCGCTTCTATGTCCGCGACCCGGCCGGCAAGTTGCTGAATATTCTGGCTCACCCCGGCTGAGTGGCCGCCGCATTCACCCTTGACGCGCAATTTTAGAATACCCTCAGCAAGGCGCTTCAGGGCAGAGCTGCCGCTGAAGCGCATCTCAGCATCTTCCTCCGCGCTGCGCAGCAGCGCCCGGCCCAACCGGCCAAGGGCATGTCAATGCCTGCAGAACGGGCGGGAGCTCCCGTCCGTCCCAGCCCGCATCTCAATACGGCATCGGATGCATCCGGTGTGCTGCGTTGATCTCCTCCAGCACCTCCTGGCTCAGCTCCAGCTCCACCGATTTCAGCACATGCTCCAGCTGCGGCAGGTGAGTGGCGCCAAAGAGTGCCGAGGCCATGAACGGCCGTGTGCGGCACCAGGCCAGCGCCATATGCACCGGGTCCAGCCCATGCCGCCCAGCAATCTCCAGATAAGCCGCCACGGCATCGTATACCCGCGGGGAATGGCGCCCGCCCAGCTCGGGATTGATCGACTTGCGCGAGCCCTCCGGCACCGCTCCGTCCTGATACTTGCCGGTCAGCAGCCCGGTGCCCAGCGGCGAAAACGCCAGCAGGCCGACGTCCTCGTTGACGCTCAATTCCGCCAGATCGGTGTCATACATCCGGCAGACCAGCGAATATTCGTTCTGGATCGAAGCCACCCGCGGCCCGCCCTGCGCCTCCGCGATCCGCAGCCATTGCGCGGTGCCCCAGGCGCTTTCGTTCGACAGGCCAAAGGCGCGGATAGTGCCGCGCTCCACCTCGCGCTGCAGCGCCTCCAGGCAATCCTCCATATTGGCCAGCGTCTCCACCCGGTTCTGGGCCGACGGATCATAGCTCCAGTTCTGCCGGAACATATAACTGCCCCGGTTCGGCCAGTGGAATTGGTAGAGGTCGATGTAATCGGTCTGCAGCCGCTTCAATGACGCCTCGATGGTTGCAGCGATGGTCCTGGAGGAGATCGGCGCCCCGTCCCGCACATGCTGCATCCCCGCGCCGGAATGCTTGGTGGCCAGAATGTACTCGCCCCGCCGCCCCGTCTGCGCATTCCAGGCGCCGATGATCCGCTCACTGTTGCCCAGGGTTTCCGCACTCACCGGGTTCACCGGATACATCTCGGCGGTATCGACAAAGTTCACGCCGCCCTCCAGTGCCAGGTCGATCTGCGCATGGGCCTCGGCCTCCGCGGTCTGGGTGCCGAATGTCATCGTGCCCAGGCACAGCTCCGACACCATCATGCCGGTGCGTCCCAATGGATTGAGTTTCATGCTGCGGTCCCCTGTCCTCGATTTGCCTGCGACCCTAAGGGCTCGTCCGGGAAGTGCAAGCCGCTTGCACATGCGCGGCAAACCGGCCAGCCTCGGTTCAGCTTAAGGAAAGGATACCCGATGCCGCAGACCATCACCAAGGGCGTCAAGGCGCTGCTGACCGAGGCAAACAGCCTCGTCGAAACCATGTCTGTCGAGGCGGCCAAACAAAAGGTTCTGGACGAGGATTACGTCTTCATCGACCTGCGCGACATCCGCGAGCTGCAGCGCAGCGGCATGATCCCCGGCGCCTTCTCCTGCCCGCGCGGCATGCTGGAATTCTGGATCGACCCGGACAGCCCCTATCACAAGCCGGTGTTCAATCAGGACAAAACCTACGTGTTCTACTGCGCCAGCGCCTGGCGTTCTGCCCTCAGCGCCAAGGCGGCGCTGGAAATGGGGCTGAAGCCGGTGGTGCATCTTGAGGGCGGTTTTACCGAATGGGCCAAACAGGGCGGCCCGGTTGTCCCCCGCGAGGGCTGAGATCCGCCGCCCCGTGCATCGTGCGGCGCCTGTCCAGCGGCGCAGGTCCGCAGCAGTGCGTGATTGAGAACAAAAGTCGAACATGTTAATCTGGCTGCATGCCGACTCACCTGCTCACCCGCCGCCGCCACAGATCCTGCCCGGCCCTGTCCGTGATGGAGGGGGTTGCGCTGGAGCATGGCCGCGTGCACGAGGCCTGCGGCCCCGCCCGCCACAGTTTTGCGCTGTGGCTGGCCGCCGCCGCGCAGGAGATCGCACCGGGGCCGGTCCTGTGGCTGTCCCCGGCGCAGGGCAGCAAGCAGCTGAACCCGGACGGGATGGCGGAATTTGCCAGCCCCGCCCGGTTCCTGTTCGTGCAGCCCCCCCGGACCGAGGATCAGCTTTGGGCCATGGAGGAAGCTTTGCGCAGCGGCGCGGCGGCTCTGGTGGTGGCAGAACTGGCTGAGCCGCCCGCAATGACCCCGGTGCGGCGGCTGCATCTGGCGGCAGCGGCCGGCGGGCGCTTCGGTCCGGCGCCGCTGGGCCTGCTGCTGACCCCCGGCACAGGCGGCGCCCAGGGCATCGAAAGCCGCTGGCACCTGGCCCCTGCCCATACCCCGTTGCCACATGATCCCTTGCCCCATGCCGCGCCGGCACACAGGCCCCCGGCCGGTCCGGCCAGCGATGGCACCGCGAAGACCCGGACCTGCTGGACCTTGCAGCGCCTGCGCGCCCGCACCCTGCCGCCTTGCAGCTGGCAGATCACCCGGGCCGCCGGCGGCTGCCCGCACCAATCTGCGCCGCTCCGGCCCGCTCCGCCCTGCCCTGAGCCCCGCGGCATAGCCCCGCCCCCATTCCGGGGGCAGCCCGGACCAGCCCTCCCGCCCTGACGGTGCCCTCCCGCGCCCGCAGGCGGACCTGGCTGCGCCGGCACCGCCTTAGCGGCCTTGGGCCCGGCACGGGGCCACGCCCGGTGCCGGGCCCAACAGGCAGAGGCTTTGCCAAAAGCCGGCGCCTGGCGGGAGCCCGCCGCCGTCTCACAAGCGCCCCCCGCGAAAGTGCGCAGCCTGCGGCGGAAAATCCGGCTAAGGTCAGGGCGCGGCATCAAAGGCGCCCTGTAAAAGCGCCCTGTAAAACCAGCCTGTAAAGCCACCCTGCAACCGGAGAAGAAGCCCCCATGAGCAACCACAGGATGCACCGGCGGACCCTGATCGCCTGCCTTGCCGCCAGCCTGCTGGCCGCGCGGAGGCTGCCTGCAGCGCCCCTGCCTTACCGCCTCATACCGGACGCGACCGAAGTGCGCTTTACCTTCCGTCTCAGCGGCCGGCCGCAGCATGGGCGGATCCCGGTCCGCGCCGCCCGCATCCGGATCGATCCGCAAAACCTGGCCCGCAGCCAGGCCGATATCACGCTTGACGCAACCCGGGCCCGGACCGGGCTGATCTTTGCCACCGAAGCGCTGAAAAGCCCCGGCGTGCTCGACACTGCGCGGTTCCCGGAAATCCGCTTCCGCTCCACCCGCATCCGCCTCGGGCCGGACGGGCGGCTTTCGGGCGGCGCGCGGATTCACGGCGGCCTCACCCTGCGCGGCACCACCCGGCCGCTTACCTTGCATGCCGCGCTCTACCGCCGCCCCGGCACCGCGGCGGATGACTTGCGCGAGCTGGATGTGCATCTCAACGGCAGTCTCAGCCGTGCGGCCTTCGGGGCCGCCGGCTATCCGGATCTGGTTGCCGACCGGGTCACCCTCGCCATCAAGGCCCGCATCCGCCAGGCGGCCTGAGCCGCGGGCAAAACCCTGGTCCGCGCCCGGTGCCGAAAAACACCGCCGCGCAAAAATACGACACAGCCGTGACGGAAACCGGCTGGCAAAGCCGCTGCAGCCTGTCATGGTCGCAGCATTATGCGCCTGATCATCTCCTTTGCCGCCCTTTTCTTATCTGTCATCCTGCTGCAGCTCTCGACCGGCGGCGTCGGCCCTCTGGATGCCATTTCGGGTCTGACGCTGAACTTCAGCAAAGAGCAGATCGGTCTGCTCGGCTCGGCGCATTTCTTTGGCTTCTTCATCGGTTGCTGGTGGGCGCCGCGGCTGATGGGCAATGTCGGCCATTCCCGCGCCTTTGCGGTCTGCACCGCGCTTGGCGCCATGGGCCTGCTGGGCCACACCCTGACCGAAAACCCCTATGCCTGGGCGGCGATGCGGATCGCCTCCGGCCTCTGTGTGGCCGGCGCCTATACGGTGATCGAGGCCTGGCTCAACGCCAAGGTCACCAATGAAAACCGCGGCCGCGCCATGGGCACTTACCGGATTGCCGATATGAGCGCCTCGCTGGCGGCGCAGCTGATCATCGCGGTGCTGCCGCCGGCCGCCTATGTCTCCTACAACCTCTTGGCGCTGCTGTGCTGTGCGGCGCTGCTGCCGCTGACCCTGACCAAGGCGAACCAGCCGGAAACCCCGGATGCGCCGCGCCTGCGCCCCAAGCTGGCCTGGCGCTGTTCGCCGCTGGCGGTGGCGGGCGTGACCGTCGCCGCGCTCAGCTCTGCCTCGTTCCGCATGATCGGCCCGGTCTACGGCCAGGAGGTCGGGCTGGAGATCGGCCAGATCGCCTTTTTCCTTGCCTCCTTCGTGCTGGGCGGGGCGCTGGCGCAATACCCGATGGGCTGGCTGGCCGACAAATACGACCGCCGCTGGGTGCTGATCTGGCTCTCCGCCGCCGCGATCCTTAGCTGCGGCATCACCATGGCGGCCAGCGGCACCGGCACCCTGGGGGTGATGCTGACGGCCGCCATCTTCGGCTTCACCACCTTTCCGATCTTCTCGGTCTCCGCCGCCCATGCCAATGATTTTGCCAGCTCCGCCGAGCGGGTCGAGCTGTCTGCGGCGCTGATGTTCTGGTACGCGCTTGGCGCCATCGCCTCGCCTTATGTCTCCTCGGCACTGATCGACAGCTTCGGACCGCCTGCGCTGTTTGCCTATGTGGCTTGCGGCCACGTGCTGCTGATCATCTACGGCCTCAACCGGATGCGGGCCCGCCCGGCGCCGGAAACGCGCACCAGCTACGTCTATGCGCCGCGCACCTCCTTCACCATCGGCCGCCTGCTGAAACGGTCTCGCCAGAGGCGGTGAAACAGGTCAGAAGCCCTGTCCAATTGTTTCGCGCGCGAAACATCCGGACAGCAGATCTGACCCTTTAAGGTTCTGCTTACACTTGCAAAAGTGCTGAAAGCTCCGGCACCGCCACTCTGCCCGTCAGGGCCAGGACAGGGGTGCACGGCGCGCATTTGCCATCGGACAGAACGCCAAACAGCCTTGGCCGGCCCCAGACGGCTTACACCGGCAGGCCATGCGAACAGCAACGCCCTCGTGTCCTTTCAGAGGCTTGCAACAGGTTTCCGCAACCATCGTGCGCGCCAGCCCGCGGTCCGGGTCAAGCCGGATCCGGCCCTGTATCTCCAATTTTCAGGGAAATCCGCAGCCGGGGTTTCCGCCGCCTGCGCCATGCGGTAGACGGGCCTTTGACACATTACCTGGATGGATAGCATGGCACGCATTCTGATCACTTCCGCGATCCCCTACATCAACGGGATCAAGCATCTGGGCAACCTGGTGGGCTCGCAGCTGCCGGCCGACCTTTACGCCCGGTTCCAGCGCGGACGCGGCAACGAGGTGCTGTTCCTCTGCGCCACCGACGAACATGGCACCCCGGCTGAGCTGGCCGCCGCCAAGGCGGACAAGCCAGTGGCGGAATACTGCGCTGAAATGCACGCCGTCCAGTCGGAAATCGCCAAGGGCTTTGCCCTGTCGTTCGACCATTTCGGCCGCTCCTCCAGCCCGCAGAACCACACGCTGACCCAGCATTTCGCAGGCAAGCTGGCCGAGGCCGGGCTGATCCGCGAAGTGACCGAAAAGCAGGTCTATTCCAATGCCGACGGCCGCTTCCTGCCCGACCGCTATATTGAGGGCACCTGCCCCAACTGCGGCTATGAACGCGCCCGCGGCGACCAATGCGAGGAATGCACCAAGCAGCTGGACCCGACCGACCTGATCAGCCCGCGCTCCGCTGTCTCCGGTTCCACCGACCTGGAAGTGCGCGAGACCAAGCACCTGTACCTGTGCCAGTCGCAGCTGAAGGATGATCTGGACGCCTGGATCGACAGCAAGAAGGACTGGCCGGTCCTGACCACCTCAATCGCCAAGAAATGGCTGCATGACGGCGACGGGCTGCAGGACCGCGGCATCACCCGCGATCTGGACTGGGGCGTGCCGGTCAAAAAGGGCGGTGCGGACTGGCCCGGCATGGAAGGCAAGGTGTTCTACGTCTGGTTCGACGCCCCGATCGAATACATCGCCTGCGCCGGCGAATGGGCCGAGGCCAATGGCAAGACAGACGCCGACTGGCAGCGCTGGTGGCGCACCGACAAGGGCGCAGAAGATGTTAAATACGTCCAGTTCATGGGCAAGGACAACGTCCCCTTCCACACCCTGTCGTTTCCGGCCACCATTCTGGGTTCGGGCGAGCCGTGGAAGATGGTCGACCACCTGAAGTCGTTCAACTACCTGAACTATGACGGCGGCCAGTTCTCCACCTCGCAGGGCCGCGGCGTGTTCATGGATCAGGCGCTGGAGATTCTGCCGGCCGATTACTGGCGCTGGTGGCTGCTGTCCCATGCGCCCGAAAGCAGCGATTCCGAGTTCACCTGGGAGAACTTCCAGCAGTCGGTGAACAAGGATCTGGCGGATGTGCTGGGCAATTTTGTTTCCCGCATCACCAAATTCTGCCGTTCCAAATTCGGCGAGGAAGTTCCCGCAGCCGGTGAATACGGCGAACAGGAACAGGCGCTGATCGCAGAGCTGACAACCCGCATCCGCGCCTATGAGGGCCATATGGAGGCGATGGAGGTCCGCAAATCGGCACAGGAGCTGCGGGCGATCTGGGTGGCCGGCAATGAATACCTGCAATCCGCCGCGCCCTGGTCGGTGTTCAAGCAAGACCCCGACCGCGCGGCTGCGCAGGTGCGCCTGGGCCTGAACCTGATCCGCCTTTATGCGGTGCTTTCGGCCCCCTTCATCCCGCAGGCCGCGGACACGCTGATGGCGGCGATGAATTCGGACGACCGCAGCTGGCCCGAAGATGCTGCGGCAGCCCTGTCGGCGCTGCCCGCGGGCCACAGCTTCACCGTGCCCGAGGTACTGTTCGCCAAGATCACCGATGAACAGCGCGAGGACTGGCAGGAACGCTTCTCCGG
>NZ_JAXMOX010000108.1:0-15023 GCF_034669605.1 Leisingera sp.
AGTCTGTGCACCTCGCGCGACTGGCCCTCAAGGCTTTTGCGCATTTTCTGGAACGCCCCGGCCTCCAGCTGGCGGACCCGTTCCTTGGAGAGCCCCAGTTCGGTTCCCAGGCTTTCCAAGGTGCGCGGGCGTTCGCGCAGCTTGCGTTCGGTGATGATGAAGCGCTCACGGTCATTCAGCGCCTGCAGCGCAGAAACCAGCCATTTGCGCAGCTGGCGGCGGTCGTGCCGCTCCTGGACCAGCTCATCAGCCTGAGACGTGTCATCTTCCAGTGCGTCTATCCACTCGCGGCCTTCCTCATCGCTGGACTGCACCGCATTGAGCGAAAAGTCGGCACCGGACAGGCGCCCCTCCATCATCTCAACATCGCGCAGCGGCACCCCGATTTCAGTCGCAATCTTCTGATGCAGCTGATGCCGGTCCAGCCGCGCGCCCGACGAACGGGCCTCGCGCTCCAGTTGCGCCTGCACCCGGCGCATGTTGAAAAACAGCGATTTCTGTGACGACGTGGAACCGGTGCGCACCATCGACCAGTTGCGCATGACATAGTCCTGAATCGACGCTTTGATCCACCAGACCGCATAGGTCGAAAACCGAACCCCCCGGTCCGGATCAAATTTGTCGGCGGCCTTCATCAGCCCCAGACCCGCCTCCTGTATCAGATCGTTCATCGGCGCCCCGTAGCGCTTGAACTTGGCCGCCATGGAAATTGCCAGGCGCATGTAAGCGTTGATGAGCCGGTGCAGCGACTTTACATCGCGGTCATCGCGCCATGCGTAAGCCAGACGCCGCTCGGTTTCAGCATCCAAAAGCTCTGCCTTCATCGCCTGCCGCGGCAATGGGTTTTCGATTGTGGAATCTAGTGCCATTTTATTTCCCCCCGGAAACTAATTAACAAACCACCGATGCCTGGGGACGCATATGGAACAAAGTTGAGCCCGGGTCTTCTATAGGCCGGCAGCAGCAGCGCACTGGATACGACTTTTGCCATATCCACAGGCCAAAAAATGGAAAAGAAAAATGGTTTTTGGCCCCTGCGCAGACTTTCCCGGCCTTAATAAGTGGAACCCCGGGATACTGCGGTCTCTTGTCTTAACCGGGCCCTGCGTTTACCCACAGGAACGGCTTCGTTCTTACAGGTTAGCAAAAAATGCCTGCAAATGTAACTTTTATTCTAGGGGGGGCGGCCTCTGGAAAGTCGGCCTTTGCCGAACAGATCTGTACAAACACTGGAAAAGACAGGTTTTACTGGGCGACTGCACAAATTTTTGACAGCGAAATGCGCGAGAAAGTGTCCCGCCATCTCATGCAAAGGGGTTCGGGGTGGACAACTGTCGAAGAACCGGAAACAGCCAGCCGGGTTCTGGATGCGCTGACCGCAAAACAAATTTGCCTGATGGACTGCGCCACCATGTGGCTGACCAACCATCTGCTGGCCGGGAATGACCTGAATCTTGCACAGGAAAACCTGCTGGCAGCAATCGGCCGCTGCCGTGCAGACCTGGTAGTGGTTTCCAACGAAACCGGCCTAGGGATTGTGCCCGAGAATAAACTGGCCCGCCGTTTCCGCGAGGCGCAGGGGCGGCTCAATATCGCACTGGCAACGCGTGCAGATACGGTTGTGCAGGTGACCGCCGGGCTGCCGCTGCTGCTGAAGGGGGCGTTATGACCACCCGGTTGTTCCTGGTGCGGCACGGGCCCACACACGCCAAATGCATGGTCGGCTGGTCGGATCTGCCGGCAGACCTGTCCGACACCTCCGCGCTGAAACGACTGTCGGATTACCTGCCGGCTGACGCATTAATCGTCTCCTCCGACCTGTCGCGCGCAGTTGATACAGCTAGTGCGATCCAGGGCAGCCGTCAGCGCCTCCCCCATGTCGCGGCGTTGCGTGAAATCCATTTCGGCGCTTGGGAGCTGAGAACCTGGGCCGAGGTGGACGCCGAGGACCCGGACCGGATCCGGGCCTATTGGGAAACGCCGGGCGACGTGACCCCGCCGGGCGGCGAAAGCTGGCATCAGGTCTGTGACCGGGTGAATGCGGCGGTTGACGGGCTGATCAACGCGAATCAGGGCCGCGACTTGATCGTCGTGGGGCATTTCGGGCAAATACTGACCCAGATACAGCGGGCAGAGTTACTGACTTCCGCAGAGGCCTTCAGCCATCGGATCGACAACCTGTCGGTCACCGATGTCGCTGTGGGCCGTGATGGCTGGAAGACAGGCGCCATAAATCACCTTCCGTGATTCAATGCATCACAAACATTCCATTTCAGAATGATAATGCACGCAGTAGCCTTACCTCATGGCTTATGAAATCTATATCGGCGACCGCATGTTCTCCAGCTGGTCATTGCGCGGCTGGCTCATGCTCGAAAAATTTGCTCTTCCCCATACGGTGCATCTGGTGGGGTTGTACTCAGGAACCATGGCGGAAGAAATGGCGCATCTGGCCCCGGCCCGGCTGGTGCCCGCGCTGCGCACACCAGAGGGCACAGTTGTAGGCGAAAGCCTGGCGATAGCCGAGACGCTGGCCGAACAGAACCCGGACGCCGGGCTTTGGCCCGCGGATCCGGCACAGCGAGCCGCCGCTCGCTGGCTGGCGGCCGAAATGGTCGCGGGCTTTGGCGCGCTGCGCGGCGAATGCCCGATGCAGCTGGCACATATCTACCAAGAGTTTGAGACCTCCGGCGCCGTTCAGGCGGACCTGGACCGAATTGAAACGCTGTTCGCCCATGCACGCAACGTTTCCGGCCTGGCAGACGGTTATCTGTTCGGAGAGTATTCGCTGGCGGAGGTGTTCTATACACCGGTTGCCGCACGCATCATCGGCTACGGGCTGCCGGTCTCTGCCGCAACGCACGCCTATTGCAAGCTGCTGCTGTCCGATCCGGCCGTTCTGCGCTGGCAAGAACAGGCACATGAGGTCAGCTACGATCCGGAACCTTATGCGCGGGATCTGCCGCGGCGGCCTTGGTCTCTGGATTGAACCGGCCGCCAGCGCGAATTCTGCGTGAATTCGCCCGATGGCACCCCAAACGTTAACGACTCGGAAACCACGAACACCAAGCCTTTCTCCCTGAACCAGAAGGGGCGGGGAGAAATGACAGCACGGTCCTACACAGTTGCCTTTCAGGGGGTTGAGGCCCGCTTGGTCGAGGTGCAATGCGCCGTCGCGCCCGGCCTGCCGGCGTTTTCCGTCGTCGGATTGCCGGACAAAGCGGTGTCCGAGGCCCGGGAACGGGTGCGTGCTGCCTTTGCGGCGATGTCCATCGCCCTGCCCTCCCGCCGGATCACCGTCAACCTGTCACCCGCTGACCTGCCCAAGGAAGGCAGTCATTTCGATCTGCCGATTGCGCTGGCTCTGCTGGCGGCAATTGGAATCCTACCAGCGGAAAAGGCCGAGGAGACCATCGCGCTGGGCGAACTGTCGCTGGACGGCCAGCTGATGCCTGTCGCGGGTGCGCTGCCCGCGGCCGTCACCGCAGCAGAGGAAGGGCGGATGCTGCTCTGCCCGAAACCATCCGGCCCCGAGGCCGCCTGGGTCGATGCAGCACAGGTGATCGGTGCCGCCACGCTGACCGAAGTGGTACAGCACTTCACCGGCCAGCGGCGCATTGAACCCTCCGCCCCGGGCGAGGCCGTCAGCGGGCTGGGCGGCAAGGACCTGCGCGACGTCAAGGGCCAGGAACAAGCCAAAAGAGCGCTGGAGATTGCTGCCGCGGGGCGTCACCACATGCTGATGATCGGGCCGCCCGGGTCCGGCAAATCGATGCTGGCGGCGCGGCTGCCTTCGATTCTGCCGCCGCTGTCACCGGCCGAGGCATTGGAAACCTCGATGATCCATTCCTTGTGCGGCCTGATTGATGCAGGCGGCATCAGCCGCGCCCGCCCTTTCCGCGAACCGCATCACACCGCCTCCATGGCCGCGATTGCCGGTGGCGGACGGCGGGCGCAGCCGGGGGAAATCAGCCTGGCGCATAATGGGGTGCTGTTTCTGGATGAGCTGCCTGAGTTCGGCCGTCCCGTGCTGGAAACGCTGCGCCAGCCGCTGGAATCCGGAGAGGTGATGGTGGCGCGCGCCAACGCACACGTGAAATACCCCAGCCGTTTCATGCTGGTCGCTGCGGCCAATCCCTGCAAATGCGGTTATCTGGCTGATGCCAACCGCGCCTGTTCGCGGGCACCAATGTGCGGAGCAGACTATCTGGGGCGGATTTCCGGCCCGCTGCTGGACCGGTTCGACCTGCATTTGGACGTGCCGCCGGTGGATGTGTCCGATCTGGAATTACCGCCCGGCGCCGAGGGCTCGGCCCAGGTGGCGCAAAGGGTCGCGGTTGCCCGGGAAACGCAGACAGAGCGGTTCCGCGGCCACCCTGGCTTGCGCCAGAACGCGGATGCCGAAGGCGCTGTGCTGGAGGAAATTGCGGCGCCGGATGCCGAAAGCCGTGATCTATTGCTCCGTGCTGCCGAACGGTTTGGCCTCAGCGCCCGCGGATACCACCGGGTACTGCGCGTTGCCCGCACCATTGCCGACCTGGCCCGCGAGGACCAGGTGCAACGCCGGCATTTCGCCGAAGCGCTAAGTTTCAGGCTGCCCCCATCCCGGTAAGCCGCCGTCGAAAGCGGATATGGCAAAGGCGGCAGCTTCATCCAATGCGGCCTGCCCCTCCGGCAGATGTCCAGCCATGAATTGCCAGACGTGCGGCACATCCGGCCAAAGGCTCAGCCGCACCGCGCCGCCTGCCTCCTCCAGACGCTGCGCCATACGCTGCGCATCCGACAGCAACACCTCGGTATCCCCGGCCTGAATCAGCACCGGCGGCGGGTTTGCGAACTCTGCGAACAAAGGCGAGGCCCGGACATCTGCCGGATCTGCACCTGCCAGATACTGATCAACGGCTTCCTTCATCCGTCCGGCAGGAATGATCACATCCCTGAAGCGGTTGGCCTCGATGCTTGCCCCGCTCAGCGTCAGATCGCACCAAGGCGACAGCGCAATAAGCCCCGCGGGCCGTTCCCCCTCGGCGAGAAGGCCTGCAAGCAGCGCCAGCGCCAGCCCGCCGCCGGCGCTGTCGCCTGCAAGCAGGATACCGTCAGCTCCATAACCCGTGCTGCGCAAATACCGCCAGGCCGCCAGCGCATCCTCGAAAGCAGCCGGAAACGGTGCCTCTTGCAACAGCCGGTAGTCGGGCACGGCAACCTCCACGCCAGCGGCACAAGACAGACGCGACAGCATGCCCTGATAAGCGCGGGCGCTGCCTGCCAGATAGGCACCGCCATGCAGGAAAAGGATAATCTGCCGGTTCCGCGTCCTGCCGGCGGACAGCAGGTACAACGGCACTGGCGCTGGCCGCCTCAGCAGCCGGGTAAAGGGCAGCGCCGGGCAGAACAGCGGCGCCGCAAGCTCGAAACTTTTGCGCGCCAACTCCGGACTGCTGGTGCACTGCAGCACCGGTTTCATGCCATAACGCATCCATGCGTTTATGGCCCGGCGCTGCCAGCTCATCAGCTGATCTTGGCTTCGATCGCCTGCCAGACCTTTTCGGCGATGTTCACCCCGTCGAAGCGCTCCAGCTCCTGAATCCCGGTGGGAGAGGTCACGTTGATCTCGGTCAGGTAGTCGCCGATCACGTCGATGCCGACAAAGATCTGGCCCTTTTCGCGCAGCAACGGTCCGATGGCGGCGCAGATTTCCAGATCCCGCTCGCTCAGCCCGGTTTTCTCGGGCCGTCCGCCCACATGCATGTTGGAGCGCGTCTCGCCCGCAGCCGGCACGCGATTGATGGCGCCGACAGGTTCGCCGTCAACCAGAATCACCCGTTTGTCGCCGTTGCTGACATCCGGCAGGAACTTCTGCACAATCAGCGGCTCGCGGCTGAAACCGGTGAACAGCTCGTGCAGCGAAGTGAGGTTGCGGTCATTGGCATCCAGCCGGAACACGCCGGCACCGCCGTTGCCATAGAGCGGCTTAAGGATCACATCGCCATGCTTTTCCTTGAACGCCTTGATGGTTTGCAGATCGCGGGCAATGGTGGTCGGCGGGGTCAGGTCCGGGAAGGTCAGAACCAGCAGTTTTTCCGGATAATTGCGCACCCAGAACGGATCATTCACCACCAGCGCCTGGTCCTTCAGCATGTCCAGCAAGTGGGTCGAGGTGATGTAGTGCATATCGAACGGAGGGTCCTGCCGAAGCCAGACCACATCAAACTCCGCCAGATCCACCTCGCGCTCCGGACCGAGCACTGCCGGGGCATTTGCCACCCGCTGCACCGTCATATCGTGGCCGCGCGCGGTGATGCGGCCTTCCTGATAGGCCAGCTGATCAGGGGCATAGTAGAACAGCTCATGCCCGCGCGCCTGCGCTTCTTCAGCCAGGCGGAAGCTGCTGTCGGCGTTGATGTCCACGCCCATGACCGGGTCCATCTGAAAGGCGATTTTCATGGCAGTATCCCTTGTAAACTGGCCGAATACATGGCCCACCCCGCCCCGGGGTTCAATGGGGCAGCTGCGGATCAGTCAAAGCCGAAAGCGTTTTCGATAATCTCCACCGCTCCAGTGCCGTTGACCAGCGCCGCGTCGAACCGCACCGGCGTCAGCTGGCCCTGCGGCTCGTTCTCCAGGTATTGCCCGGCGCTGGCATAAATGCGTTCCGCCTGCCGGGGCGTGATGCGCAGGGCGGCAGCGGCGCTGGTTGAGCTGTGTTTCACCTCCACAAAAATCAGCTCGTCCGGCCCGCGCAGAATCAGGTCGATTTCGCCGCCTGCCCCGCGCCAGCGGCGTTCCGCAACGGTGTAACCACGATTCTCGTAGTGGCGTGCGACAATCTCTTCCGCCGCCTCTCCGGCCAGATGGGCGCGGGCACCGCGATGCTGGCGGGCGCGGGTCATGTCTCAGCCGCCCTTGGCCAGCTGCAGCGCCAGCTGGTAGATCTTGCGCCGCGGCAGACCGTGCATTTCGGCAACAATGCCGGCGGCATCCTTGACTGAATTGCCCTGAAGTGCCGCTTGCAGGTCGCTTTCCAGATCCCCCTCGCTCACCTCGGCCTGTTGCGCCCGGTCAACCAGCAGCACGATCTCGCCCTTGACTGGTTTTTCCTCCAGCCCCGCAGCCAACCCGGCAAGCGGGGCGCGGCGCACTTCCTCAAACTTCTTGGTCAGCTCGCGGCACAGCGCGGCGGAGCGGTTGCCCAGCACCGCGGCCATGTCGGCAACCGAGGCGGCAATACGTTTCGGTGATTCATAAAAGATCAGCGTGCCGGGGATGTCCCGCAGTTCCTCCAGCCGCTTGCGCCGCGCGCCGGAGGCATTAGGCAGGAAACCTGCAAAGAAAAACGCATCCGTAGGCAGCCCTGCCAGCGTCAGCGCGGTTGCCGCCGCCGAGGCGCCGGGGGCGCAGGTGACCGTATGCCCGGCCTCCGCCGCAGCACGGCTGAGGTCAAATCCCGGATCGGCAATCAGCGGCATCCCGGCCTCCGACGCATAGGCAACAGATTTCCCCTCCGCCACCGCTTCCAGCAGTTTGGCGCGGGCGCCTGCACCGCTGTGGTCGTGGTAAGCAATGATCCGCCGCCCGTTTAAGGGAACACCGTGAATCTCCATCAGTTTGCGCAGCGAGCGTGTATCCTCAGCTGCAAGCACATCGGCCGAGGCCAGCACATCCAGCGCACGCAGGGTAATGTCGCGGGCAGTGCCAATGGGCGTGGCAACAAAGTAAAGCCCCGGGGACAATATGACATTCTGGTGATTCAACGCTGGACCCGCCTTTTTGGTCGTTTATGATCCGCCCTTAAACCCACACGGTGCAGCCGCGCCGGGAGAACGGAGTTTCAAGCCATTATGTTTGCTGTTTTCAAACGCGCCCGCAAGGCGGCACTGACAGCCGCCGCGGCACTTTCCGCACTTGCCCTGACAGCCTGTGACCCGGTTTCCCTCAGCACAGGTCCGACAATCAACACGTCAAAACCGGTGCCGGTGGCGCTGCTGGTGCCACGCGGATCAGCCCAGCAGGGCGACAGAGTGCTGGCGCAAAGCCTGGAAAACGCTGCCCGCATGGCGATTGCCGATTTGCAAGGCGTGCAGATTGATCTCCGGGTCTATGACACGGCGGGCGGACCCGAAGTGGCTTCGGGTGCTGCGCAGCAGGCGCTGCAGGACGGCGCCCGTGTCATTCTGGGTCCGGTGTACGCCGAAGCCGCAAATGCAGCGGGCATCGCCGCCCGCCAGCGCGGCGTCAACGTGCTGGCCTTTTCAAACAACCCAGCAATTGCCGGCGGCAACGTCTTTATCCTGGGGCCTACCTTTGACAATACCGCACGGCGGCTGACCCGCTTTGCCGCCCGCAACGGCAAGCAGAACATCCTGATTGTCGGCGGCAATGATGCTGCCGGCCTGGCTGGCCGCACTGCCATTCAGCGCGCGGCCAGCCAGACCGGTGCCAATATTGCAGGCAGCGTCGGCTATGAGCTGTCCCAGCAGGGCGTGATCAACGCCATTCCGGCGATCCGCAATCAATCCCGCCAGGCAGATGCGGTGTTTCTGACCTCGACCACAGCCGGCGCCCTGCCGCTGCTGGCCCAGCTGCTGCCCGAAGCCGGTGTGGATCCGGCAGAAAAGCAGTATATCGGGCTGACCCGCTGGGATATTCCAGCCCAAACGCTGGCTCTGCCCGGTGTGCAGGGCGGCTGGTTCGCAATGCCCGACCAGGGCAAGGTTCAGCAATTCAGCGCCCGCTACCAGGCGAACTATGGCGGATCGCCGCATTCGATCGGCAGCCTGGCCTATGACGGGATTGCCGCAATCGGCGCACTTGTGGCTGCCGGAAAATCCGACGCTTTGACCGGGGCGGCTCTGACTCAAGGCGCCGGTTTTCAGGGTGCCGGCGGCATTTTCCGCCTGCGCCCGGACGGCACCAATGAGCGCGGCCTGGCGGTCGCTACCATCCAAGAACAGAAGGTCGTGATCATTGACCCTGCCCCAAGCAGCTTCACCGGCGCCGGATTCTGAACCCGCTGCCGGCCTCGCGCAGTACGCCGCCGACGGCTTTCCCGAACCGCAAGGCCCGTTGATCTGCGATCCTGCGGACATCTTTGATGCCGCGGCGGTCCGGGCCCGGATCAGAACCATGGCAGAGGACACCACTGCTGCGGATCTGCGCGGGGAAACGGTGAAGGTTCTGAAGGCGGCAAACAAGGCCGGCCGTGCAGTGATTGCCGAAGCCTTTGCCGCGAACCCCTTTGCGGCCCGGGACCTGACCCGGTCCTACACATTCCTGACCGACGGTCTGGTGACCACGGCATTGTATGTCGCGGGTGAATTGCTTCACCCGCTGGCTAACCCGACCCGGGGCGAGCGCATCGCGGTAATCGCGGTTGGCGGTTATGGCCGGGGGGAAATGGCCCCTGCCTCGGACGTCGATCTGCTGTTTCTGACACCCTACAAGATCACCGCCTGGGCCGAGAGCGTAATCGAATCTATGCTCTACATCCTGTGGGATCTGCGGCTGAAGGTCGGCCATTCCAGCCGAACAATCAAGGACTGCATCCGGCTGGGCGGCGAGGATTACACGATCCGCACCGCAATGCTGGAGCACCGGTTCCTGGCCGGCCACGTGCCGCTGGCAAGGGAGCTGGAAAAGCGGCTGAAGGCGGAACTGTTTTCGCAGGACGCCTCTGACTTCATTGAAGCCAAACTGGCCGAGCGCGACGCCCGCCATCTGAAGCAGGGCCAGCGGTATATGGTTGAGCCCAATGTAAAGGAAGGCAAAGGGGGCTTGCGCGATCTGCAATCGCTGTTCTGGATCGCCAAGTACCTTTACCAGGTGCAAGACGCAGAAGACCTGGTGACGCTGGGCCTGTTCCGCCCCGCTGAACTGGAGCGGTTTGCCAAAGCCGCGACTTTTCTCTGGGCGGTGCGCTCGCATCTGCATCTTGCCACCGGCCGCGCCACTGAGCAGCTGACCTTCGACTTGCAGGTCGAGGTGGCCAGCCGCATGGGATACAAGGACAAGGCCGGCCGCCGCGGGGTGGAGATCTTCATGCAGGAGTATTTCCGCCATGCCACACGAGTCGGCGACCTGACCCGGATTTTCCTGACCAAGCTGGAGGCCAGTCAGCAAAAAGGCGCGCCGCTGCTGGAACGCATCTTCCGCAGGCGCCCGCGGATCAAGCCCGGCTACAAAGTGGTGCACAACCGGCTGGATGTGCAGGATCCGGAAGCATTTCTGGCCGACCGGGTGAATTTGCTGCGGATTTTCGAGGAAGCCCTGCGCACCGGTATGCTGATCCACCCCGATGCCATGCGGCTGGTCACGGCCAATCTGCGTCTGATTGATGACGGCATGCGCAACGACAAGGAAGCCCAGCGCATCTTCCTCGACCTGCTGCTCAAGCACGGCAATCCGGAGCGCGCGCTGCGGCGGATGAATGAACTGGGGGTGCTGTCGGCCTTCCTGCCCGAGTTCGAGCCGATCGTGGCAATGATGCAGTTCAACATGTACCACTCCTACACGGTGGACGAACACACGATCCAGGTGATCGCCAATTTCGCCGCCATCGAACGCGGCGAGCTGGAAGACGAGCTGCCGCTGTCCTCGGGCGTGCTGCGCAAGGGGTTGAACCGCAAGGTGCTGATGGTGGCGATGCTGCTGCATGACATTGGCAAGGGCCGTGAACAGGATCACTCGATCCTCGGCGCCCAGATCGCCCGCAAGGTGGCCCCCAGGCTGGGGCTGAAACCGTCTGAATGCGAAACCGTGGAATGGCTGGTGCGCTATCACCTGCTGATGTCCGACATGGCGCAGAAACGCGACATTGCCGATCCGCGCACCGTGCGCGATTTCGCCAAGGCTGTGCAAACAGTCAAACGGCTGGACCTGCTGCTGCTGCTGACCGTTTGTGACATCCGCGGCGTAGGCCCGAACACCTGGAACAACTGGAAAGCCGCCCTGTTGCGGGCGCTTTACGGTCAGACCCGCGCAGCGCTCGAAGGCGGCATGGAGGCGCTGAACCGCGAACACCGCGGGGCGTCGGCCAAGAAGGCCCTGCGCGAGGCGCTGAAGGATTGGTCCAAAGCCGAACTCAAAACCGAAACGGCCCGGCATTACCCGCCCTACTGGCACGGGCTGCACATCACCGCCCATGTGGATTTCGCCGAGATGCTGCGCGATTACACCGCCAAGGGCGATCCAAGCGAGGTGATGATCCGGCTTTACCCGGATGTCGACCGCGACGCGACCCGCGCCTGTTTCGTGATGGAGGATCACCCAGGCATTTTTGCCCGTATTGCCGGTGCACTGGCACTGGTCGGGGCCAATGTGGTGGATGCGCGCTCCTACACCACCAAGGACGGATACGTGACCGACGCCTTCTGGATTCAGGACAGCGAAGGCCACCCCTTCGATCCGATGCGCCTGCACCGGCTTAAGCAGATGCTTGAGAAGACCCTGAAGGGCGAAGTGATCACCCGCGACGCTTTGAAATCCCGCGACAAGATCAAGAAACGGGAGCGCGCCTTCAAGGTGCCAACCCATATCACCTTCGACAACGACGGCTCGGAGATCTACACCATCATCGAGGTGGATACGCGCGACCGCCCCGGGCTGCTGTATGATCTGGCCCGGGCGCTGGCGTCGGCCAATGTCTATATCGCCAATGCGGTGATTGCGACCTACGGCGAGCAGGTGGTGGATGCCTTTTATGTCAAGGACATGTTCGGCTTGAAATATTACGCAGACTCCAAGCAGCGGACGCTGGAAAAGAAACTGCGCGAGGCCATCGCCGAAGGTGCAAAACGGGCGGATACATGAAACCGATCAAATTGCTATCGGGGTTCCTGACCGTCGGGTTCTGGACATTGGCCAGCCGTGTTCTGGGCTTTGCCCGCGAGATCCTGATTGCCGCCTTTATCGGCCCCGGTCCGGTGCTGGACGCCTTCATCGTGGCTTTCCGCCTGCCCAACATGTTCCGCCGCTTCTTTGCAGAAGGTGCCTTCAACGCGGCCTTTGTGCCAGCCTTTTCCAAGCGCTACGAGGCCGGTGAGGATGCCAGGCACTACGCGCAGCAGGCGTTCAATCTATTGGCCGCTGCGGTGCTGGCCCTGGTGGGGCTGGGCATGGTGTTCATGCCGGGGCTGGTCTGGCTGACGGCAGGCGGGTTTGTGGGCGATGCCCGTTTCGGCATGGCGGTGGGCTACGGCTACATCGTCTTTCCCTATATCCTGTTCATGTCGCTGGCCGCATTGTTTTCCGGGGTTCTGAATGCCACCGGCCGCTTTGCCGCCGCCGCCGCCGCACCGGTCCTCCTCAACATATTTGCCTGTGCGGCCATGGCTGCCGGCGCCCTGCTGGGCGGCGATGTCGTCCTGTGGCTGGTCTGGACAATCCCGGTTGCAGGTGTCGCCCAGCTGGCCCTGGTTTGGGCGGCCGCGGCGCGTGCAGGCATTGTCCTGCGCCCCGGCCTGCCCCGCTGGAACTTCGAGATGCGCAACCTGGTCCGCGTCGCCGTGCCGGCTGCGCTGGCCATGGGGGTCACTCAGATCAACCTGGTTGTCGGGCAATACGTGGCCTCTGATATCGAAAAAGCGGCCAGCTGGCTGTTCATCGCCGACCGGCTGTACCAACTGCCATTGGGCGTTGTCGGTATTGCTGTCGGCATCGTGCTGCTGCCTGCCCTGTCGCGCCGTCTTCGGGCCGGGGACAGCACCGGTTCACAAGACGCGTTGTCGCGCGCAGGAGAATTCTCGCTGCTGCTGGCAGTGCCTTCCGCCGTCGCCTTTATCACCGTGCCCGTGCCGCTGGTCTCGGTCCTGTATGAGCGCGGCGCGACCGGCCCCGAAGATGTGGCGGCCATTGCCATTGCGGTCGCCATCTATGGCGCAGGCCTGCCGGCCTTTATGCTGCAAAAGGTGCTGCAGCCGCTTTACTTTGCCCGCGAGGATACCAAGACTCCATTCCGCTATGCGCTGGTGGCGATGGCAGTGAACGCCGCGCTGGCCTTTGGCCTGAAACCTGTCCTGGGCTGGATTGCCCCCGCAATTGCCGCCTCTGCCGCAGGCTGGGCGATGGTGGCGCTGTTGGCGATCGGTGCCCGCCGGATGGGGGAAGAGGCCCGTTTTGATGCCCGCTTCCTTACCCGCGCCTGGCGCATCGTGGTTGCCTCAGCCGCAATGGGCGCGGTGCTTTATACCGTCACCTCGGCAGCGGGCTGGTTGTTTACGCTGGATTACTGGCGCTACTTGTCCCTGCTTGGCCTGGTGGCACTGGGCGGCACGGTCTATTTTGCCGCCGGCCAGGCCCTTGGCGCCTTCCGCCTGTCCGAATTCCGGACTGCTTTCAGCCGCCGCAAGCAGGTCTGACCCCTCGCACCCGCTGCGGGGGTCGCCGGCTGGAATTGCCCCGTCAGAGGCTGTGACAGCCGGCGGGAGCGCCCCGGGTTCAATCGTGGCGAATACGGTTGCGGATACGCGCCCAGCCCCCCGGTGCCAGGAAAAACGACAGCCCGAATCCGGTGGCAAAGCCTGCCAGATCCGCGACCCAGTCCTTTTGCCCGCCAAACAGCAATCCAAACAGCAGCTGTGCCCCCATCAGGAAAGCTATCAGTGAAAACGCCCGGCTCTGCTGAGCACCGACCGAGGCCAGCGAGCGCCACAGCAGAAAGGTAAATGCCCCGATAAGCCCGTAAACCGCCGGGAAACCGCCGATCAATGGCTGGCCTCCGCTGACCAGAAGCGCATAGCCCAGCGCGCCGCCTGCACCGGACAACACAAAAATGATCACCATCGCCAGATCGCCCATCACCTCGCCCACCATTTTGCCCATTGCCAGCACAAAGACACAGACAAACAGCGCATGGGTGAAGGCGCCGTGCACAAAGGGGTACGATACAAAGCGCAGCAGATGCTCCGGCAGCCAGCGCCCGCTATCCTGCATCCACCAGAAGATCTCGCTGGAAAACGCATAGGACTGGATTGCCTCCAGCCGCCAGCCGATCGCCTCCGGCCCGCCCAGGATCCCGCGGGCGCCGAGCGAGAACACCGCTTCGATCGCGATGACAATCAGCACCAGTGCCACCACGGCGGCGGGCAGCGGGTTGACCGGGGCCCGGTTGGCGGGGGTATTTGGGGGCTGGTTGCTCATCCTGGCTCCTTGCGGCGCGGAATCCCCCGCGCCTGTTGACCTATCCAAGCCTCATGGGTAAGCCACCGGGGTTGCTATTTCCAGACGGGAGTTACGCCTAGATGAGCGAAACCACATTCACCCCGCGCGTCTTTTCGGGGATTCAGCCCTCCGGCAACCTGCACCTGGGCAATTATCTTGGTGCCTTGAAGCGGTTCGTCGACTGGCAGGCCAATGATGTGGAGACCATCTATTGCATGGTCGACCTGCATGCGATCACCGTCTGGCAGGATCCTGCCGATCTGCGGAAATCCACCCGTGAACTCTGTGCAGGTTTCCTGGCTGCTGGCCTGGATCCCGAGAAATCCATCCTGATAAACCAGTCCCAGGTACCCGAGCACGCGCAGCTGGCCTGGATCTTCAACTGCGTCGCCCGCATGGGCTGGATGCAGCGGATGACCCAGTTCAAGGACAAGGCCGGCAAGAACGCGCAAAACGCCTCGCTTGGCCTGCTGGCCTATCCGTCGCTGATGGCAGCCGACATTTTGGTCTACCACGCCACCCACGTGCCGGTGGGCGAGGATCAGAAACAGCATTTGGAACTGACCCGCGACATTGCCGCCAAGTTCAACCATGACTATGGCGTCGATTTCTTCCCGATCACCGAACCGGTGATCGAGGGCGCCGCCACCCGGGTGATGAGCTTGCGCGATGGCTCCAAGAAAATGTCAAAGTCCGACCCGTCGGACGCCAGCCGCATCAACATGACTGATGATGCCGACACCATCGCCAAGAAGATCCGCAAGGCGAAGACCGACCCGGAAGGGTTGCCGTCCGAAGCCGAGGGCCTGGAAGCCCGCCCCGAAGCGCGGAACCTGGTCAACATCTACGCCGCCCTGAACGAGCAGAGC
>NZ_JAXMOX010000109.1:0-14901 GCF_034669605.1 Leisingera sp.
TGACGCGGGCGGCGCGGCGGCCTAGGCGCTTGCCAACAGTTTCAGGAGAGACGCCATGCCCACATTCACCGCCCTCACCACGCTCACCGGAAAAGCCCAGGCCGAAGCGCTGGGCGAGGCTATGGAGCGTCTGACCCCGGAACCCAGCGGCGTGGGCGTGTTCGAAATGGAGGACGGCTCCGGCCTGTGGGAAGTCGGCGGCTATTTCACGGACGCACCGGATGCAGCCGGTCTTGCCCTGCTGGCCGCGCTGCACGAAGCCAAGCCCTTTGTGGTTTCGGAACTGCCGGAAACCGACTGGGTCGCCCATGTGCGCCGCGAACTGGCGCCGGTCGAAGCGGGCCGTTTCTTTGTCTATGGCTCGCATGACGCGGACAAGCTGCCCGCGGACCGGATCCCGCTGCTGATCGAGGCGGCGATGGCCTTCGGCACCGGCCATCACGGCACCACTCTGGGCTGCCTCAAGGCCCTGGATCATCTGGTGGATCAGGGCTTTCGCGGCGCAAAAGTGGCCGACATCGGCTGCGGCACCGCGGTGCTGGCGATGGCCGCAGCCCGGGTCTGGGACGGCACCATTCTGGCCAGCGACATCGACCAGGTTGCCGTTGAAGTCGCCGAAGCAAATCTTAAGGCCAATGGCATGGAAGGACAGGTTGCCTGTGTGGAAGCCGCTGGTTTTGATCACCCGGATCTGCAGGCGCAGGCGCCGTTCGACCTCATCTTCGCGAACATTCTGAAAGGGCCTCTGGTGGCCTTGGCCCCGGATGTCGCTGCGAATCTGCGCCCCGGCGGCTATGCGATTCTCTCCGGAATCCTGAACGAGCAGGCCGAGGACGTGGTTAATGTTTATGCGCAGAATGGCATCAATCCCGAGCGCCGGGATGAAATTGGTGAATGGACAACGCTGCTTTTGCGTAAGGCGGGCTGATTGACTTAACTTTGCGGTGAATTTTAGGGATTTGCCGCATTTCCGCCGCATTTCAAGCCAAAGATGGGCCATCCGCTGGTGGGGGCCAGTTCGGAGGCTCGTAATGGGCGAACATCGTGATCAGTTCCAGGCGCGTTTGAAGCAGATCAACCGCAAACATGAAGCCCTGTCCGCGGGTTATTCCGCAAAACTGCGGCCGGACGGGCTGCTGGTGGTGAGACCGCACAGGCTGCGGACCCGGGGTTCGGGGCGTTCCATCCTTCTCTTTGTCGCGGCAGTCCTGCTGTTCAAAAGCTTCCTGATGGCCGCGCTTGGCTTTGGCAGCTATGACGCGCGGGTGCAGACCCTGGCCGCCGGCAGCGGCGTGGAGCGCGCGGGCGCCTTTCTGATGCAGGCCGATCCGGTGTCGGTCTTCGTGGCCCGCAAAATCGGACCGGTTCTGCGCTGACAGGAATGGAAGCGGGGGCAAATAGGCCGCGCGGCAGGGGGAGCCGGCGGCCTTTTTTGCTGCGGTGTCGCATGCCGGTCCAGCAACGAAAAACGCCGCGGCCCTGTGCAGGTCCGCGGCGTTTCCCTAGTCGCCCCGAGGGAGGAGGCAGGGCGTTAAGAGGGGTCTCAGAAAGCAGTTTCGCCGGTCGCAACGGACTCGATGTCGCAGCGCGACAGGCCGATGTCGGCCAGCTCGCGGTCGGACAGGCCCGACAGGGCGTTGCGGGTCGCGCGGGCATCGTTCCAGGCTGCAAACATGCCGGTTGCGGAGGCAACCAGTGCGCCGAAGCGGCCAAACAGGCCGGTGGAACCATACGTGGTGCGGGTGGTGTCAAATGCGGCCATATCCGTGTCCTCTGATCTGGTGTTGGCTTTCGTCGCGGTGTTGCGATGGCCGGCATTTAGTGACGAAAATTCAGCCCGGCAAGATCTGAAATTGCATGCGTCATATGCACCGGACGCATAGCTTTGCGCCTTTATTATAAGGGCCGATGAGCTGCGCGCTGCTTTTGCCGGAAAATGTCGCTCCGCCTAGTGCAGAGGGTCGGTTTCAGGACAGGATTTGCTGCCTTGGCGGTGCGCTGGCGCTGGGAAAGCAATTGGACATGTTCGCGGTTTGTGCTAACCGTTGAAAAAATATTTGCAATAAGCAGGCGGGGACCGGGCACATCATGCGGATTCTGGGAATTGATCCGGGGCTGCGCACCCTAGGATGGGGGGTCATCGAATCAAATGGCCCGCGCCTGAGCCATGTGGCCAACGGGCATTGCTGTTCGGATGGCGATGATCTGGGGGAGCGGCTGCTGTCGCTGCACAATCAGGTCACCGAGATCATTGAGTCCTATGCCCCGGATCAGGCCGCGATCGAACAGACCTTTGTGAACAAGGACGGTGCCGGCACCCTGAAACTGGGACAGGCGCGCGGGGTGGCGCTGCTGACCCTCGCCAAGGCGGGATTGCCGGTGGGCGAATATGCCCCCAACCGGGTCAAAAAGACCGTGGTCGGCGTGGGGCACGCTGAAAAGGAACAGGTCATGCATATGGTCAAGCTGCAGCTGCCCGGCTGTGCGCCCAAGGGCGCCGATGCGGCGGATGCGCTGGCGATTGCCATCTGCCATGCATACTATGGGGCCGCCTCGCAGCGGCAGCTGAAGGAGAAACGCGCATGACCGGCAAACTGGCATGATTGGCAAATTGACGGGCCGTCTGGATTACCGGGCGCAGGATCATGTGCTGATCGACGTGCGCGGCGTCGGCTATATCGTCTATTGCTCCGACCGCACCATGGCGGCACTGCCGGGCACGGGCGAAGCGGTCGCGCTGTATACCGAATTGGTGGTGCGCGAAGACCTGATGCAGCTGTATGGCTTCACTTCGCTGGCGGAAAAGGAATGGCACCGGCTGCTGACCTCGGTGCAGGGGGTCGGGGCCAAGGTCTCGCTGGCCATCCTCGGCGCCCTCGGGCCGGACGGGGTCAGCCGGGCGATCGCGCTTGGCGACTGGGCGTCGGTCAAGGCGGCCAAGGGCGTCGGCCCCAAGACCGCGCAGCGCATCGTGCTGGACCTCAAGGACAAGGCGCCGGGTGTGATGGCGATGGGCGGCACCGTAGCGGATGCGATGGACGGCCCGGGGCTGGAGGTGGTTGAGGATGCCGGGCCTGCACCGGCTGCCAAACCGGCCCGCAGGGCGCCGCCCAGGAAACCTTCCGGCGCTGCTGCTGCCTCTGCCGGGGCGCTGTCGGCCCTGGGCAATCTGGGCTATGGTCCGTCGGATGCCGCAGCGGCAGTGGCCGAGGCCGCCGCCACCTGGCCGGACGCGGATGAGCCGGAGCTGATCCGCGCAGCGCTGCGCCTGCTGGCACCGAAGGGGTGATCGGAAAATGGTATTGAAACACAAAGGGCAGTGCCCGGCCGCGGGTGGAAAGCGAAGCGCCCGTCCAGGGGGGCGGACGGGCGCTGCCCGGCCTGGCGGCCAGGCGGTACAGCTGAAAACTGACAGGCGCAGGCCAAATGATTGATGCCGACCCCGCCCTGCGCCCCGAACCGCTGCCCGAAGATACAGCTCCTGACGGCGACCGCGCCCTGCGCCCGCAGGGCCTTGGTGAATTCATCGGCCAGGCCGAAGCCCGCGCCAATCTGAAGGTCTTCATTGAATCCGCCCGCCGCCGCGGCGAGGCGATGGACCACACGCTGTTTCACGGCCCTCCCGGCCTTGGCAAGACCACACTGGCGCAGATCATCGCCCGCGAACTGGGGGTGAATTTCCGCATGACCTCCGGTCCGGTGCTGGCCAAAGCCGGCGATCTGGCCGCAATCCTCACCAACCTCGAGGCCAGCGACGTGCTGTTCATCGACGAGATCCACCGGCTGAACCCGGCGGTGGAGGAAGTGCTTTATCCGGCGATGGAGGATTTCGAGCTGGATCTGGTGATTGGCGAAGGCCCTGCAGCGCGCACCGTGCGGATCGAATTGCAGCCCTTCACCCTGGTCGGGGCCACCACCCGCATGGGGCTGCTGACCACACCGCTGCGCGACCGCTTCGGTATTCCGACCCGGCTGCAGTTCTATACCATTGACGAGCTGTTCGAGATTGTCCGCCGCAATGCCCGCAAACTGGGGGCGCCTGCCGATGATGCAGGCGCCCGCGAGATCGCGCGGCGCGCCCGCGGCACCCCCAGGATCGCCGGGCGGCTCTTGCGCCGCGTTGTGGACTTTGCGGTTGTGGAAGGCGATGGCACGATCACCCGCGAACTGGCCGATGGCGCGCTGACCCGGCTGGGGGTGGATCAGCTGGGGCTGGACGGCGCCGACCGGCGGTATCTGACCTTGCTGGCCGAGAATTACGGCGGCGGACCGGTGGGGATCGAGACGATCTCAGCCGCCTTGTCCGAGAGCCGCGACGCGCTGGAAGAGGTGATTGAGCCTTACCTGTTGCAGCAGGGGCTGATACAGCGCACCCCGCGCGGGCGGATGCTGGCGCAAAAGGCCTGGACCCACCTGGGAATGGCGCCGCCGCGCTCCCGGAACGATCTGTTCGGGTAGGCCACGGATAAACCACTATAAATTGTGTCAGCCTTGCTGTCCAAATGTTTCGCGCGCGAAACATTGTGTCAGGAATTATGACCTATTCTGCTGCTGCCGGACGGGCCGGAAAGATGCGCCGCGTCAGCGGCGCCCGGCCCAAGGCTGCTGCCGGAGGTCTGGCGCAGCCAGGACACCGGACAGGCACGGGAGCCCCCTTGCCGGCGGGTCAGGCAAACGGCATAGACGGGGCAGGATCAAGGAGACTCATATGACCGCCCAGCTGCCAGGCCTGACGCCGGAACAGATCGAAACCCTGTTCACCCGCCAAGACGGCTCATACGCCTGCGCCCGCTGGGGCCGTCCGGTGGCGCCGATCGTCTTCGGCGTGGAGGATGGGACGCTGAAAACCGTCAAGGGCGCGCTGGAGGCGGTGATGACGCTGGCGGGCCACCAGATGGCCGAGACCGACCCTGAGCTGGGCTCGAATCTGATGTTCTTTTTCTTCCTGGACTGGGATGAACTGCTGGAGGTGCCGGATCTTGACCGGCTGATCCCCGGGCTTGCGCCGCTGGTAACCCGGTTGAAGGCCGCAGGCGCGAGCCAGTACCGGGCGTTCCGTTTTGACGATCAGGGCGGCATCAAGGCGGCGTTTGTGTTCCTTCGGATGCAAGGCGCCATGGCAGAGATGCCGGCCGAGACGCTGGCGCTGACCCAGGCAGTGCAGGTGGCGCTGATGTGGGGCGATAGGGCTTTTGCAGAAACCTCGCCGCTGGCGGTGCTGCCGGAGACGGGCGCCACCATCCTGCGCCCGGAAATTGCCGGGATCATTGCGGCCGCCTATGACCGGATGATGCCCGTGGCCGCAGACGACAAGTCCCACGCCCTGCGCTTGTTTGCGCGGCTGCAAGCGCCGGCCGCGGAGCAGACGCAGTCCTGATGCGCGCGTTTGCGGGCTTGCCGCTGCCTGATGCAGCCTTGATGGCGCTGGAAGATGTGCAGGGAGAACTGACCGCAGGGCGGCCGGTGCCGCCAGAGAACATGCATCTGACGCTGGCATTTCTGGATGACCAGCCGGAACAGATGCTGCAAGCCCTGCATCAGGAACTTGCCGGGATCCGCGCGCCGGTTCTGACCCTCCGCTTTCACGGGCTGGAGGTGTTCGGCGGCAGACAGCCGCGGGTGCTGGCCGCGGCGGTGCAAAAGACACCGGAGCTGAGCCGTCTGCGGGACCGTGTGCGCAGTGCCTGCCAGGCCGCCGGGATCGGTCTTGCGCGGGAGCGGTTCCGCCCGCATGTGACCTTGGCCCGGTTCCCGCGGCATCTGCAGCCGGGGCAGCTGGAGAAGATCGCAAGTTTCCTGCAAGCGGCGGCGGGGTTCCGGCTGCAGGCCGAGGCAGGCTGCTTGGCGCTGTACCAGTCGACGCTGGCCCCCGAAGGCGCACGCTATGATGTCCTGGCAGAATACCCGCTGGAGGGCTGAGGCGCTTGCGGCGGCCCGGCCCCGGCCATAGGGTGCCCGCCAAGCCAAAGGAGCGCAGAGCATGATCCACGAATTCCCGCTGCGGGTCTATTACGAGGACACCGACATGGGCGGGATCGTCTATCACGCCAACTACTTGCGTTTTATCGAACGTGCGCGCAGCGATTGGGTGCGCGGCATCGGCGTTGATCAGAACGCCATGCGCGAGGCCGGGCTGATCTATGCGGTGCGCCGGATCGAGGCGGACTATCTGGCGCCCGCCAAATTCGACGAGGAACTGCTCGTCACCACGTCAATGCACACAATGACCCCGGTCCGTATGACCCTGGCTCAAGAGGTCACGCGCAGCGGCCAGCCGCTGTTCCGGGCGCAGGTCACCATTGTCTGCATCACCACCGGCGGCAAGCCTGCGCGGCTTCCGGCAGAGATTCGCGCATTGCGGTAACATTTGGCGCGCGCCCGCCTGTTTTGATGGCCTTTGCCATTGAACTGGGCTAGCCTTTTGCCAAATAAGGCCGGAGAAACGGCCGGGAAATCTTAGAGCAGGCGAATGGAAGCAGAAACTCTGGCGCTGGCACAGGAGATTGATTTCTCCATGTGGGGCCTTTTCGCGCGGGCCACCGTAACCGTGAAACTGGTGATGCTGATGCTGATCGGGGCCTCGATCTGGTCCTGGGGCATCATCATTCAGAAGATGATCAACTACCGTCTTGCCCGCAGGGAAGCCGATGCCTTTGACCGCGCCTTCTGGTCGGGCAATCCGCTGGATGCGCTGTTCGACCAGATCGGCGCTGAGCCGCCCGGGCAGGCGGCGCGGATCTTTTCCGCGGGCATGACGGAATGGCGGCGCAGCCACCGCAGCGACGGCGGGCTGATTCCCGGCGCGCAGGCGCGCATCGACCGGTCGATGGATGTCGCGATCGCCAAGGAGACCGAGGGGCTGCAAAGCGGTCTTCCGGTGCTGGCCACCGTCGGCTCCACCGCGCCCTTTGTCGGCCTGTTCGGCACCGTCTGGGGCATCATGACCGCCTTTATCGAGATTGCAGAGCAGCAGAACACCAACCTTGCCGTGGTGGCGCCCGGTATTGCCGAGGCGCTGATGGCCACGGGTCTTGGGCTGCTGGCCGCGATCCCGGCGGTGATCTTCTACAACAAGCTGAGCGCGGACAGCGACCGCATCATCGGCGGCTACGAAGCCTTTGCCGATGAGTTCGCCACCATTCTCAGCCGCCAGCTGGATTCCTGAGGGATGGGCGCCGCTGTCCAGCAGCCGCAGGGAGGCGGCGACCGCCGCCGGGGCCGCCGCCGGGGCCGCGGGCGGGTGATGTCGGAAATCAATGTCACGCCTTTTGTCGATGTGATGCTGGTGCTGCTGATCATCTTCATGGTGGCCGCACCGCTGATGACGGTGGGCGTGCCGGTGGAACTGCCCAAGACCGCGGCAGGTGCGTTGCCCGGTGACGAGGAAGAGCCGCTGACCGTCACCATGACCGCGGCAGGCGGGGTGGAAATCCAGACCACGCCGGTGGCGCGTGACGAACTGGTGCCCAAGCTGCGGGCGATTGCGGCCGAGCGCAGCTCGGACCGGGTGTTTCTGCGTGCGGACGGGCGGATTGCCTATGCGGATGTGATGCAGGTGATGGGCGCGCTGAACGCAGGCGGGTTTTCCAATGTCGGGCTGGTGACGGACACCGGCGGCCCGGCCCTGGACGGGCAGCCGTCTGAGGGCGCAGGGCAATAAGCGGGGACGCGGACGGTGCAGACCGGAACCAGGATCTCTCTTGCCGGACACGGGCTTTTGATGGGATGGGTTGTCTTTGGCGCCTGGTTCCCGTCCGAACCTTTGCCGTCCCGGGTGCAGCAGGTGGCGCTGATTTCGGCGGAGCAGTTTGAAAAGCTCAGCCAGCAGCGGCAGGCGCCGCACATCGCCCCCGAACCGGCACCGTTGAATGAGCCGGCCGACGTGCAGCCGGCACCGGAGCCCGCTCCGCAGCCGGATCCGGAGCCGGAAACCGTCCAGCCCGAACCGGTCGCGCCGGCGGCGCCGGATCCGCAGGTGACCGGGATCCCCGAGCCGCAGACCGAACCGGATGTGCCGGACAGCCCGCCGGCCGCGGCTGAAGAGCCCGAGATTGCTGCGCTGGTGCCGCAGGTGCGGCCTGAAACCGCGCCGCGCCCGGTGGACCGGGTGGCACCGGAGCCTGTTGCGCCGCCGGAGCCCGACACCAGGGTGGACGATATCGTCCAGCCGGAAGTGGCACCGGAGGAGGGCGCCGAGACAGAGCAGGACGTGCAGGAGGCCACCGCGCCCGAGGCCGCCAGCGACCGGATCGTGACCGAAGAGAACGAAGGCGAGGACATTGCAGCCTCTGCCGCGCCGGACGTGTCTGTGCGTCCCAGGACACGGCCAGCCCGGCCGCAGCCGCAGCCGGCGGAGGCGGTGGAAGCGGCCCAGCCGGCCGAACAGGTGCAGCGGAGCGAACAGGAGCAGCCGGCGGCGGCGGATACGCCCTCTGCGGTGGAGGATGCCCTGGCGGAAGCGCTGGCAGGCGGTGCCGATGCCGAGGCGCCGGAACCCTCGGGGCCGCCGCTGACGCTGGGTGAGAAGGATGCCTTGCGCGTTGCGGTTTCGCAGTGCTGGAATGTGGGGTCGCTGTCGACGGATGCGTTGAACACCACGGTGGTGGTGTCGGTGTCGCTGGCGCAGGACGGCAAGCCGGACAGCGGCAGCATCCGGATGCTGTCGAGCACCGGCGGCTCGGCCTCGGCGGCGCAGCAGGCCTTCGGGGCTGCCCGGCGGGCAATAATCCGCTGCGGGGCCAAAGGGTTTAATCTTCCCCCTGAGAAATATTCGCAATGGCGTGATATTGAGATGACATTCAATCCTGAAAGGATGCGGATCAAATGAGGAAAATTCTGGCAGCTCTGCTGATCGGGGCTTCGGCATTGGCCGGGGCAGGCACCGCTGCGGCGCAGACCGGCCCGCTCCGCATCGAGATCGATCAGGGTGTGATTGAGCCCTTGCCCTTTGCGGTGCCGGATTTCGTGCCCGAGACCCCTGCAGCTGCGGAACATGCGGCGCAGATCGCGCGGGTGGTGGCGGCGGATCTCAGCGGCACCGGACTGTTCCGGGAAGTCCCCGCCAGCGCCCATATCTCCAAGGTGACCGGCTTTGACAATGCGGTGAAATACGCGGACTGGAAAGCGGTGAACGCCCAGGCGCTGATCACTGGTGCTGTCAGCGTCACCGGCAACCGGCTGACGGTGCGGTTCCGCGGCTATGACGTGTTTGCCGAAAAGGAGTTGGAAAGCGCGCTGCAGTTCACCGGCACTGCCGGCGGCTGGCGGCGGATGGCACATAAGGTGGCCGATGCCATCTACAGCGAAATCACCGGCGAGAGCGGCTATTTCGACAGCCGGGTGGTCTATGTCTCTGAAAGCGGCCCCAAGAACGAGCGCCGCAAGCGGCTGGCGATCATGGATTACGACGGCGCCAATGTGCAGTATCTGACCAACAGCGCTGCTCTGGTGCTGGCGCCGCGGTTTTCGCCGACCGGCGACCGGGTGCTTTATACCAGCTATGAAAGCGGTTTCCCGCAGATCCATGTGCTGGATGTCGGCCAGGTGCAGCGCAAGATCCTGTCCAGCGGCGACGGCACTATGAGCTTTGCGCCGCGGTTTGCCCCGGACGGGCGCACGGTTGTCTATTCGCAGACCCAGGGCGGCAATACCGACCTTTATGCGATGGATATTGGGAGCGGGCAGCGCAACCGGCTGACCTCGGCGCCGTCGATCGAGACCGCGCCGTCGTTTTCCCCGGACGGCAGCCAGATCGTGTTCGAGAGCGACCGCTCCGGCAGCCAGCAGCTCTATGTGATGCCGGCAGGCGGCGGCGAGGCGCGGCGGATCAGTTTCGGCAAGGGGCGCTATGGCACCCCGGTTTGGTCGCCGCGCGGTGACATGATTGCCTTTACCAAGCAGAACAAGGGCCGGTTCCATATCGGCGTGATGCGCACCGACGGCAGCGAGGAACGCTTGCTGACCGCCTCTTTCCTGGACGAGGGGCCGACCTGGGCCCCCAATGGCCGGGTGATCATGTTCACCCGCGAAAGCCAGGGCAGCACCGGCCGCGCAATGCTGTATTCAGTCGATATCACCGGCCGCAATCTGAAGCCGGTGAGGACGCCGGACGGGGCTTCGGACCCGGCCTGGTCGCCGTTGCAGCGGTAAAAGCAGCGTCAGGGCGGGGATACCCGCATAGAACCACCCCCGGGCTTATGCTAGTTTCGGGTCAAGAAACGCAAAGGGATAGGCAGACGATATGAGCGGTTTGAAATTGGCAATGGCGGCAGTGGCCGTGCTGGGGCTGACAGCCTGCAGCAGCAACCCCTGGAACGATGATTTGAACGGCAGCGCCGGGGCAGGCGGTGCGGGCGCAGCCGCAGGCGCGCTGGATCCGGCCAGCCCGGCCTACTTCCGGCAGACTGTCGGCGACCGGGTGCTGTTCGGGAATGACCAGTCCAGCCTGTCACCGCAGGCGCAGACGACGCTGCAGGGCCAGGCGCGCTGGCTGGCCCGGAACGCCGATTACGTGGTCACCATCGAAGGCCATGCGGACGAGAAGGGCACCCGCGAATACAACCTTGGCCTGGGGGCGAAACGCGCCAATTCGGCCCGCGAATACCTGATGTCCCAAGGTGTCGCCGGCAGCCGCATCAAGGTGGTCAGCTTCGGCAAGGAGCGCCCGCTGGAAATCTGCTCGGACGAGGTCTGTTATTCCAAGAACCGCCGTGCGGTGACGGTGCTGGCCGGCGGGTTGACGGGGTAATGCCATGAAAGCTTTGCGCACCGCGCTTTTGGCCTCTGTGCTGCTGCTGCCGCTGCCGCTGGCGGCCCAGAATCAGCAGACCCTTGCCGATATCCGCCAGGAACTGACCGTGCTGCATGTCGAGATCCAGCGGCTGAAGCGGGAGCTGTCGACCACTGGCGCGCCGTCGGCGGATCTGTCCGGCAACACCGTTCTGGACCGGGTCGGTGCGATTGAAAGCGAGCTGCAGCGGCTGACCCTGCAGACCGAAGAGCTGGGCCACCGGATCGACCGGATTGTCGCCGATGGCACCAACCGGATCGGCGACCTGGAATTCCGGCTGGTCGAGCTGGAAGGCGGCGATGTCGGCGCCTTGGGCGAAACAACGACGCTGGGCGGCGGTGAACCGTCGGCCGCAGGTGCCGGGGCGGCGCCGGCGGATGAGGAGGCGGCCGCGGGCGGCGAGCTGGCAATCGGCGAACAGGCGGATTTCGATGCCGCCGGAAAGCTGCTGTCCGAGGGGCTTTTCCAGGATGCGGCGGAGAAGTTCGCGGCATTCAATCAGGCCTATCCGGGCAGCCCGCTGGCGCCGGCCGCCGAATTCAGCCGCGGCAAGGCTCTGGATGGCCTTGGCGACACCCGCGAGGCTGCGCGGGCCTATCTGGCGGCCTTTACCGGCAACTCGGCCGGACCGGTGGCGCCAAAAGCGCTGTTTGAACTGGGCGCGGCGCTGGGGCGGCTGGGACAGTCTGACCAGGCCTGCGTGACGCTCTCCGAGGTCGGCGTGCGCTTTCCGGGCGCGGCAGAAGAGGGAGAGGCCGCGGCGGAAATGGCCAAGCTGGGCTGTTCTTGACCGGCGTGCGGCGCGATATTCAGTCCCTGGTGCGGAGCCAGTTCCGCTCCGCGCTTCCTGACCGGCTGGGGATCGCTGTCTCGGGCGGCGGCGATTCGATGGCGCTTTTGCATCTGCTGCACGATTGTTTCGCCAGCGGCGGGGTGGGGCTGTATGCCGCCACTGTGGATCACGGGCTGCGCCCGGAAGCGGCGGCCGAGGCAGCCGCCGCGGGGGCGGCAGCGGCCCGGCTTGGCATCAGCCATGAGGTGCTGCACTGGGAAGACGGGCCGCAGAAGGGCAACCTGCAGAATCAGGCCCGCCAGGCGCGGTATGACCTGCTGACCGGCTGGGCGCGGCGCAATGTCATCCCGGTGCTGGCCCTGGGCCACACCGCCGATGATCAGGCTGAAACGGTGCTGATGCGGATGGCGCGCGCCTCTGGTGTGACCGGGCTGTCGGGCATGGCAGAGCGCCGCATGCATAACGGGGTGACGCTGTTGCGGCCGCTGCTGGATGTAACCCGCGGCGAATTGCGCGAATATCTGGAAAGCCGAGGTATCGCATGGTCCGAAGACCCGAGCAACGAGGATACCAGATTCGAACGTGTCCGGGTGCGCCGGGCGCTGGAGCAACTGGCACCGCTGGGGTTGACCCCTGCGGTCTTTGCCAAGATTGCCCGCAACATGGCCAAAGCCCGCGAAGCGCTGGACTGGTACGTGTTCCTTGCCGCCCGCGACCTGGCGCATGTGCAGGCGGGGGCGGTTGTCCTGTGCCAGCGCAAGTTCCGAACCTTGCCCAGTGAAATCAGCCACCGGCTGCTGGTGCGCGCCTTTCAGTGGATTTCCGGAGCCGCCTACCCGCCGCGGCAGGTTCCGATGGAAAAAGCCGTGCTGGCGGCCCGCAATGGCGGATCGGCCACCCTGGCGGGCTGCCGCCTGGTCACCACCAGCAAACAGATCTGGATCTGCCGCGAGTTTAATTCGGTGCGCGGCGAGGTGTCCCTGCCGGGGCAGGCCTGGGACGGCAAATGGAAGGTTTATGGCGGCGACGCAAAGGGTTGCGAGGTCCGCGCACTGGGTGAAAAGGGACTGCAGCTCTGCCCAGGCTGGCGTGCCGCGGGGGTGCCGGGCGCCGTGCTGCAGGCCACCCCGGCGCTTTGGCGGGGCGGGGAATTGGCGGCTGCACCGGCGGCCGGATTGGCCAATGGCTGGTCGGCGGAAACCGCCGGATCCGAAGAAGAGTTCTTTGCATCCCTTTTATCGCATTGAACCTGCCCGAATGATCCTTATTTTAAGCACAACGCAGGCGGTCCGTGTGGTACGCCTATCTGATAGGGAGAACTTTCCTTGGGCAACGCTCGCAATATCGCCTTCTGGGTTGTTCTGTTTCTGCTGATTCTGGCGCTGTTCAATTTGTTCAGCGGTTCCGGCAGCACGATGCAGAGCCGTGAACGCACTTTCTCGGACTTCGTCAGCTCGGTTGAGACCGGCAAGGTCAGCACCGTCACACTGGACGGAGAACAGGTGCGCTACACCACGACCGATGGGCAGAACTATGTCACCATCAAACCGGCCGATGCCGAAGTCACGGCGCTTCTGATCGACAAGAACATCCCGGTGCGCGCTGAAAAGCAGCAGCAGTCGGGCTTTCAGTCCTTCCTGGTCACGCTGCTGCCCTTCCTGCTGCTGATCGGTGTCTGGATCTATTTCATGAACCGGATGCAGGGCGGCGGCAAAGGCGGCGCCATGGGATTCGGCAAGTCCAAGGCCAAGATGCTGACCGAAAAGCACGGCCGGGTGACATTCGACGATGTGGCCGGCATCGACGAGGCCAAGGAAGAGCTGGAAGAGATCGTCGAATTCCTGCGCAACCCGCAGAAATTCTCGCGTCTCGGCGGAAAAATCCCCAAGGGAGCGTTGCTGGTCGGCCCTCCGGGCACCGGTAAGACGCTTCTGGCCCGCGCCATCGCCGGCGAGGCCGGTGTGCCGTTCTTCACCATTTCCGGGTCCGACTTTGTGGAAATGTTTGTCGGCGTCGGCGCCTCCCGCGTCCGCGACATGTTCGAGCAGGCCAAGAAAAACGCGCCCTGCATCGTCTTTATCGACGAGATCGACGCCGTCGGCCGCCACCGCGGCGCCGGCTATGGCGGCGGCAATGACGAACGCGAACAGACGCTGAACCAGCTGCTGGTCGAGATGGACGGGTTTGAGGCCAATGAAGGGGTAATCATTCTGGCGGCGACCAACCGCAAGGATGTTCTGGACCCGGCCCTGCTGCGTCCCGGCCGCTTTGACCGCAACGTGACCGTCGGCAATCCCGACATCAAAGGCCGGGAGAAGATTTTGGGTGTGCATGCGCGCAAAACGCCGCTGGGTCCTGACGTGGATCTGCGCATCATCGCCCGCGGCACCCCCGGTTTCTCGGGGGCGGATCTGGCCAACCTGGTCAACGAGGCGGCGCTGATGGCGGCCCGTGTCGGCCGCCGCTTTGTCACCATGGAAGATTTCGAATCGGCCAAGGACAAGGTGATGATGGGGGCCGAGCGCCGCTCGATGGTGCTGACCCAGGACCAGAAGGAAAAGACCGCCTACCACGAGGCCGGCCATGCGGTTGCCGGCCTGAAGCTGCCGGAATGCGACCCTGTCTACAAGGCCACGATCATCCCGCGCGGCGGTGCGCTGGGGATGGTGGTGTCGCTGCCGGAAATGGACCGGCTGAACTGGCACAAGAGCGAGTGCGAGCAGAAGCTGGCGATGACCATGGCGGGCAAGGCGGCCGAGATCATCAAATATGGCGATGACCATGTCTCCAACGGCCCGGCCGGGGATATCCAGCAGGCCAGCCAGCTGGCCCGCGCCATGGTGATGCGCTGGGGCATGTCCGACAAGGTCGGCAATATCGACTATGCCGAGGCGCATGAAGGCTATTCAGGCAACACCGCCGGCTTCTCGGTCTCCGCCCATACCAAGGAGATGATCGAGGAGGAGGTGAAGCGCTTCATCAAGGAAGGCTATGACCGCGCATTCCAGATCCTCAGCGACCATCAAGAGGAATGGGAACGACTGGCGCAGGGACTGTTGGAATACGAGACGCTGACCGGTGAGGAGATCAAGCGCGTCATGAACGGCGAGCCGCCGCAGGCGGGCGATGACGAGGACGGCGGAGAGGACCCGGGCAATGCCTCGGTCACCGCAATTCCCAAGGCCAAGCCGAAAAAAACGCCGCCGGAAGGCGGCATGGAGCCCGAGCCGACGGCGTAAGGATCCGAAACTGAGATTGAACCGTCCCGGAAACCAGCAGCGGTTTCCGGGACGGTTCATTTTGGCAGGGCAGCGGGGGG
>NZ_JAXMOX010000110.1:0-14876 GCF_034669605.1 Leisingera sp.
GAGCTCTGGCAGCACCACCGAAGCCGAAAGATCCTGCGCCGCGCGTTCCACCAGCGGTGCCACCGAGAGCTGTCGAAGCTGGGTGATCAGCCCCTGCAGCTCGACCGCCAGCTCGGAGAACTCGACCGAGCGCGGTTCGACCGCGCCGGGCTCGACCGTCAGGGCGCGCATCCGGCTGAGCAGCGCGTTGCCCTGGGTGAAGGCGGCCTCGACCCGCGGGGTCTGGGCGGCGATCTGCGCCTCGAGCGCGGCCAGCTCCTCGGATTTCTGCCGCAGCACCCGGAACACCGCGCCGCGGCCCGCAAGCCCCGAGAGGTTGCCGGTGGCCTCCTGCTCTGAGAGATCCTCGAAGCCCTGGCGCACCCTTGCGACATCGCGTTCCAGCGCCTGGCCGGTCAGCGCCACCTCGTGGGCGCGTTCCAGAGACGTCTGGTAGCGCTGCACGGTCTCGGCCAGGTGCTGCTCGACCGCGGCCGAGCCGGCCAGCGCCGCGGCGTTGAGCCATGACGACATGGCGACGATGGCGAGCGAGCCCAGCCCCATGGCCGCCAACAGCCCGATGCGGGCCTGGGCGGTGCGCACGGCGGGAAACAGCCGCATCATGTAGGACCAGAAGACGAAGATGCCCACCGACACCGCCACCGAATAGGCGATGGCGGCAAAGACCGACATGGCGCCGTTCTCATCGAGCAACGACGAGACCCCGAGGTAGGTGTAGATCCCCGAGGCCACCGCCAGCACGCCCAGAGCGGTGCCCGAGAAGGTGTCGAGCCAGCCCAGATGGCCCTGCAATTCGCGCGCATAGCGCACGCCGCGCGCCTGCGCTTCGGTCAGTTCGGTCTCTGTGGCCATGGTGTCCTCGAGGTTTATCACATTGAAAATATGGGCTCGCGCGGATTTGGCAACGTCCGCGCCGTGGGGGATTGCCAACGTTCGTGTTATGTTCCAGAATTGGCCGCATGAGCCACGCGATCCGATCCGATCTTGCCCCCGATCTCATGCCCGGCCAGCTTCTGGCGCGCGGGGTGTGCCGCCACATGACGAGCCTGGGGTTCGTCACCGTCGAGGAGCTGGTGGTGACCCGCGGTCTGCGCGTCGATGTCATGGCGCTTGGCCTCAAGGGCGAGCTTTGGGTGATCGAGTGCAAATCCTCGCGCAGCGATTACATGACCGACCGCAAGTGGCAGGGCTACCTTGAGTGGTGCGACCGCTATTTCTGGGCCGTGGATGCGGAGTTTCCGATCGATCTGCTGCCGGAGGGCAGCGGGCTGATCATCGCTGACGGCTATGATGCCGAGGTGCTGCGGATGGGCGAGGAGAGCAGGCTCGCGCCGGCGCGGCGCAAGAAGATGATCCAGTGTTTCGCCACCCATGCCGCGCGGCGGCTTCAGGCGCTGCGCGATCCCGGTGCGCGGATCGAGATGTGAGGCCTCAGCGGCGCTTGCCCGCCTTTTCGGCCGCGGCGGCAGCGGCCATCATCTCTTCGGCGATCTCGCGCGCCTCGTCGGGTTCGAAATCCATCGGAATCTCGATGCCACCGTCGGCCGCCACGAAAAGCCGCACCATGCCGGCATCGGTGGGGCCGATCTGCAGGTTGGCCTCGATGTCGCGTTCGGAATTGATACCCATGTGAGCCTCCTTCTGGCCGCCTCTGGCGAGGCTGGCTCGGGCTACAGGAGGCAGGCAGGAAAGGCAAGAGATGCAAGAGGTCGGGCTCAGGCGCCTGCGGGCAGAGGATGTGGACTGGCTGACCCGCGCACATGGCCGGCTCTATGCCCGCGACGAGGGGTTCGACGGCAGTTTCGAGGGTCTGGTGGGGGAGGTGCTGGCGGCGTTCCTCGCCAGTCATGACCCGGCCCGCGAGCGGGGTTTCATTGCCTGGCGCAACGGGCAGCGGCTGGGCAGCATCTTCTGCACCTGCGAGGATGCGGAGACCTCGCGCTTGCGGCTGTTTCTGCTGCTGCCTCAGGCGCGGGGGCAGGGCCTGGGGCGCTGGATGCTGGGGCGGTGCATGGGCTTTGCCCGCGCGGCCGGCTATCGGCGCATGGTGCTGGCCACCCACCGCAGCCACGCCGCCGCCTGCGCGCTCTATGCCCGCACCGGCTGGCAGCTGACCCAAAGCCGGCCGGTCACCCGCTTTGGCGTCGCGCTGGAAGAGGTGCACTGGCAGATCGATTTGTGAGCCTCGGCGGCAAATTTTTCACCGCAAACGGCTTGCAATCGACGCGGGTCAGAGCTATTCCGCCTGCCAGTGCCGCCTTAGCTCAGTAGGTTAGAGCGCTTGATTGTGGATCAAGAGGTCGCCCGTTCGAACCGGGCAGGCGGTACCAATTATAACAAAGGTTTACGTGCCGTTCCTTAGGTGGAAAAGACTGTTTAGTCTCTTTTTACTCACATGAATCGCGGGAATATAACGGGCCCAGCGTGGGTTTTAGCTCGATTCTCGTCCGCCAAATTTGGTGTGTGGTCGACAGTATCACGGGTCGACTTCGGTGATTATCTCCATGGTCTTCAACGTCGACCAGGTGTCGTCGCGTGGCGGGGACGGGGGCAAGTCGCAGGTGCTACTATGAATGCTAAGCTTCGCAATGAAGTGTGCAGAAATTGGAGCCGTGACAAACAGGAACGCCATGATCAGCAGTTCATGCATCGAGGGCTCGCCTTGGATGGCGGATTGGATCATCGAGGCCAGAAGCAGCATGCCGATCCCCATGGTCCCCACCTTTGTAGGGGCATGGAGACGGGTCATCGGATCATTGAACTTTAGTAGCCCGATCACCCCCACCAAGACGAACCCCGCTCCGATCAGCAGGCAAAGCGCGACAACATAGGTTGCAATGATCTGACCGGTCATTCGATGATATCCCCCCGCAGAATAAAGCGCGCCAGTGCAACAGTCGAGACAAAGCCCAGCATGGCAATCAGCAGCGCGACCTCGAAGTAGATCTGCACCCCCAACTGGATGCCGAGCACGATCACCAGACCCAGAGCGTTGATCACCATGGTATCAAGCGCGAAGATCCGGTCGCCCGGCGTTGGCCCCAACACCAGCCGCACCATCGAAAGGATCTGACCAAGGGCCAGCGCGCCGAAGGCGATGGCCAGTGCGATGTCCAGAAGTCCGGTTGCTGCCGTCACGAGAAGATCTCCTTCAGCCGGCGCTCGTAGCGGGTCTTGATCTCGTCGCGCACGCCATCGGGGTCGTCGGTGTGCAGCACATGTACCAGCAGGCTGTGCCCCTCGTCAGAGAGGTCCGCCGAGACGGTGCCCGGGGTCAGGGTGATGGTCCCAGCAAGCAGCGTGATCGCTTCGGGCTTGCGCAATTCCAGCGGCACCACGATCCATGCGGGCTTCAGCCTGGCATTCGGCACCGAGATGACAATCCATGCCACCTGCACATTGGCGACCAGAATATCCCACATCACCATGACGCAATAGGCCAACATCTTGCCCGGCCGAAAGCCTTTTGGATTGTCTGGCCACCAGACCGAGGTCCCCCATGGAATGACGATACCGAGGATGATGCCAAAGACCACCATTCCGGGAGAGACCTCGTTCTGCAGAAGCGTCCAAACCACTGCCAGAAGCAGCGTCAGAAACGGATGCGGTAGCAGCCATTGCAAGGCACGTCCCATGTTACGGGTCCTTCTTTTGTTCGCTCAGCTTGCCGGACGTGTTCAGCACCGTCGAGATATAGCGCTCTGGCGCAAATAGCTGGGTGGCGATGGCGGCGGTGTAAACCTGTATCCGCCCGGCAAAGACCGTATGGGCGACCAGAAGCGCAATCAGCCCGCCGACGGCAGCATAAGACAGCGCAGACGGGCGCTGCATCGGCATCGCATTTTCCGCCGCCGCGACAGACTGGGCCTTCCAGAACAGGACGCTGCCAGCGCGGGCAAATCCGACCACGGCGATCAGGCTGGTGGCCAGAACGATGACCCAGATCCAGACCACGAGGCTCGTGCCGTAAGCTGCCTGCATCACCAGCAGTTTGCCGATGAAGCCCGACAGCGGCGGCAGGCCCGCCATGGCGATCGCCCCCACCAGAAAGAGCCCCGAGGTCAGGACAGCTCCGGCGACTGGCGGCTGCGGCGTCAGGTCGAGGTTGGCCCGACCGGTGCGCACGAGGTCGACAATCAGGAACAACAGCGCGCCGGCGAGGGTCGAATGCACGATATAATACAGGGCCGCGGCGATGCTGGCAGGGTTTAAGAGCGAGATCGCCACCATCACCATGCCCATCGACCCGATGATCGAGAAGGCCACCAACCGATCCAGCCGTTTCGCCGCCAGCACGCCGATCATCCCGATGCTGAGCGACAGCAGGGCCGCTGGCAGCAGCCAGAGGTCATGCAGCCTGGCGGTGACGGAAAGCTCTGGCGGAAACACCAGCGTATAGATCCGGATGATCGCATAGGCCCCGACCTTCGTCATGATCGCAAACAGCGCCGCCACCGGCGCCGGCGCCTCGGCATAGCTGGACGGCAGCCAGAAATGCAGCGGCACAAGTGCAGCCTTGATGGCAAACACCAATAGCAGCAGAACCGCAGCAACGCGAATGCCCACCGTATCCTCAGGCCCGATCAAGGCAACGCGCCTGGCCAGATCGGCCATGTTGAGCGTGCCGGTCTCGGCATAGATTGACCCCAGCGCAAAGAGAAAGAGCGTCGAGCCGATGAGGTTGAACAGCACGTATTGCACGCCAGCCCGCAGCCGCGCGTTGCCGCCGGCGTGGATCATTAGGCCGTATGAGGCGATCAGCAATACCTCGAAAAAAACGAAGAGATTGAAGAGGTCACCGGTCAGAAACGCCCCGATCACCCCCATAAGCTGGAACTGGAAGAGCGCGTGGAAATGCCGGCCGTGGTTGTCCCATCCGGACCCGATGGCATAGAGCAGCACGAACAGCCCCAGCACCGCCGTCAGCAGGACCATCACCGTCGACAGCCTGTCGCCAACCAGCACAATGCCAGACGGCGCCGCCCAGTCGCCGAGCTGGTAGAGCAGGATCGACCCGTCAGAAACCTGCACCGCCAGCCCCAGCGCAATGCCCCCCAGCATCAACATGCCGGCGACCGAGACGGCGCGCTGAATGACTATGTGGTGACGCGCGGCCAGCACGATGAAGGCTGCGAGCATGGCTGGCAGAATGACAGGGGCAATGAGCCAATGAGTCATGATCTGCCTTCGGCGTGATTGTCCGCAGCCTCTGGCACATCATTCACATGGTCATCTTCCGATCCCAGAAATGCCCCGAGGCCGATCATCACCACCACAGCGGTCATGCCGAATGAGATCACGATGGCGGTCAGCACCAGCGCCTGCGGCAGCGGATCCGCATAGTTGCTGACGCCGTCGCGCAGGATCGGCGGCGCCGAGACGGTCAGGCGGCCGGAGGCAAACAGGAACACATTGACTGCATATGTCAGCAGCGCCATGCCGAGGATCACCGGAAAAGTGCGCAACCTCAGCATCAGGTAGAGGCCCCCGGCGGTCAGGATGCCAATGGCAGACGCGACGAGCAATTCCATTCAGTCGCCCTCCCTGACTGACACGGCCTTGGCCACCAGCGGATCCTCGCGCGAGGGATCGATATCCATCGGATATTCGCTCTCGGGCGTCTGCGCGCGCCGCGCAAGGCGCGAGAAACTTTCCAGTGACAGCATCACCGCGCCGACTACGGCCAGAAACACGCCGAGATCGAAAAGCGCCGCGGTGGCCAGTTCGAACTTCTCGAAAGGTGGAATGCGGACATAGGTGAAATCCGAGGTGAGGAACGGATTGGCCACGAACCACGAGCCGATGCCGGTCAGGCCGGCGATCAGCACGCCGGACCCGATCACCCCGTGGTAGGGGTACTTCAGACGCGCCGAGGTCCAGGCAAAGCCGCTGGCCATGTATTGCATCACAACCCCGATAGAGACGATCAGGCCGGCGATGAATCCGCCCCCCGGTTCATTGTGGCCGCGCCAGAAGATGTAGAACCCGACCAAGAGGATCACCGGCATCATCACCCGGGTCAGCACAACCATCATCATCGGATGTACATCGCCGGCGCGCGGCTGGTCGGGCTGGCGGTTCAGCAGTCGCGCCCGTACCGGCCCGCGCAGCAGAGTTTCGGTCAACGCATAGATCAGCAGGGCTGCGATACCCAGCACGATGATCTCGCCATAGGTGTCAAACCCGCGGAAATCCACGAGGATCACATTGACCACATTGGTGCCGCCGCCGCCCTTGTAGGCATTTGCCAGATGGAACTCCGAAATCGGTGTGCCGACCGCGTCGCGCAAGAGATAGTAATAGGCCAGAGCAAAGGTCGCCAGACCGCCGGCAATGGCGACGCCGGCATCGCGGACCCGGCGCAGAACCGTGCTCTCAACCGGCGTGCGGTTCGGCAGGAAATTCAGCGCCAGAAGGAGCAGGATGATCGTCACCACCTCGACGGTGAATTGCGTCATCGCCAGATCGGGTGCGCTGAAGAACACGAACCCGATCGAGACCATCAGGCCGACAATCCCGATCAGGATGAGCGACAATTGCCGATTGCGGTGCATCAGCACCAGAGCGCCAACCGCCGCCACCAGCATCAGCCAGCCGGCGATGGTCACCGGGCCGGCCGGTTGCAGGGCACGGGTCTGCAGACCGACCGTTCCCGTGCTCCAGGCGTGAAAGCCTGCGGCAAGGATCACCACAGTGGCGATGGCGGCATAACGGGTGAAGGCGCCATTGTGGACTGGCAGGATCAGCCTCTGGGCCAGCCGGACGGCGGTCGCGACCATGGCGTCGAAAATCACCTTGGCTTCTGGCCTCGGCACCGCATCCCAAAGCCGCAGCGAAGGATTGAAAACCGCCAGCATGATCAGACCGCCGGCAACGGCGATCACAGACATATAAAGCGCTGGCACCAGCCCGTGCCAAATCTTGAAGTGGACGTCTGGCAACTCCGTCGCTCCGCCCAGCACCGAGGCGGTCACGAGCTTGACAAAGGGTTCGGCGAGGTAAGGCGCCACGCCGATCACCACCACCGGCACCACCAGCAGTGCCGGCGGCAGCCACATCCCTGGGTTGGGATCATGCGGGCGGGCCGGATAATCGTCGCGGACCGATCCCAGAAACACGTGACCGATCAGCCGGAAGCAATAGGCGGCAGAAATCAGCGCCCCAAGCGTTGCCAGCGCCGGAACCAGCCAGGGTACTCCGAAAAGAGCCGTCTGATAGGCTTCGTCCAGCATCATTTCCTTGGATAGGAACCCGTTCAGCAGAGGTATCCCCGCCATCGACAGCGCCGCTAGCGTCGCGATCACAAAGGTGACTGGCATCAAACGGCGCAAGCCCCCTAGGCGGCGGATGTCGCGGGTATGGGCCTCGTGGTCGATGATCCCGGCCGACATGAACAGCGCGGCCTTGAAGGTTGCGTGGTTGAGAATGTGAAACATTGCCGCCATGGCGCCAAAAGCGGTTCCGGTGCCCAGAAGCATGGTGATCAGCCCCAGATGACTGACGGTCGAGAACGCCAAAAGCGCCTTCAGGTCATGCTTGAACAGCGCAATTACCGCGCCCAGCACCATGGTGACCAACCCGGCGGTGGTGACGATCACCACCCATTCCTCCGTGCCCGAGAGTACCGGCCACATCCGCGCCATCAGGTAGATGCCTGCCTTCACCATCGTGGCCGAATGCAGATAGGCGGAAACAGGCGTCGGTGCCGCCATCGCGTGCGGCAACCAGAAGTGGAACGGGAACTGCGCCGACTTTGTGAAACAGCCCAGCAGGATCAGAATCAGCGCCGGCCCATACAATGGATCGGCCTGGATGAGGGCGCGGTTCTGCAGGATCACGCTGAGATCATAGCTGCCGACAATCTGGCCGAGGATCAGCATCCCACCGATCATCGCCAGCCCGCCAGACCCCGTGACGATCAAAGCCATCCGGGCCCCTTGCCGGCCTTTCGGCATATGCTTCCAATAGCCGATCAGCAGGAAGGATGATAGCGAGGTCAGCTCCCAGAAGATCAGCAAGAGCAGAATGTTATCGCTCAAAACCACACCCACCATCGCACCCTGAAATAGCAGCAGATAGGTGAAGAACTCTCCTATGTGGTCGTCACGGCTCAGATAGTGCCGGGCGTACGCAATGATCAACAGGCCGATGCCCAAAATCAGCAGCGCAAAGAAAAAGCCCAGCCCGTCCAGCATCAACGTGACGTTGAGACCCAGCGACGGCATCCAGTCGATCTGCGCTGTCACCACTTCGCCCGCCAATACTGCAGGCAGATTGGTCAACAAGCCAATGAAAGCGGCCAATGAGACAGTCAATGTCACGCCGGCGCAAGCAGTGCGCCCCGCCGAGTTCATCAAACCGGGCAAAAGCGCGCCCAGGAAAGGTAAGGCGACGAGAAGCAGGAGGGACACACGAACTCCTTTTGGTAATCTGTACAAAATTGGATCGGATTTGCAAAGGCCAAGAGAAAGATACCAAATGGGACCCGTGCGCCAGTCTCCTATGCGGGCACGCCTGAAGTCAGTCGGCACAACGGTTTGTCATCATCAATGGCGCGGTTCTTGAGGTTCAAAATAAGTTCGAGATTCTGGACCCCCGCGGTGACACCCGGCAAATCTGTATCTCTGTGTCGCTCTGGGTCACATTCCAAGACGCTTGAGGCGGAATCGTGCGACACAAGCCACTTATATGGCTGTAGATCGACGTATTTTCCGGCGACCAAGCGGTTCGAGAAGGCGTTTTCGACGATTTCGCGTTTTTCCGCCAGATTGGCGTTTTCGTAAAGCAAACAAAGGGTTTTCACCAGTTCGAGAAAGTCACGGCGGCGCTGCGCGATCTTCTCCGCATTGGGCAGTTTTTCCAGTTCATCGCGCAGCTCAACCAGCCGCAGTTTTCCGGACCGCTGCCGCTCCCGGTAGGTGTTCCTGTCGATTGTGGAATCGAGCAGCAAGTCGGTGAGCCGCTCCAGTCGTGCCTCTTCGTCGGCGATCTGGAGGCGCAGCGCCTTCGCCATGTCCTCAGTGGCAGTCTCGGCACCCTTGGACATCCACGCGGTCTCCAATTTCTTCGCTGCTGAGGGTTTGATCTGCAGCTGGCCCAGCCGAAACCTGATGGCGTCCTCCAGCCGGTCTTCTCGGATGGTCGCGGTGGGGCACCCTCTGCGCTGGCATCGGTAATAGCAGCGTCCTTTCTGCAGCTCGGGAGACATCGGGCCTCGGCACAAGCCACAGCGGAACAGACCCTGGAACAGGTGATTGTGGCGCGTGCATTTTGGCCCCGAGCGGCCGGACTTGATATCCTGCACGCGGTGGAAGAGCTTCGCAGGTATGATCGGATCATGCACGCCGTCGTAGGAGGCTCCGGTGCGGGCGATGGTAATCACCCCGGTGTAGAACGAATTGTTCAGGATCGTCTCCACGCCGTGCAGCGTCAGAGGGCGGCCGTTCAAACTGCGCAAGCCGCGGCGGGTGATCTCGGCCTGAAGTGTGCGGAGCGAGTGCCGTCCGCTGGCATAGAGATCGAACATCTCCCTGATAAGATGCGCCTTTAACGGATCGGGCGTCTTCGGGTTGCCGCGGCCGTTGTCCAGGTAGCCAATTGGCGCGCGAAAGGGGTAGAGGCCCTGGCCCAGGCGGCCGTTGAGCCCTTTGATCGTTTCCTCGCGCAGATTGCGGATGTAGTCAGCGGCGATCACGGCCTGGATCTCGGCGGTCAGCCGTCCACCGCGGGATCGGAAGTCCAGACTTTCGGTGGCGACGTACACGTCGATGCCGATATCGGGCAACTCGGCGAACATGACCCAGTCCCGGGCATTTCTGGCAGCCCGGTCTATCTTGTGGATGATCACGCCCTTGGCAGCGTGTTTGCGCAGTTGCCGCAGCATCTGGTTGAAGATCGGCCGACCGCCCTTGGCCGCGGTCTGCTTTTCCTCGAACCATTTTATGACCGTGAGATCGTTCTGACTCGCAAAGGCCGTGATGGCAGTCTTTTGCGCGTCGAGTGAAACCCCTTCGCCCTGCTTCTGGGTGGACACTCGAATATATCCAAAGCACGATTTCATGTGACGTCGTTTAGGTCCTCAGACTCTACCATAATCTCAGGATTTGGCGACTCCGTCTCTTCGCCCCACGGCCAGGTACCATCGGTCAGCATGCGATGCTGCATTCGGCGGCAAAGGTCGATATGGCGATGTAGATGTTCATTTTCAGTCATGGTTTCAGGATACCGGACACCCGCGAACGCAAAAGTGGGGCTCAGCTGCAGGTGCCGCATGCGAGCGGAAGTGTTGTCATTGAAAACGCCGGGCTTGGAGCGTTGTCGAGCATCATCCGGACGGTGGCGCGATAGTTCGGTTGCACGGTTAGAACGCGCGGCTCGATCCTGCCCAGTTGCGCTGCCAGGACCGGGGCATCCAAAGCGCCGACGCGGAATACGATCACCGTCCCGACATTCCCCAGGACCGAAGCAAAGACAGGGGCGGTGGTCTGTTGAGTGTGCTGCTGGCTGAGCACGAGGCCCAGCTTGTATTTGCGTGTTTCCGATAGCATGTCGGCGAAGGCTTCGCTGGTGAAGGCGTGAAATTCGTCGACGTAGAGAAAGAACGGTCGCCGCCTGTTCTCCGATATGTCCTGGCGGGAAAAGGCGGCAGGGGTCAGGCTGGACACCAGCAGGCCGCCAATGACATTTGACAGGTCCGAGCCTAGTCGTCCTTTGGCGAGGTTGATGATCAGCGCCTGACCTGACTCCATGATCTGGCGAAAGCGCAACGGTTCCTTTGGCTCACAAAGCGCCGTGCGCAACACTGGGTGAGACAGAAACGCCCCGAGCTTGTTGGCGATCGGAGCAAAACCGTCTGCGGCGTTCTTGTAGTTCATCGCCGGATATTCTTCGGTCCAGAACCGACGGACCTGCGGGTCGCTGACATGGCCAAGAACCTCAACCCGGAAGACACGGTCCAGAAACATGCGCGGAATATCCCGCAGATCGGGATTGGGGAAATCAAGCAGTGCAAGAACCGCATGGCGCAACAAATGCTCCATGCGCACCCCCCAAGCATCGGCCCACTGCTTCTTGAGCGCATCGATCAGACCTGAGGTCACCAGTGGGCGGAGCGACGGAGAGGTCTTGGTGAGCGGGTTGTATCCAAAAGGAGAGGCCGGGTCGGAAACGTTCCAATAGAGTGCCTCAGGGCAGCGATCAAACAGGGCTTTCGCCAAATCACCATGCGGGTCGATGAGGCAAAAGCCGCGACCGGCTTGATAATCCTGCTCCACCATGCGCTGAAGCAGGGTCGTTTTGCCCACGCCCGTTTGACCAACGGTATAGCAATGCAAGAGCCGATCCGTTTGCTGAATTGCAAAGGGGCGGTCGCCATGGCGCGAGTAAGCCAGGCCGAGGAATGTGGGGTTGTCCAGAAGAAAAGTCATGCTGCCAATTCTCACTTTGCTGGCCCAGTGTGAGTAGTGGCCCTTCTCTGCGAGTGGCACCTGCGGATTCCGCAGATTGGGGGGAGTTGCAGCCGATGCTCGGTCTCTGAACAATAATAATAGATCGTTCTTTCTCTCCTTTCGAGGGGTGCGCCTGAAAGCCTTTCGGGCGGCCACCCTACGGAAGGAGAAACAACATGGGGACCAAGAAAACCCAAGTATGGGATTTGGTCGGCGCCTATCCGATCTGTCAGGTTTGTGGATCTGGAAAAGTGGTCCGAGACGCTTGGGCGGAGTGGAGCATGGCCTGCCAGGAATGGACCGTGAAGGCGATCTTCGATCACTTCAGCTGTGAATATTGCGGCCAGACCGGCGTTCCGGACTGGCGCTTGGACGAGGATTTCCGGAAGTCGCGGATTCGGCGTCTCAACGACCTGTTGCGGCGGGGGCAAGCTGATCACGCCACCATCGTCATGACCGCCGGAGTGCAAGCAGAAGGTGACGCTTTTGTGCAGCAGGCAATCGAAGCCACCAGGGAGTTTGACGGCTTCTATGAAGACAACGATCCACACGAAGAGCATGATTTCGGGGCCTTCGAAATCGACGGACAGAAGCTCTTCTTCAAGATCGACTACTTCGATTTGGAACTGCAGCAGCACTCCCGCGATGCGGCCAACCCGACTTGTACACACCGGGTGCTGACAGTCATGATGGCCAGTGAATATTGACGCGCTGCCGTGGCCAGTCATCCAAATCAGATCGCCAAGGGCGAGGTGTTCTCAACCGAAAGGAGTGCGTTGACCTGCTGGCACACACGGACGTTGCCTCGCGCGTAGACCGGCAAATCCGCTGATTATCAATAGGCCCGCCGTGATCGGCGGGCCTTCTCTGTCGTCGGTGCGGATGCGGGCCTCGCAGTCGGGCTGGACTTGCGCGGGGTGCCGAAATCGGCGAAAATGGAGACATTCCAGGATTGAAAACGGGTGGTGCCTCCGGGGGCTCGGGTGTGCTCGCGCGGAGGGCGCCAGCCTTCCGCTCGTGGACCTACCCGGCACTCCAGATCCGAGCACCAGGCACCACCCGTTTTCAGGAAGCGCAGACCGGCGGTGCTACTGCGGGAAACCGGCATCGTTTATGATGAGCGCGTTACTCACTTAGTTCATTTTCCATGTATCACGAGTTCATTTTAGAATTGAAATCCATGCGCCTGAAATCAGGGCTTAGCCAAGAGGACTGCGCGCTTCTCCTCGGCGTAAGTGCCACCATATTCGGACGCATTGAACGCGGGGATCGGCCACCGACTGTCGAGGAAATCTGCTGCCTGCAGCTACTGTTCGGCAAGACCTTCGAGAACTTCTACGCCACCTGCGTCGGTGACGCACGCGATCGGTTGCGCGAGAAGTTGCCCTCCGTTCCAAAGCTGCCGGAGGACGACTGCGATCACCTGGCGCGTCAATTATTTCTCGAGGGTCTGGCCACGCGATTAGAAACCAATCCACGTCACGATGGCCGGTAGCGCGGAGCGCATCCTGGGTGTCGCGGTTCGCAGCGGTCGCCTCGGGTGTGTGGTGGTTGATCGTGGTGAACTGATCATCTGGAAGGGATCACGCTCCGCGGCGACATCGACAGAAAAGGCGGGGAAGAAACTGCAGCGCTGGATCGGTGAGTACCGTCCCGATGTACTGGTCACTGAAAACCCGAATCAAGCGGGTCAGAAGCGAGGCCGTCAACTTCGTATCCTCCGTGCGTTCGTTGTCATCGGACAGGAGGCCGACCTCCTCAATATCGTCATTCGCCGCCGCCGACTTCATGACAATGCCTACGATCAGGCTGCGGCCTTCGCAGAGGGCTTTCCGGTCTTGGCACAACTCCTGCCTGAGCACCCGCCGATTTGGAAAAAGGAAGCTTACCGCCTGATCTTTTTCGAGGCGCTGGCCCTCATACTCGATGCCGGACTGCTGAAATCTGACCCCTAGCGCTAGTACCCCGCAAGACTACGAGTACGCTCTTTCGTTTGACAGGCCGCACCCCAGAGTTGCAGCCTACTGGATATTGATAAGGAGATTTGGCAGATGAAGTCTTATGAAGCAGCTCGAGGTCTGTTGACCTTTCTCGGATTTTTGGCGTGGTGCGGAATTATAGTTGGAATTATTCTGGCCATTGGGGCCGGGGCCGTTGTCAGACAGATGAGTAGCTTCGGCGGAGGAGGCAACGGAATGGCGGGATTGGTTGCCGCGATGCCGGGCTTCATCTTGGCGTTTCTTGGATTCCTTTCCTTGGCGCTGGTACAAATTGGTCGCGCCGGTGTCGATACGGCAGAATATACCCAGCAAATGCTGAAGATCGCACGCGACCAGTTGGACGTATCCAGACAGGCGCTCAAACAGGATGCTGCCCTGAGCCAAAGCTTTGTCGCTTTGCAGCAGGCGGCCCCTCCGGAGGCTAGGCCTGCAGGCAGTGCGACCTATGAGCCGGGAGCCGCGTCGGACGCGACAAAACCGCCGGTCGCGGCGCCTGCGCATGGGTATGTGCCAGGTGATACGATCATCTACCGGACCAAGAGGATCCGAATCGTAGATGCCGGATACGAGGTCAAAGCCCGGACTTACGCAACCCTTGAAGCGGCACAAGCCGCGATTGACGAAGCTGGCCGCTTTCTGCCGGCGGAGCCGCAACTGTCGCGCCCGAAACCCGATCCGGTTGAAGTCGCTCCGGCGGATCTCAGCGCCAGTTTCAAGCGCTCCTGACCCCCATATGGCGCCCCCATCCCGTATGGGGGTCTTGTATGGGGAAACATCAAAGAGCATGGCGGCTCATATCTGAACCAAACTGCAGTTTTAATCGCCGTGACTTCACTTGCTTTCGCAACTGAACCCACCGCACCCGCCCTTACTGCCTGAACTGGATGACCCGATGCGCGTTTCGATTTCACACGACACGGTCCGCAAGGGGCTTATCTTCAAGATAACTTACTACGAAGTGACGCTTTCGGTGGCCTTCACCCATGAAGAAAAGCAGATCATCCGGCAGCGAAACCTTCAGAAGACCAAGTTGGTCGACCGTAGACCGGCCACGGCACGCAACGATGATCGGGACGAGAAATTCGAATTGCGCGTTGAGCATCTGATGGATGGGCGCGCCGATCATTTTCTCTGCGCCACGCCGTCGAAAGCCAAGATCTACGAAGAGGATCTCTTGCTCATGCTGCAGCAGATGAAGCTTTGGCTTGGTGACAACGCAGAGACCGGAAGCGGCATAGTGATCGAGCTCTGATGGCGCGCAGCAGCCACGATATCGCGGACGGGTTGCTGTTTCTGTCGATTGCCACGGCCCTGGTCCTGCTGCTGACAATCGTGTTGACCCCGATCGCGCTCGTTGCGATCCCGACTTATGTTGGTATTCGCCTCTACCGTCAAAGCCCCGCTCGTCTGGAACGGCTGGCTCGCGACG
>NZ_JAXMOX010000111.1:0-14799 GCF_034669605.1 Leisingera sp.
CCCGGTGCCGGGCGGCGTCGGCCCGATGACCATCGCCTGCCTGCTTGCCAACACCGTCACCGCGGCCTGCCGCGCCAACGGCCTCAAGGAACCCGAAGGCCTGACCGCCTGACCCAGCGCTGACCGCCTGACAGATATGCTCCCGCCGGACCGCCTCCGGCGGGAGTATTTTTTGGAAAGATGATGGCTGGCAGGCCTTAGGCCGTCACCGGAGGCCGGTCTCAGTGGCCGAGATAGGCAATGCCGCCAAAGGTGACGGCCACGCTGATCCATTGGGCGCGGTTCATGCGTTCGCGCAGCACCAGCCAGGCCAGTACCACGGTAACCAGCCCGAAAAGCGACGCGCCGACCGAGGCGAATTCCGGCCGGGGCAGGCCTCCGGAATAGATCACCAGGCCAAGAGCAAAAGCGTCCAGCGTGCCCATCAGCACCAGAAGCGGCAGCATTTTGCGGGCGGGCAGTTGCACCATCCGGGCAAGCAGCGCCAGGCCCAGCAGCATCAGGATCGCGGCCAGCCGGGTCACGATCAGCACCGGCCATTCGGCGCCGGCCAGGGTGGCGGCCTGGCCAGTGGCAAAGGTAAGTGCAAATCCGACGGCACTTGCCAGTCCCCAGGCGGCGGCCTGCAGGTTGACCGGGCTGCCGTCTTCTTCGGTGGAAAAGACCGCAATGCAGCCGACGCCGCCAACCACCGCAGCAACCGCGAGCCAATGGCTCAGGCCAACCGGCTGCCCCTGCAGCATTGCCATGCCAAGCGACAGCACCGGATAAGAACCCACCAGCGGCGCCACCAGTTTCACCGGTCCCAGAGCCAAGGCGCGGTAAAGCGCATAGGAGCCGAGGGCAAAGATGGTGCCCGAGAGACCCGCCAGCCGCGCGGCCGGAAGAGTCATCGCCTGCCAATCGCCAAAGGCCAGGGCCGCCCCGGCGACCAGAATCGCCCCGGTTCCAAAAACAATCAGCATGGCCGGAAGAATGCCGGTGCGCTGCGATACGAACCGCACGCAAAGGTCATGGGTTCCCCAGGCAAGGGCCGCGGCGAGGCCAAAGATCAGCGAGTGCATGGCGGGTATCCTATTGTTTGCGGCATTCACCCCCAGGAAAATGACGCATCCCGGGCATTTGCCATTTTTCTGCAGAAAATCAACATGTTTGTTGATTAGAGTGGAGGAACGCAATATTCTTTTCAATAAATAAATATTCCGGCTGTGCAATATTTGGCTGGAATCCAGCAGGAGATGCACGATGAATGACATGAGCTTCCCTGAGGTTGTCAATGGGCCCCCGAAGCCGTCCGGACTATACCAGCCGTCGGTGTTTTCGCTGCCCAAGGGGACCGAACGCTATGTGGTGGAAGGCTGCGGCGCAATCCTGATCCGGGTGGAAACTGGTGATACGGTGACGGTCCACAACGACGAGGGCGGCCAGCCCTGCGAAATCGTCGCTGCCGGAAGCAAGGGCGGCATTGATGCCGGGATTATCGGCACGGCGCCAAACAGCGATGCCGGCGGGCTGAAGGCGCTTCTGACCTCAACCGACCAGTCCTTGCGCGGCCTGCGCATGGGAATGGAGGCTCGCGGCATCGATCTGGCGCAGGGCGGTGCGGTGCGCTTCTTTGGAGCGGATACTCCGGCCAAAACCGAAGAAAGTTTCACGGTTCAGCGCGACGGCGTGGTGATCATCGCAGCGCCGGGCGGGATCATGGACTTTGAACGGCAGGATACTGCCACGCAGCTGACGGTCATGGTCAAGCGCGCGGTGATCAAGCAGGTGGCGCGGTTTGAGCTTCCCGACCCGCTGGCCGATCCGGTACTGGACCTGCGGGTCAAAAGTGCAACCGCCGAAGCCTATTTCGTGAAGGCTGGCGACTACATCCAGGTGCTGGATGTCGATGGGCGCCAATGCACGGATTTTCAGTGTTTTGCCGCCCGCAAGCTGGACAAGGGTATCGAGCATGCGCTGGACGTAACCACAACACGGACGCTGATGGGTCATGCCTATCCGATGCCGGGGCTGCATGCCAAATACTATGATCAGGATATGCTGCCGCTGGTCGAAGTGGTGCAGGACACTGTGGGGCGCCATGATGCCTTTGCTCTGGCTTGTGCGGCGAAATACTATGACGACATCGGCTATCCCGGCCATGTGAACTGTTCTGACAACTTCAACGGGGTTCTGGCCGAGCACGGGGTGACGCCGCGGGCGGGCTGGATGGCGATCAACTTCTTCTTCAACACAGGGCTGGATGAGCACGGTGTGATGTATGCCGATGAGCCCTGGACCCGGCCCGGCGACTATGTGCTGCTGCGGGCGCTGACCGATCTGGTCTGTGTCAGCTCGGCCTGCCCGGATGACACCAGCGCCGCCAACGGCTGGAACCCCACTGACATACACGTCCGCACCTATAGCGGCCAAGAGACCTTCAAGCGGGCGATTGCGTTCCGCGCGACCCCAGAATCGGAGCCGAAGATGACCAAGGAAACCGGTTTTCACGACCGCCTCAGCAAAATGACCCGCAATTTTATCGAGTATAACGGTTATTGGCTGGCCAATTGCTATTCCGAGTCCGGGCCGCTGGAGGAATACTGGGCCTGCCGCGAGAAATCGGTGGTGCTGGACCTGTCCGCCCTGCGCAAGTTCGAAATCACCGGGCCGGATGCCGAGGCGCTGTGCCAGTATATCTTTACCCGCAATATCAAGAAGCTGGCAGTGGGGCAGGTGGTCTATACTGCGATGTGCTACCCGCATGGCGGCATGATCGACGACGGCACCGTGTTCCGGCTGGGCAAGGACAATTTCCGCTGGATCGGCGGCTCGGATTACGGCGGTGAATGGATCCGCGAGCAAGCGGAGAAACTGGGGCTGAACGTATTGATCCGCTCGTCCACCGACATGCAGCACAATATCGCCGTGCAAGGCCCCGAAAGCCGCGATCTGCTGAAGAAGATCATCTGGACGATGCCGCACAATCCGACGCTGGAAGAGCTGGGCTGGTTCCGGTTCACGCCTGCGCGTATCGGCGGAGAGCATGGAGTCCCGGTTGTGGTTTCACGGACCGGCTACACTGGTGAGCTGGGGTATGAAATTTTCTGCCATCCGAAACACGCCGGCGACGTCTTTGACGCGGTCTGGGAAGCCGGACAGGACCACGGTATCCGCCCGATGGGGCTGGAGGCGCTGGACATGGTGCGGATCGAGGCGGGGCTGATCTTTGCCGGCTATGACTTCAGCGATCAGACCGACCCGTTTGAGGCAGGCATCGGTTTTACCGTGCCGCTGAAATCGAAAGAGGATGACTTTGTTGGCCGCGATGCGCTGATCCGGCGCAAGACCACGCCCGCCCGCAAGCTGGTGGGGCTGGATATCGACTCGGCGATTGACGTGGGGCACGGCGATTGCGTCCACATCGGCCGGGCGCAGATTGGCGAGGTGACGTCCTCGATGCGCTCGCCGCTGCTGGGCAAGAACATCGCGCTGGCGCGGGTGGATGTGTCCTGTGCCGAAGCCGGTACCGCGGTGGAGATCGGCAAACTTGACGGGCATCAAAAACGCCTGCCTGCAACGATCGTACCCTTTGCCCATTATGACCCCAAGAAGACCCGGCCTCAATCCTGAGGCCGGCCGCTTCGGGGCTGGGAGGTTCTCATGGTTCAGAAGCTGATAGAGCAAATCGGCGGCGAAGACGTGCTGCGTGCCTTGGTCGAACGGTTCTACGACATAATCGAAGAGACGGAGACCGGGGCACGGATCGCCCGGCTGCACACGCGCGGGCATGGATTGGACCATGCCCGTATCGAGCAGTTCAACTTTCTGTCCGGGTTCATGGGCGGACGGCGGTATTACGAGGAAAAGCATGGGCATATGGACGTGAAACTGATGCACGCCCATGTGCCGATCACCGAAGAAGACGCCGAAAACTGGCTTAGATGCATGGACCAGGCGCTGGCGGATTTGTCGCTGGAAGGCCCGCATGTGGAACGGCTGCGCCAAGTGTTCCGGCGGGTGGCGCTGATGCTGGTCAATGATCTGGCAGAGTGGGGCGAGGCCCGCGTATCAGCCTGAACGCGGTGCTTGCAGCCTCCGGCGGGAGTATTTCAGGAAAGTTGAAAAACGGGAGCGGACCAGGAGTTAGCCGGGGCGCCTCAGGAAGACTTGGACGTCGGCCACGTTGGTGCCGGTGCCGCCGGTCATCAGCAGCGCATCCGCGGCTTTCAGGGCTGCGTGGCTGTCGTTGTTGGCGAGCAATGCGTCCGGGTCCTGTCCGGCAGCTTTGACCGCGTTCCAGGTGGCAGGGGTGGCGATGCCGCCCGCGGCATCGGTGGGACCGTCGCGCCCGTCGGTGCCGCCGGAGAGGAACAGCCAGTCGCCGCTGAGCCGCTCTGCGCCCAGTTTGGCGACGCGCAAGGCGAGTTCCTGATTGCGGCCGCCAAGGCCGGTGCCGGTGAGCTGGACAGTGGTTTCACCGCCGAAAATCAGCGCAACGGGGTTGTTCCTGGGTGCGGCTTCTGCTGCTTTGACTACGGTTTCAGCGGCCTCGGCCACGTCGCCCGTCAACCGGTGAGAGACCAGTTTGGCATTCCACTCCTCAGCTGCGGCGCTCATCATGGCTTTGAGGCTGTGGCGGTTGGATCCGATCAGCGTGTTGATGACAGAGGGCAGCGCTTCCGGAGCCTCATGAGTGGTGCTGAGGCGGGCTTTGACGGCCTCCGGAGCCCTGTCCCAGATGCCTGCCCGTTGCAGGGTCTCCCGTGCTTGTGCGCGGGTGCCGATAGGCGCCACGGTAGGACCGGAGGCAATGGCGCGCAGGTCGTCGCCGATCACGTCCGACAGGATGAAGGCCTGCACCCGGGCGGGTGCGGCATGACGCAGCAGGCCGCCGCCCTTGGTGTCCGACAGCTGCTGCCGGATCAGGTTCATCTCGTTAATTTCCAGCCCGGAGGCGAGCAGCAGTTTGTTCACTGCCGCCTTGTCCGCCAGTGTGAGGCCGGGGGCGGGGGCCACCATCAGCGCGGAGCCGCCGCCGGAGATCAGCGCAATCAGCCGGTCATTTGGGCCTAGGGAATGGGCCAGTTCAATGGCAGCCTGACCTGCTTTGGCGCTCATTTCATCTGGAACCGGATGAGATCCGCAGATCACTGTAGCGCCGGGAATTTCTGTGTGATTCTCTGGGTTTGTTATGGCGATTGCCTGATCTGCATCAGGGATCAGCCGCAGCGCCTCGCGCATCATCGGGATCGCGGCTTTGCCCACCGCAAGCAGCACGTTTTTGCCGCCTGCGGGCAGGGGTTCCAATGGAGAGGCAGTCAGCTGTGCCCGCAGTGCCCGGGCCGGGTCGGCCCGGTCGACAGCGGCCTGAAACAGGGCCTTGGCGGTGGTCAGCAATCCGGTCATCTGCATCTCCTTGGCATAGCGGCGTGCAGCCGCCCCAGTGGAACTGGGACGGCGTAAGGCCTTAAAAACAAACGCGGCTTAGTTGCCGGCGATCTGTTTGGCTTTTTCCACCAGCACTTCTGCCTGACGGATCGAGGCATAGTCAATCAGGCGGCCGTCCAGCGACACCGCGCCTTTGCCGGCAGCTTCGGCTTCGGCCATGGCTTCCAGAATGCGGTGCGCCTTGGTGATTTCAGCATCCGAGGGCGACATCACCTCGTTGGCCAGTTCGATCTGGCTGGGGTGGATGGCCCATTTGCCTTCGCAGCCCAGAACTGCGGCGCGTTTGGCGGCGGCCTTATAGCCTTCCTTGTCCTGAAAATCGCCGAACGGGCCGTCGATCGGGCGCAGGCCGTTGGCGCGCGCGGCAACCACCATGCGGGCCAGCGCATAATGCCACATGTCGCCCCAATGCACCTCGCGGGAGCCGTCTGCGGCCGGGTCGGTCAGCACCGAATAATCGGGGTTCACGCCGCCGATGATGGTGGTGCGGGCGCGGGTCGAGGCGGCATAGTCGGCAACGCCGAAATGCAGCGATTCATTGCGCTTGGAAGCTGCGGCAATTTCACTCACATTCTGCATGCCCAAAGCGGTCTCGATGATGTGCTCAAAGCCGATTCGCTTTTTCAGGCCCTTGGCGTCTTCGATCTGTGTAACCAGCATGTCGACGGCGTAGACATCGGCGGCGGTACCCACCTTGGGGACCATGATCAGGTCGAGACGTTCTCCTGCCTGTTCAACAACATCGACCACATCGCGGTACATGTAGTGGGTGTCCAGGCCGTTGATTCGGACCGACATGGATTTGTTGCCCCAATCGATGTCGTTCAGGCCTTGGATGATATTTTTGCGGGCCTGGTCCTTTTCGTCCGGCGCAACCGCGTCTTCGAGATCCAGGAAGATCACGTCTACGTCAGATTTAGCTGCCTTTTCAAACATTTGCGGCTGGGATCCGGGGATCGCCAGTTCGCTGCGGTTCAGGCGGCCTGGGGCTTGTTCAATGGTGTGGAATGACATGGGTTCGCTCCTCATTGGTGATAGGTTTTCGTCCTCTCCCCTCTAGGCATTCCTCACGATGGTGTTTCCTGTCAAGAAAAAAATCTTCATTTAAATACATTCGCGCGCGTGTCCGCAGGCGCGACGCGCGCTCGCGTGCGTACGTGCCCGCGTGAGCCGCCCGCCACCGCCACGGGATCATTCCTCGAGAAGGAAATCACCCTTGGCAGCGCGGTTGGCGTAGAAAAACGCAATCGCCTGGGCGCGGTTTTTGACCGAAAGTTTTTCGTAAAGGTTCGACAGGTGGAACTTCACCGTGTTGGTTGAGATCCCCAGCTCCTTGCTGAGCTCCTTGTTGGTCAGCCCCTTTGACAGCGCCTGCAGCATCGTGCGTTCGCGGCGAGACAGCTGCTCAATCGGATCGGTTTGCAGGCCGCGGACGTCGAGGAAGGGGAAAACCATCTTGCCCTCAGCGACGGCGAGGCAGGTATCCAGCACGTCTTCGACAGCGCTGGAGCGCGGGGCGAAACCGGCAGCGCCCGCGCTCATCGCCTTGCGCGGCACCTCGCCGCTCTCCTCGGCATAGACCACCAGGCGTGGTGCATTGGCCTGGTCGCGCAGCACCTCGATCAGCTTGGCGCCGCCAAGCGCGGGCAGGTTCCAGTCGATGATTCCGACTTGAACCGGCACCCGCATCACCGTTCCGAGGAAGCCTTCGGCCGTTGCGGAGGTCGCGACCAGCGAGAATCGCGGGTCCTTGTCGAAGATTTCTGACATCGCCGACAGCACCAGCGGATTTGCGTCAGCCAGCATGACCGAAATCGGGGAAACTTTGTCGCTTATGGGAGCCATTTGGTGCCCTTTAGTAGAAAACTACCCATGTGGGTAGGGGGTGTTTTGGTATGCAATGGTATTTTTACCGTTTTGGGTAGGATTTTTACCACCCAATTAGATACCCAAAAGCAGGATATAGGAATGTTGCGTGTTTTGTCGAGCTAGGGTTTCCTTGGGTTAACAGATGTTGCATGTCAGGAAACAAACCTTCCCGCAGTGAAGACTGCAGCGGGAGAGGCCCGTGACCTCCAGCACATCGGCGAACTGAAACCAGCGAGGTCTAACCCCGATGACTGAACCCATGATCTTCCCCAGCCTGAAAATTCCGGAAACCCTGGCCGCCGGCCCTGGCCCGGGCAATACCGATCCCCGCGTGCTGCAGGCCTTTGCCAACACCGGCCTGGCCGACCACATGCAGGCGGACGTGCTGCGCGGTATGATCGAGTGCAAGCGGATGCTGCGCGATCTGTGGGGCACCAGCAACACCTACACCTACGGCGTTGGCGGCACCGGCTTCTCGGGGCTGGACTGCATGCTGAACGCGATCCTGCCCGGCGACAGCGTGGTTGCCTTCCAGAATGGCACCTTCTCGGGCATCGATGCAATGACCATCCGGATGAAGGCCGCCACCCGCGAGGAACTGGCAGCCGACGCGATGAACCCGCAGCCTGCCTCGGTCACCGTGATCGACGTGCCGCACGGCGAGTCGGTTTCCGGCAAGCTGGTGGAACAGGTGCTGGCTGAGAAGAAACCGAAATGGGCCTTCATGGCGCATTGGGAAACCGGCTCGGGCCGCATCAACGACCTCAAGGGCTTCTCGGACGCCTGCGTGAAACACGGTGTGATGGGCCTGATCGATGCGGTGTCCTCGCTGGGCATCGAGGATTTCTCGATCGACGATTACCCGGGCGTTGCCGGCTGGGCCTCCTGCCCGCAGAAAGGCGTGCTCTGCCTGCCGTTGACCTATGCACCGGTGTCGTTCACTGACAGCTACATCCAGACCGTGCGCGAGAACGGCTGCCATTCCTATGTCCACAACCCGATCCTTGAAGCGCGCCACTGGGGCATCGTGGACGGAGAGGATGTTGCCGCCGGCACCTACCACCGCACCCACTCGGGTTATGCGGTTGCCGCCTTCCACGAGGCGCTGCGCATCACCCTTCAGCACGGCCGCGCCCAGAAGGCCCGCGACTATGCGTTCCACGAGAAAGCGCTGCGCGATGCGGTGACCGCGATGGGCTGCGATGTGACCAGCAACATGACCAGCCTGGTGGTTTTGAACCTGCCCGGCGATCTTGCAGGCCGCGAGAAGGAACTGGTGGGCAACTGCCGCGCCGTGGGCTTCGGCATCTGGCCGACCCTGTCGGAGCCGGTGCAGGTCCGCATCGGCATCCTGAACCAGATTACACCAGCCGCCATCACCGACATCGTCAACCGCTTCGGCAAGGCGATGAACGACATGGGGGCAAATGTCGACCTTGAGGCGATCAACGCCCTGCTCGACAAGCATTACGCAGCGGCGCTGGCAGCCGCCGAATAAAAGCTCCACGAGGAGGAGAGACCCATGGATATCCATGAATACCAGGCCAAGGAAGTTCTTAGCAACTTCGGCGTGGCCGTACCCCCGGGTGCGCTGGCCTACAGCCCCGAGCAGGCGGCCTACCGCGCGCGGGAACTGGGCGGCGACAAATGGATCGTCAAAGCCCAGGTCCACGCCGGCGGCCGCGGCAAGGCGGGCGGCGTCAAACTGTGCAACTCGGAAGCCGAGATCTATGAGGCGACCGAGAACCTGTTCGGCAAAAAGCTGGTGACCCATCAGACCGGCCCTGAAGGCAAAGGCATCTACCGCGTCTATGTCGAAGGTGCGGTGCCGATCGCCCGCGAGATCTATCTGGGCTTTGTGCTGGACCGTTCCAGCCAGCGGGTGATGATCGTTGCCTCGTCTGAAGGCGGTATGGAGATCGAAGAGATTTCTGCCGAGCGCCCCGAGTCCATCGTGCGTTCGACCGTTGAGCCGGCCGTTGGCCTGCAGGATTTCCAGGCACGCGAGATCGCGTTCAAGCTGGGGATCGAGCCGGCAATGACGCAGCAGATGGTGCGCACCCTCAAGGGCTGCTACCAGGCGTTTTCCGAACTGGATGCCACAATGGTTGAGATCAACCCGCTGGTGGTCACCTCGGACAACCGGGTCATCGCGCTGGACGCGAAGATGACCTTTGACGACAACGCCCTGTTCCGTCACCCGCAGATCGCTGAGCTGCGCGACAAGAGCCAGGAAGATCCGCGCGAAAGCCGCGCCGCTGACCGCGGCCTGTCCTATGTCGGGCTTGAGGGCAATATCGGCTGCATCGTGAACGGCGCAGGCCTGGCGATGGCAACCATGGACACCATCAAGCTGGCCGGCGGCGAACCTGCCAACTTCCTGGATATCGGCGGCGGTGCCACACCGGAACGGGTTGCCAAGGCGTTCCGCCTGGTGATGTCCGACAGCAATGTGCAGGCGGTTCTGGTCAACATCTTCGCCGGCATCAACCGCTGCGATTGGGTGGCCGAAGGCGTTGTTCAGGCGCTGCGGGAAGTTGAAGTCGACGTGCCCGTGGTCGTCCGCCTTGCGGGCACCAATGTGGAGGAAGGCCAGAAGATCCTGGCCCAGTCCGGCCTGCCGCTGATCCGCGCAACTTCGCTGATGGAAGTCGCTGAGCGGGCCGTTGGCGCGTGGCAAAACGACCTCGACCAAAACACTCGTGTGAGGGCAGTCAAATGAGCATCCTTCTCGATCGCGAAAGCAAAGTCATCGTCCAGGGCATTACCGGCAAGATCGCCCGGTTCCACACCAAGGACATGATCGAATATGGCACCAATGTCGTTGGCGGCGTGGTGCCGGGCAAAGGCGGCGAAACGGTTGAAGGCGTGCCGGTCTTCAACACCGTGAAAGAAGCCGTTGAAGCCACCGGCGCCAATGCCTCCCTGGTGTTCGTGCCACCGCCGTTTGCAGCCGATTCCATCATGGAAGCGGCGGATGCGGGCATCCACTACTGTGTCTGCATCACCGACGGCATCCCGGCTCAGGACATGATCCGCGTGAAGCGTTACATGTACCGCTATCCCAAGGACAAGCGGATGATCCTTACGGGTCCGAACTGCGCGGGCACCATTTCGCCGGGCAAGGCGCTGCTGGGCATTATGCCGGGCCACATCTATCTGCCGGGCACCGTGGGTATCATCGGCCGTTCGGGTACATTGGGTTATGAGGCTGCGGCACAGCTGAAAGAACTGGGGCTGGGAATTTCCACTTCGGTTGGCATTGGCGGCGACCCGATCAACGGCTCCTCCTTCAAGGACATCCTTGAATGGTTTGAGAAGGATCCGGAAACCGAGGTTATCGCGATGATCGGTGAAATCGGCGGCCCGCAGGAGGCGGAAGCGGCGGATTACATCAAGAACCATGTGACCAAGCCGGTTGTGGCCTATGTCGCAGGTCTGACCGCTCCCAAAGGCCGCACGATGGGCCACGCGGGTGCAATCATCTCGGCCTTTGGCGAGTCGGCGTCCGAGAAGGTGGAGATCCTGTCGGCGGCTGGCGTGACCGTTGCCGAAAACCCCGCCGTGATCGGCGAAACCATCGCAAGCGTGATGAAAAAGAACGCCGCCTGATCCGGCCACGGAACAGGCGCGATGCTCCACCCCTGGCCTGGGGCAATGGCAGGGGTGGAGCGCATTAATCAAGCATAGGCACCACAGGGAGAAGAAATCATGGCAAAGCCAAAGGTTCTGGTGACCCGCCGCTGGCCCGCCGCAGTTGAGGCGCAGCTTTCTGAAGCTTTTGATGCTGTGCTGAACACGGATGACAAGCCGCTGAGCGAAGCAGAGTTGCGTGACGCGCTGACGTCTTATGACGCGGTGCTGCCGACAGTGACAGACAAGATTTCCGCCAAGTCGTTCGATATCGCCAAGCCCCAGGCGCGTATCCTCGCCAACTATGGTGTGGGCTACTCTCATATCGATATGCCTGGGGCAGCAGGCCACGGCATGACTGTGACCAACACTCCCGATGTCCTTAGCGAATGCACCGCCGACATCGCCATGACACTGCTCCTGATGGTTGCCCGCCGGGCAGGCGAGGGTGAGCGTGAAGTGCGTGCTGGCAGGTGGACCGGCTGGCGTCCGACCCATCTGGTCGGCACCAAAGTCTCCGGAAAGACACTGGGCATCGTCGGCTTTGGCCGCATCGGCCAGGAGATGGCCCGTCGCGCGCACCATGGCTTTGGCATGAAGATCGTGGTTCAGAACCGCTCCCGCGTGTCGCCGGATATTCTGGCCCGCTGCAATGCTACTCAGGCCGACAGCCTGGAAGAGTTGATGCCGCAGTGCGATTTCGTGTCATTGCATTGCCCCGGGGGGGCTGCAAACCGGCATCTTATCAACACCCGGATGCTGAACCTGATGAAGCCGGACGCATTCCTTATTAATACGGCCCGCGGCGAGATAATCGACGAACTGGCTTTGTCCCGGGCCTTGTGGTTCGAAACCATTGGCGGCGCCGGGCTGGATGTATTCGATGGCGAACCGCGCATCAATCCGGACCTGATGGACTGCGACAACCTGGTGATGCTGCCGCATCTGGGCAGCGCCACCCGTGAGGCGCGCGAGGCGATGGGCTTCCGGGTGCTCGACAATCTGACTGATTTCTTTGCAGGGCGCGAACCGCGCGACCGGGTGATGTGATGGGAGATCCGGCCGAAAACACCACCGAAGGAACTGAAGAAACCGGCTATGCCGCGGAACTCCGTTCTGAGCTGCGCACCCTTTGGTTGGACGTCCTGCGCCAGCGCGCACCTGAAGTGGCGGAAAGAGCCATCAGCGAATCCGCCTGGGATCTGGCTGATGGCCAGCCCGAGACCGCGTATATGCAGGCCTTCAACATCTGGTTCCAGCTGCTGAAGATCGTCGAGGAAAACGCCGCCATGCGCGACCGCCGCTTGGCCGAAACCCAGGACGGGCCGGAAGTGGTCGAAGGCAGCTTTGCCCGCGCCCTGGATCTGGCTGGTGAGCTGGCCACGCCAGAGCGCCTGCGGGAGGTTGCCAGCCAGTTTTCGATCGGCCCGACGCTGACCGCGCATCCGACCGAAGCCAAGCGGGTTACCATCCTGGAAATCCACCGCCGTATCTACCGCGGGCTGGTGTCGCTGGAGGCCAAGCGCTGGACCCCGCGCGAGCGTGCCGATCTGCTGGAGGATTTGCGCTCGGAGATCGATCTGTTGTGGATGACAGGCGAGTTGCGCCGCGAACGGCCCAGCTTGCAGGACGAAATCCAGTGGGGCCTGCAGTTCTTTCGCGACAGCCTGTATGAGGCGGTGCCGCAGCTGTTCGAACGCTATATTGCTGCTGCCGAACCGCGGCTGGGCGCGACCGCGGACGCACCCTGCGTGAAATTCCACTCCTGGATCGGCGGCGACCGTGACGGCAATCCGAACGTGACGGTTGAGGCCACTGCCGAAGCGCTGACGGCCAACCGAGCGGCGATCCTCAAGCGCTATCAGAGGGCGCTGACCACCGCGGCTGAACGGATTTCCATTTCCGCAGCCGTGTTTGCACTGCCGGACAGCGCTTCTTCCCGCTTGGCTGTTATTATTGAAGCGGCTCCCGGCATGGCCGGTCTCGCTGCGCGCAATCCGGGCGAGGTCTTCCGCCAGGCACTGACAGCCATCCTGGCCCGTATCAAGGCAACCGCTGCAGAAGAACCCGGCGCCTATCCGCATCTGGGAGACTTCATCAGCGACCTCACCCGGGTTGAGGTGGCGCTGGAGGAGATCGGCGCCAACCGGCTGGCGGCCCGCTATGTGCGTCCGATCCGCTGGCAGGCCGATGTCTTTGGCTTCCGCACGGTGACGCTGGATATCCGCCAGAATTCCACCGTAACCACCGAGACCCTGACCGAGATCTGGGCGCGTTCCGGCGAGGTGCCGGAATTCGGCAGCGCCGAATGGTCCGCCCGTCTGCGCCGCGAGCTCGGCAGCGCCTCGCTGGCCTATGTGATGCCGGATGAACTTAGCCCGCAAAGCGGCGAGCTGTTGAAATTGCTGCGGCTGATGCGCGATGCCGGTGCGGGTGAAGACCCGCAGGCGATGGGTCCGTTCATTCTGTCGATGACCCGCTCCACTGATGACCTGCTCGGCGTCTATCTGCTGGCGCGCTATGCCGGATTCGGAGCGGAGAAGGCGGCACTCAAGGTGGTGCCGCTGTTTGAGACCATCGGCGATTTGCGCGCAGCGCCCGGTATTCTGAATGGCCTGCTGGATGTGCCTTTTGCCCGCCGCTCGCTGAAATCCGGGGACAACCGGATCGAGGTGATGCTGGGCTATTCCGACAGCAACAAGGATGGCGGATTCCTGTGTTCCACCTGGGAGCTGGAGAAGGCGCAGCGCCTGATCACCCGCACCCTGGCGGCGCACCGGATGAAGCCGGTCTTTTTCCACGGCCGCGGCGGCTCGGTCTCCCGCGGCGGCGCCCCAGCCGAACGTGCGATCGCCGCACAGCCTGCGGGCACCATCGCAGGCCAGATGCGGATCACCGAACAGGGCGAGGTGGTCAGCTCCAAATACGCCAACCGCGGCACCGCGCTGCACCAGCTGGAGCTGATGGCCTCGTCGGTGCTGCGTCATTCGCTGCAGGAGGACACGCCGCCGGTCAATCCGGAGCATGACGACGCCTTCGAGGCCCTCGCAGGCATGTCCCAGGCAGCCTATTCCAACCTGCTGAATGCGCCAGGTTTCCTGGATTACTTCCAGCAGGCCAGCCCGGTGGAAGAGCTGGCGATGCTCAAAATCGGCTCGCGCCCCGCGCGCCGGTTCGGCGCCGGTTCATTGGATGACCTGCGAGCTATTCCTTGGGTTTTTGCCTGGTCGCAGAACCGCCACATGATCACCGGCTGGTACGGATTCGGCTCGGCTGTGGCCAGCTTCCGCAAGTTCCGCGGCGCGCGCGGTGATGCGGTCCTGCAGGACATGTTCAGAAATTCGCCACTGTTCCGCCTGGTGGTGGATGAGGTCGAAAAGACCCTTCTGCAAAGCGATATGGAGATTGCTGCGGATTACGCCACGCTGGTGCAGGACGCGGAAATCCGCGATCGGATCTTTGGAACCATCCGTAGCGAGTACCAATTGGCCCGGGAGGCGATCCTGTTCCTCACAGGAGACAACGGTCTCGCCAACCGCTTCCCGCGCCTGCGCGCCCGCTTTGGCCAAGTCGAAACCATGCTGCGCGAAATTCACAAGACACAAGTGCGCCTCCTGCGGGAAGAGCGCGCCAAGAAGCCTTCAACAGTGCCGGTCCCGCTGATGCAGTCGATGAACTGCGTTGCTGCAGGGCTAGGCTGGACTGGATAGACAGGAGCCCCGAATGTCCAAAGACCTCTTTTTCACCCAAGCGCTGTCGGAGCGCGATCCTGAACTTTATGCCTCGATCACAGCCGAGCTGGGCCGCCAGCGCGACGAGATCGAGCTGATTGCCTCCGAGAACATCGTCTCGGCCGCGGTGATG
>NZ_JAXMOX010000112.1:0-14798 GCF_034669605.1 Leisingera sp.
AGCTGATCGTCGACCTGATCTATGAAGGCGGCGTCGCCAACATGGACTACTCGATCTCCAACACCGCCGAGTACGGCCAGTATGTCACCGGCCCGCGGATCCTGAAGTACGACGAAACCAAAGCCCGGATGAAAGAGGTGCTGAACGACATTCAGCAGGGAAAATTCGTCCGCGACTTCATGCTGGAAAACGCGGTTGGCCAGCCGACCATCAAAGCGTCTCGCCGTGCCAACGACGAGCACGCGATCGAGGCGACCGGCGCCAAGCTGCGCGGCATGATGCCTTGGATCTCGGCCGGCAAGATGGTCGACAAAGAGAAGAACTAAGGCGCCCGCGGATATTTTCGCAGCCTAATTCCTCTGCAGGGCGCTCCACATCGGGGCGCCCTTTTTCATTCAAGGCTCATTGAGACGTCTCCATGCCAGACTCCCCCGGCTCCGCCAATTGGGCCAAACTTCTGTTCCTCGGAGTAATCTGGGGCGCCTCTTTCATGGCTGTGTCATTGGCGCTACGGGGCCTGCCACCGATGACCATTGCCGCGCTGCGGATTTCAATCGGCGCGCTCAGCCTTTTGGGGGTGCTCTTTGCCATGGGCCTACGCCTGCCCTCCCTGCGGTCGCGCGAGGGCCGCATTATCTGGGTCTGCGCGCTTGGAATGGGGGCCTTTTCCAATGCCCTGCCCTTTTCACTGCTCAGCTGGGGGCAGACCCATGTGGCCAGCGGTTTTGCCGGGGTTTGCATGGCGGTGGTGCCGCTGTTCGTGCTGCCGCTAGCGCATCTGCTGGTGCCGGGCGAGCATATGACCCTGCGCCGTGCCGTCAGCTTCTTCATCGGCTTTGCCGGAGTGGTGGTACTGATCGGGCTTGATGCCTTCCGCTCCGCCGGCACTGATTATGAATCGCTTGCCCGCCTGGCCTGTCTGGGCGCCTCGCTGTGTTATGCCATCGGCTCGATTATCACCCGGCTCTGCCCGCAGGTGAACATGCTGTCCCTCTCGGCCGCCGCCCTCCTGTGCGGTGCCGCCATGATGATCCCGGCAGCGCTCTGGGCCGAAGGTGTGCCGGAACTGCCTGCCGTCCTGCCGCTGGGTGCAGTGATCTACCTTGGACTGCTTCCCACTGCGCTGGCCCAGGTGCTGCTGGTCCAGGTTGCCCGCAGCGCCGGTCCGGCGTTCCTGTCGGCCGTGAATTACCAAGTGCCGGTCTGGTCGGTGATCTTCGGGGCCGCACTGCTGGGCGAGACCCTGCCGCCGCAGTTGTTTGCAGCCCTGGCGCTGATCCTGGGCGGGCTGCTGCTAAGCCAGTTCGGCAAGCTGAGCCGCCTGTTCGGCAAAGGGGGCTGAGCGCCCCCGCCGGGTTACTCCGCCACCGCGGCCTCGACCGCAGCCACCACGCTGTCGACCGCCAGCGCCATTAACCCGGCGTCCTCGCATTCCGCCATCACCCGCACCAGCGGTTCGGTGCCCGACTTGCGGATCAACAGGCGCCCTTGCCCGTTCAGCATCTTCTCGGCAGCCGCAATCGCCTCCTGCACCTGCGCATCTTCCAACGGCGCCTGGCCAGTCTGAAAGCGCACATTGCGCAGCCGCTGCGGCACGGTCTGGAACTGATGCGCCAGCTCAGACGCCTTCTTGCCGGTCTGCACCATCTCGGCCAAGAAATGCAGCCCCGCCATCAGCCCGTCGCCGGTGGTGGCGTAATCGCTCATCACGATATGGCCCGACTGCTCTCCACCCAGGTTGAAGCCGCCTTCGCGCATCCGCTCAACCACATAGCGGTCGCCAACAGCAGTGCGCTCCATACCCAGCCCCTTGCTTTCCAGGTGCCGCTCCAGCCCGAGATTCGACATCACCGTCGCCACCAGCGCGCCGCCTGACAGCTGGCCCTGCTCCGCCCAACGGCTGGCCAGCAGCGCCATCAGCTGGTCGCCATCGGCCACGGTGCCGGTTTCATCGATAACGATCACCCGGTCGGCATCGCCATCCAGGCAAATACCGGCATGGGCACCATGCGCGACGACCGCTTCTGCCGCGGCTTTAGGCTGGGTTGAACCGCAGCCGCGGTTGATGTTCAAGCCATCCGGAGACACCCCCACCGGGATCACTTCGGCGCCCAGTTCCCACAGGACCTCAGGCGCCGCCCGGTGGGCCGCACCATTGGCACAGTCAATCACCACTTTCAGACCGTTAAAGCCAAGATTGCGCGGCAGCGAGCTTTTAACCCGTTCGCCGTAACGGAACCGGGCATCGTCGATCCGCTTGGCGCGGCCGATATTGGCAGCCTGCGCCGGTTCGACGCCGGCATCGATGAGGCCTTCGATCTCCAACTCGGCACTGTCCGACAGTTTAAACCCGTCGGGGCCGAAGAACTTGATGCCATTATCCTCGGAGGGGTTGTGGCTGGCCGAAATCATCACCCCCAAGTCGGCTCGCATCGAGCGGGTCATAAGCCCCACCGCGGGCGTCGGCACCGGTCCCAGCAGCAACACATTCATGCCGGTCGAGGTCAGCCCCGCCGTCAAAGCGTTTTCAAACATGTAGCCGGACAACCGGGTATCCTTGCCGATCACCACCCGATGCACGCCTGACCCGTCACGCCGGAAATACCGTCCGACAGCGGCGCCGATGCGCAGCGCCATCTCGGCGGTCATCGGATGGGAATTAGCCGTGCCGCGCACGCCATCCGTGCCAAAAAGTTTACGCATTATGCTTTTCCTGCCAAAAGCCTCAGCGGACGGCCTGCCAAAGTCGCAGTGCCTGAACCGTCTCAGCAACGTCATGCACCCGCAGGAATTGCACGCCTTGCCCCAAGGCCGCAAGCCCTACGGCAATCGAGCCCGGCGCGCGGGCATCAGCGCGCGGCTCCTTGCCGATTTTTCCGATGAAACCCTTACGGGACACGCCCAGCAAGATAGGGCAGCCGAGCCCGTGGAACAGGCTGAGATTGCGCAGCAGAGTCAGATTATGCGCCTGCGACTTGCCAAAGCCGATGCCCGGGTCAATCACGATCTGCTCGCGGATCACCCCGGTCGCTTCCAGCCGGTCGATCTGCTGTTCGAGGAAGTCATAGACGTCGAGCAGAACATTGGCGTAAGTTGGCTGGTCCTGCATGGTAGCAGGATCCCCCTGCGCATGCATGATGCAGACCGGCACGCTTGCCTGGGCCGCCAACGGCGCCAGCGCCGGATCGAAAGTGAATCCCGAGACGTCGTTCAGCAGGTTGGCCCCCGCCTCCAGCGCTTCCATGCCCACGGTGGCCTTGCGGGTATCGATAGAGACCGGCACCGGGCTGGTTGCGCGGATTGCAGCGATCACTGGCGCTGTGCGCTTTATCTCTTCGGCCTCGGAAACCTCTTCGGCGCCCGGGCGGGTGGATTCGCCCCCCACGTCGATGATCGTGGCACCATCAGCCACCATCTGCAGCGCTGCCGCTTTTCCGGTTTCGACACCGGAATGCCGACCGCCGTCCGAAAAACTGTCCGGCGTCACATTGAGAATGCCCATGATCTGCGGCTGGGTCATGTCCAGCCCGGCAATAGAGGCCCGGCGCGCGCTCAGGCGCCGGCGTTCTGCTTCGGGCACAAACCCGGCCGGAGCAACTCGCGGCGGCCCTTCACGGTTCAGGATTTCAACCTCGGTGAACCACAACGAACTTCCTGCCAGCGGAACCGCACCTTCGGGGCGCGTCTCGCCGTGCTGAACCAATGGCCGGTAATATGTCACAGTTGTGTTTGCTCCACGCTGACGGCCCGCAAGGGGACTCCGGGATTATCAGGCAAATCCCCGCCAAGCACAATCATTTCACCCGCTGCAAAGGTCGCTGCGAACCACGCCGCCAAAGCAACCGAGTTCGACGGCGGCGCCGAGGGTCCGTCCACCGCGTCCAGAACGATCTTGGAAGGGGCCCAGACGCAGATCTGGCGGTTCTTCATCGCCCAGTCCAGCTCAGTCCGGGTCGAGACCACAACGCAACGGTCATCTTTGGCCGCCAGGCGCCAGGCATTCTGTTCGATCGCCAGCAGATCAATCCGGCGCTGGGTCCACTTGTGGCCTGTGGTGGGAACCTCCAGCAGGTGTGTCCCGACACACAGGATCAGCGGCCGCTGGCGGCATTCCATCTGGTCGATCCAGGCGGTCAGGTTGCCGCTGTCGATGGCGTCGTTGGACAAATACATCAGCCGCGGATGCGGGCGCTCCTCCTCATCCACCAGATGGGTAATCTGATCCTTGGAGCGAACCACCTCGACACCCAGCGCTCCGGGGCCCCTGTCCAGCTTCTCGATCCGCACAAAAGCGCGCACGGCCTGATGCTCCAGCAGGATCCGCTCAGCCACACGTTCGGCCAGGGTTTCCAGCAAATTCAGCCGCTCGGCCGCAAGCTCATGCGCAATGGCCTCCGATACCTTGTCATAAGACAGGATCCGGTCGACATCATCATCCAGATCCTTCGGCAGCGGCGAGATTTCCACCACCACATTGAAACATATCCGCTGGGTGGTGCCGCGCTCTGCCTGAAACGCGCCGATCTCCACCTCGACAATATGGTCCCGCAAGGAAATGCGGTCCAGTGGCCCGGGCGCAGCAGTGGCCACGGAACGCTCAGACGGGTGCGCAAAGGCAAGGCGGATTTCAGAGGGCATGGGAAAACGGGCCTTTGGCTGGCTGTGTCAAGTGATGGGACACAACAATAGTATTTCGAGGGCTTCATAACAGTCCCGCAAACGCCACGCCAGTGGCCGAAAGCGGCACTGACGTGCCGCCTTCAGGCGGTCAGTTGCTCAGCGCCGTCCGGTAACGTTCGTCACGGTAGAACAGATGCACACCGATGCGCGTGGTGTTTGTAAAAGTGCGGCTCCAGCGCGGCCGAACCGCCGTGGTATGATAGTAGGTCGCACCGCCGGTCAGCTCTGACTTCAGCCCGTCCAGCGCTGCACGTGCCACCTTGGCCACGCGCTGATACGCCTTCTTCTCGTTGATCACTTCTTTGTGGCCATCACAGGTGTAGGTGAACTGGCACTGGTACTTGCGCCCGGTACCCTGCTTGATCACACCGCAAAGCGAATTCGGGAATTGCGCGCTCTTGACCCGGTTCAGGATCACTTCGGCAACTGCGAACTGTCCTTTGACGGTTTCGCCGCGGGCCTCGAAATACAGCGCTTCGGCGAGACAGGCGAATTGCTCGCCGCCGGCAGCTTTTGGCTGGGCGTCCAGCCAGGCCTTGCTGTATTCAACCTGCGGCCGCGCCTTGCGGGTCTTGAACGGATTGTTGCGGATTCCGAAAAATCCGTTGAACTTCCGCTCAGGCACCGCGCTCAGACTGGCTTGTTCACGCTCGATCAGCGTACCCAGGCCGGTTTCGGCGGCAACACTTTTACCAATCGCGATGGTGGCAGCCATCACGGCAATCATAGTCAACAATTTCATTCAGGGTTCCCCCGTCCTAGCAGCTTGTGCCCGGTTCCCCCGGCACATGCGGTCGCATCCCTTAAGGGAAAAGGCCCGAAACGTCCAGCGTTCGGGGGGCAACCACAATCACGGGGAACACACTCACACCGCCGGTCTTACATCGGCGGCTGCTGGATGGCCCAGGTTTACTTAATATTTTGTGTATGTTGGCGCCGTCTGACCGGTCTTTGCGGAAATTGCCAGCTGGGCTGCGGCTAAACGCGCAACTGGCACCCGGAACGGGGAACAGGAGACATAGTCAAAGCCCGCATCACGGCAAAAGGCAATCGATTCGGGGTTGCCGCCGTGCTCGCCGCAGATCGACAGGGTGATCTCCCCGTTCTCCGCCCGGCCGCGCTGCACACCCAGTTTCAACAGCTCCCCCACTCCGTCGGTGTCCAGCACATGAAATGGATCTTCGGGAAAGACGCCCTGGTTCACATAATCCGACATGAACCGCCCCGCATCGTCGCGCGACAGCCCATAGGTCATCTGGGTAAGGTCATTGGTCCCAAAGCTAAGGAACGCGGTGTGCGGTGAAATTTCGCCTGCCCTGAGCGCCGCGCGCGGCGTTTCCACCATGACCCCCAGACGGTAAGTGAAATCCTCGCCGCGTTCCGCCTTGACTGCCGCAGCCACTGCATCGATGCGGGCCTTGACCAGTTCCACCTCGCGCTTGGCCGAAACCAGCGGGATCATGATCTCAGGCACCACAGGCTCACCCCATTTCGAGGCTTCCAGTGTTGCCTCAAAAATCGCCCGTGCCTGCATGTCATAGATTTCCGGCACGGTAACGCCCAGCCGCACGCCGCGCAGGCCCAGCATTGGGTTGTATTCGCCCATTTCCTCGACCCGGCGGGTGACATCGCTGACCGGGATGCCCAATGCTTCGGACAGTTCCCGCTGGCCGGTCCTGGTCGCAGGCAGGAATTCATGCAGCGGCGGGTCGAACAGGCGGATGCAAACCGGCATTCCCTCCATGATCCGGAACAGTTCGCGGAAGTCGTCGCGCTGCATCGGCAGCAGCCGTTCCAGCACCGCCTCGCGGCCCGACGGCGTTTCGGCAAAGATCATCTCCCGCATCACCGTCAGGCGTCCGGGTTCAAAAAACATATGCTCCGTCCGGCAGAGGCCAATGCCCTGCGCATTGAATTTCCTTGCTGTTTCAGCATCTTCCGGCGTGTCTGCATTGGCCCGGATGCCAATGTCGCGGGCATCGTCCGCCCAGGCCAGCAAAGTTTGCAGCGCCCCGTCCTGGGCCGCCTCAAGCATTGCCGGCTGCCCCGCCAGCACCTGGCCGCTGCTGCCGTCGATGGTGATGATGTCCCCAGCCCGGAATACCCGGCCATCCGCGGACTCCAGCATCTTGCGCTTACTGTGGAACTTCATGTTCGACGCCCCGACAATGCACGGCAGCCCCAGCCCGCGGCCGATCACCGCAGCGTGGCTGGTCATGCCGCCCTTCTCAGTCAGCACCCCGGCAGCGGCATGCATCCCGCGCACGTCTTCGGGAGAGGTTTCCCGGCGCACCAGAATACAAGGCTCCCCGCGCGACGCGCTGGCTTGCGCCCCGGCCGCGGTAAAGACCAGCTTGCCGGTCGCCGCCCCCGGACTGGCGGCAATGCCGCGGCCAATGACATCCCGCCTCGCATCCGGCGCCACCTGGCGGTGCAGCATTTCATTCAGGATATGCGCATCCACCCGCATCAGCGCCTCTTCCTGAGGAATGATCCCGTCTTCGGCCAGCGCCACAGCGATCCGCACCGCCGCCTGTGCCGAACGCCCCACCCGCACCCCGTCAAGGATATGCACGCGGCCGTTCTCAATCACGAATTCCAGCTGCATTTCCTCACGCAGCTTCTTACGCATCAGCGCAGCATGGGATTGCAGGTCCGCAAAGGCCTCCGGCGCCAGTTCCTGCAGCGACAGCCCGCGTGTATCCCTGGCCAGATACAGCGCTTTGGCCCCCGGCCCCAGCGCATCGCGCCCCTGGCTCTGGCTCAGATAGCGGCCGGTCAGCTGCGGGCTGCCGGTGGTCGAATTCACCAGTTGCAGCACACCTGAGCCGCATTCGCCCTGGCCGACACCGGGGATCATTTCCTGCACCACCAGCCCCAGCCCGGCATCAGCAGGTGCGCCCTTGGCCTGACGCAACAGCCGCGCCGAGGTGCCCTCCCACGCCCGCGCCATCGAGCGCAGGACAGCCGCCAGCTGCTCGCCCGGGTCCTGCGGGAAAGGTTCGTCGGTTTCCGCCTCATAGGCGTGCAGGATTTCGCTCAGCGCATCAGGGCCGCCATCCTCGACATCATCGAACACATCGGGGTCCAGCCGCGCCACATGCACCGCATAAGATTGCACAAAGCGCAGGTACAACGCTGCCGCCGCGTCGCGTCCCAGGCTGTCGCAGAGGTCGACATAACGCGCATCGTTCATGCCGATGTTCAGGATCGCGCCCGGGCCGCCCCAATCCGGATCCTCGGAAGACGGGCGCACGCAAAGCAGCGCCTCGGGGTCGAATTCTGCAAGCACTGCAGTCAGATCCGGCGTCCGCCCCTCGGCAATCGAATGCACCGCATCGAAAGACAGCGCCACCGTGCGCGGCACCGGCAGCTTCAGCCGTTCCAGCCGCTGCAGGCATTTCGCCCGCCCGCCATGGGTGGCGGTGGCAATCGGCGCAGTCGGAGTGATCAGCGAGGCCGGCGGGGTCTGTTCAAAATCTTTCTGCACTGCAGCACGTCTCCTTTGAAAGTCACCATAAGGGGAAGACGCGATGGCGCAAGGGTCTTGTCACCGCCCGCCGGCAACTGAGGGCGGTTCTGCAAAAGAAAACCGGCCTTCCCTTGCGGAAAGGCCGGTGCCCCCGGCGGGGAGTATTTTCAAGCAGAAAGAAGCAGCGGGTGTGCCGCTTAGCCTTCGACCTTGGTGAGATCCGCCACCTGGCCGCAGACCTGGCGGATCTGGCTGAGGAGGTTCAGGCGGTTGCGGCGGATCACTTCGCTGTCAGCATTGACCTGCACCGCTTCAAAGAAGGCATCAATGGGTGCGCGCAGGGCGGCCATGCCACGCATGGCGGCCGCGAAATCCTCGGCCTCGATGGCCGGGGAGATCGCCGCCCCGCCTGCTTCCAGCGCGTCGAACAGTGCGGTCTCGGTGGCATCTTCGGCAAATTTGCGGTCGGCGCCATAGGAATACTCGACGCCGTCTTTTTCCTCGGCCTGGGACAGGATATTGTTGGCGCGTTTGAAGCCCTGCAGCAGGTTGGTGCCGTCTTCAGTCTTCATGAAGTCTTCCAGCGCGCGGGCGCGTTTTACCAGCAGGGTCAGGTCGTCGTTGCCCTCCATCGCGATACAGGCGTCGATCACGTCATGGCGGATGCCCTGATCGCGCAGGAACACCTTGAGACGGTCGTGGAAGAACGAGAGGAGGTCCAGCGATGTATCAGGTAACTCCTTTCGCAATTTCTCGACAAGCCTAAGCTCCGGATCTCCCCGGCTTTCGAGAACAGTTTGCACTGCCGCACCAAAAACACCATGCTGAGCAATTTCATTGAGAATGACACGCAGTACTGAAAGCTCACTGTCTCCAGCATTGCCGGTATTAATAGAGATATTATGGCGTAGCAGCTGTGCATCAAAGAACCGGTCCAAAGGCATCCGCACATCATTCTCCAGCACCAGCCGGATCACCCCCAGCGCCGCACGGCGCAGGGCGAAGGGGTCTTTCGAGCCGGTGGGCTTTTCGTCAATCGCCCAGAACCCGGTCAGCGTGTCCAGTTTGTCGGCCAGCGCCACCGCAACCGAAACCGGCTCCGACGGCACATCGTCACCCGGCCCAAGCGGCGAATAATGCGCTTCGCAGGCGTTGGCCACCTCTTGCGGCAGGCCGGCAGCCTCAGCGTAATAGCGGCCCATCAGGCCCTGAAGCTCCGGGAACTCATAGACCATTTCCGAGGAGAGATCCGCCTTGGCCACCCGCGCCGCCTGCTCCGCCAGATCGGCGTCTGCGCGCACCACCGGCGCGATCTCGCGGGCCAGCGCGGCGATGCGGTCAATCCGCGCCGCCTGGGTGCCCAGCTTGTTGTGGAAGGTCACGTTGCCAAGGTTCTCCACCCAAGCGCTCATGCCCGCCTCGGACTTGGCGGTGCGCAGGTCGTTTTCCCAGAAGAACTTGGCATCCGCCAGACGCGCGCTCAGCACCTTCTGATTGCCCTCCAGGATGGTGGCGCCATTGTCCGCGGTCTCGCGGTTGGCGACGGTGATGAACTTCTCGATCCGGCCGGTCTTGGGGTTCTTCACCGAGAAGAACTTCTGGTGCTCCTTCATGGAGGTCTGCAACACCTCCGGCGGCAGCTCCAGGAACTCTTCGTCGATGGCGCCCATCAGCACCACCGGCCATTCGACCAGACCGGCGACCTCCGCCAGAAGGCCCTTGTCCTCAACCACGTCGAGGCCCGAGGCAAAGGCCTGATTGGTGGCCTCCTGCCAGATCGCCTCGGCGCGCTCGCGGCCGTCCAGCACCACATGGGCGCGCTTCAGCTTTGCGGCATAGTCGTCAAAGCTGGTGACGGAGATCTCAGCCGGCGCCATGAAACGGTGGCCGCGGGTGGTGTTGCCGGACTTGATGCCGTCGATGTCCAGATCAACCACAACGGCCCCGGCCTCATCCGACAGGATGCACATGATCGAATGCAAGGGGCGCACCCAGCGCAAAGAGCCCGCACCCCAGCGCATGGATTTTGGCCAGGGGAAATTGCGGATAGTGGCTTCCAGAACCTCGGCGATGATCTCCGCCGCCGGGCGGCCCGGCTTTTCGATCTGGGCGAAATAAACCGCACCCTTGGGGGTGTCGCGCTCCTCCAGCTGGTCCCGGGTCAGGCCCGCACCGCGCAGGAAGCCTTCGATCGCCTTGTCCGGCGCGCCGACCTTCGGCCCCTTGCGTTCTTCGCGAATGGTCGGGCTTTCGGCGAGCAGGCCGTCGACGGCAAGGGTCAGACGGCGCGGCGTCGACAGCGCCGCGGCACCGGCATAGGTGAGACCCGCCTCGACCAAGCCATCGGTCACGCGTTTCTTCAGGTCCTCGGCGGCGCGCGCCTGCATGCGGGCCGGGATTTCCTCGGAAAAGAGTTCAATCAGCAGATCGGGCATCAGATGTCCTCACGGGTGGCCGCGCGGGCGGGCGCAGCAGAAATTCGGGAAAAGGCCGGTGCAGCGGAGAAAGTCATTCTTCCGCCTGCCCGGTGTCGAATGCCTCGCCTGCCGCGGGGCGGGGCGGGCATTCCTCGCCCACCACGGTGCCGTCATAGGCTTTCTGGCCGCAGTCATTCAGCTCATGCCAGACATAGCCGTGGCCATCATCGGTGACGGCGACAATGCGGTCGACGCCATAGGAGATGTTCTTGACCGACAGGAAGGCTTTGGCCGAACCATCCGCCAGTCTGGCGCCGATAGCTGCTGCATCAAAGCAGTCAAACCAGTCGGGCGCATTGCGCGGCTCCAACTTGTCCGACAGGGTGAAAACCTGCGCCAGTTCGTCCGGCGTCACCATGGTGGTGAAACAGGCGCGGTAGCGGATCGGAGAGCTGCCGGCGTCTATCGCCGCAAACTCCGAATAGGCAATCGGCTGTGCCTCGCCGCCGCCCAGCGGTACCAGGGCAACGTCGCGGCCCGGCTGAAGCTGCACGTCTTCGTAAAAGCCGTAGACCTGCAGGTAGTACATCGTTCCACCGGCGGCGAGCGCCGACAGGATCAGGATCAAAGCAAGGAACTTTCCCATAACGCGCCTACTCTGCTCAGGCCGCGCTTTCGGCGGTATAGCCGCCGGCGCCGGTCAGCACGAATGCATCGGCGCATTGCTTGGCCAGAGCGCGGACCCGGCCGATATAAGCCTGCCGCTCGGTGACAGAGATCACCCCGCGGGCATCCAGCAGGTTGAAGATATGCGAAGCCTTGATGCACTGGTCATAGGCCGGGTGCGCCATGATAATGCGCTTTCCGGTCTTGGGATCCATGTGCTCCTGTGCCAGGATGGCGGCGCATTCGGCCTCGGCCTCTTCGAAATGGCGCAGCAGAACCTCGGTGTTGGCCACGTCGAAGTTCCAGCGGGCGTATTCTTCTTCGGTCTGCTTGAACACATCGCCGTAGGACAGCGGGATCAGTGCATCCGGATCGTTGTAGGGCATGTCCATCACATGGTCGACACCCAGCACATACATCGCCAGGCGTTCCAGACCATAGGTCAGCTCGCCCGAGACCGGGTGGCAGTCATGGCCGCCGACCTGCTGGAAATAGGTGAACTGGCTGACTTCCATACCGTCGCACCAGACTTCCCAGCCCAGGCCCCAGGCGCCCAGCGTCGGCGACTCCCAGTCGTCTTCGACAAAGCGTATGTCATGCATCGCCATGTCGACGCCGATGGCCTCCAGCGAGCCCAGATACAGATCCTGCAGGTTCGGCGGCGAGGGTTTGATCAGCACCTGATACTGGTAATAGTGCTGCAAACGGTTCGGGTTCTCGCCATAGCGCCCGTCGGTCGGGCGGCGCGAGGGCTGCACATAAGCGGCGGCCCAGGGTTTTGAGCCCAGCGAACGCAGCGTGGTCGCCGGGTGGAATGTCCCGGCGCCGACTTCCATGTCATAGGGCTGCATGACGGCACAGCCTTTGGCGGCCCAGTAATTCTGAAGCCTCAGGATTATCTCTTGGAAGGAGCGCGGCGCGCCGTTGGTCTGGGTCATCTCTTATCCCTTTTGGGGCAGCAATTGCGGGGATCTTCCTATGCAAGCCTATGGGCAGGGTCAACGCCCTGCGGGTGCTAACACTGCGCCCTCCGGCCTGAACCAGACCGCGCATCGGCAACAAATGTGCGGGAATGCGGCAACGGGGCGGGAATTCACCCTGCGATGAGGAGTTCCCTTTGCCGCGCCAAAGTGCTTAACCTCCGCGGCAAAGAATAAGAGTTCTTCCGGGATACGAGGCCCTGACAATGAAAAAACTGTTTGCCGCTCTGGCGCTGCCGCTGATTGCGCTGGCCATTGCGTTCACCGCGCCTGTTTCAGCGCAAAGCAGCCGCGATGCGGTGTGGGTCCAGATCGCCGCCCGCCAGTCCCTGCGCGAGGCCGAAACCGAAGCCCGCACCTTTGCCGCGCGCCTGCCCGATGTGTCAGGCTATGCGCTTGGCGGCGGCTGGTACGGGGTGGTTCTGGGCCCCTATGCCCGCGACGATGCCGAACGGGTTCTGCAAGTCTACCGTGCCGAGGGGCAAATCCCCCGCGACAGCTTCATCGCGTTCCGCCGCAACCTGCGCAACCAGTTCTATCCCGTGGCAGCTGATGCATCGGCTCCGGCGCAGCCGGCACCGGCCCCTGCATCGGCAGCCCTTGCAGCAGAAGACCCGGCGCCGCAGCAGGAGGCAGCCCTGCAGTCAAACCTGCCGGATGAGACCCCAGCCGAGGCGCGCCGCAGCGAAAGCGCACTGTCACGTGAGCAGCGGATGCAGCTGCAGGTCGCGCTGAAGGCTGCAGGCTTCTACAACTCGGGCATCGACGGCGCCTTTGGCCGCGGCACCCGCGGCTCGATGAGCGACTGGCAGGCGGCGCGCGGATTTGAGCCGACCGGCGTTCTGACCACCGCCCAGCGCCAGGTCTTGATGGATGAGTACAACGCCCCGCTGATCTCAGTCGGCATGGCCCGCGTGGAAGACGCCAAGGCCGGTATCGCCCTGCAGATCCCGGCGGATGAAGTCGCGTTCGACCGCTATGAATCGCCCTTTGCCCATTATGCTGCCAAGGGTGATCTGGCGGCAGAAGTTCTGCTGATCAGCCAGCCCGGCGATAAACGCACCCTATTTGGCCTCTATGACATCCTTCAGACGCTTGAGATCGTGCCCCTGGAGGGCCCGCGCCAGCGCGGCAAGGACAGTTTCACCATCGAAGGCCGCAACAGCAAGATCGTCTCCTTCACTCAGGCCAGCCTGAAAAACGGCGAATTGAAAGGCTTCACTTTGATCTGGCCGGCCGGCGATGAAGACCGCCGCACCCGCGTTCTGGCAGCCATGCAAGCAAGCTTCACCCGTCTCGACGGGGTGCTGGACCCGGCAGCGGGCGGCGATGAGGTGCAAAACATTGACTTGGTTTCCGGCCTTGAGATCCGCAAGCCGAAACTGTCGCGCTCCGGCTTCTTTGTCGATAGCGGCGGCAGCGTGCTGACCACCTCGGATGTGGTGGCCGGCTGCACCCGGATCACCCTGGATCATGGGTATCAGGCTGAAGTGGCGGCCAACAACACTGCAGACGGCATCGCCATCCTGCGCCCCGCCGAAGCGCTGGCGCCTGCCGCAGTTGCCGAACTCAGCACAGCCTCGCCGCGGTTGCAGTCCGAGGTCGCCGTGTCAGGTTTCTCCTATGAGGGCGTTCTGGGCGCACCGAGCCTCACCTGGGGCAAAGTCGCTGACGTCAAAAGCCTGGATGGCAACACCGGCGTCTCCCGGCTGGAACTGACCGCACAGCCCGGTGACGCCGGCGGCCCGGTCCTGGACAGCACCGGCGCTGTTCTTGGGATGCTGCTGCCGCGCCAAATCGAAGGCAAGCAGCTGCCCGAGGATGTAAGCTTTGCGGTGAAGGCCGAAGCCATCCGCGGTGCGCTGAACAACGCTGGCCTGAGCCCCGCAGCCCAGAGCGCATCGGCAGGCAGCCTGCCCAACGCAGCGTTGACCCGGCTGGCTTCCGGCATGACCGTGCTGGTCAGCTGCTGGGAGTGACAAGTCAGCCGCCACTTGTGGCAGGCCTGATCAGAACGACAAAAGCCGGCGCGGGTTCTGCGTCGGCTTTTTCATGCGCACCATGTCTTCAACGGCACGCAGATTGCAAACAGGCAAAGTCTCCCGCCCGGCTGCGATCCTTGGCAGACCCCATGCCGGTTAGGCATGGCACCGTGCCGGTGCACGGCGCCCGGCCCAAATCCGCAAAGGGGGCTGGCGCAGTCAGCCACCTGCAAGAGCAGGAGCCTCTGCCTGCTTTGCCTCAGCCGGTTCAATAGGGGTGAATGCGGCCGTCCCAGGTGTGGAAACAGCCGGTTGTATCCAGGATCAGCACTGCGAATTCATTGATCAGCCCGGCGACCGACTCTTCCACCGTGATATCGCCTTCACAACCGCCCATATCGGTGCGCACCCAGCCGGGGTGATAAATGCCTACGGAAATCCCCTCCGGCTGCAGATCGGCCGCCAGATTCCGTCCGATATTCAGCGCCGCCGCCTTGGAGGCGCGATAGGCATAGCTGCCTCCGGGCGCGCGCGCCTGGCTGGCCATTTGCGAGGATAAAATTGCGATCTTCGGCTCTTGTGCCAGCCGCAGATTCGGCAG
>NZ_JAXMOX010000113.1:0-14778 GCF_034669605.1 Leisingera sp.
CTGCCCGCCGCGCCTGCGCCGCCCCGTCCTTAAAAGTTTGCGCAAAACGAACAGGCAGGGGCCTGGCTGCAGGTGCCTGCATCCGGCGGGAAGAGCTGTTCGGGGGGCAGAACGCAAAAACGGCGGCACCCAGGGAGGAGGGGCACCGCCGTTCTGTCAAACACCGGAATTCAGGGAGGAGGAGATCCCGGTGATTCAAGCCCGGCTGTTAACCGGTATAGGTGCGGCGGCATCAGGGAGGAGGAGGATGCCACCGCGTAGTACAGGCCCTTCAAGGGAGGAGGAGAAAAGGCCTGATCTCTATTAGTTGTTCTCGTAAGCGGCCTGATAGGCGACGCGCTGGATTTCGGACCGGTGCAGGCCCAGATCCGCCAGATCGTGCCCCGACAATGCCGACAGTTCGCTGACGGTCTTGCGGTACAACCGGTAGCGGCTGAATTTCACCATCAGCGCGTCCAGAATGCCAGCCGGGGATGCCACGCTCGCCGCGGAGATTTGATGTGCTGCAGCCATGGTTCCGTTTCCTCGTCCAGTCGTTCCGTCATTCGCCTGACGCCATCCCGGCGTCTCTTGAGGATTAATTTAAAGATCTTTCGTGGAGCCGCAATCCCGTGAAACGGCAATGCTGCTATGCAGCAATTGCATGGGTGACCTAGGGTATGCCTTTGTAAAGGGGCGCAAATTTCGGCGGGAATTTGCGCAGCTGTATAAATACCGGGCGCCGGGCTGCAGTCTGCGCATGGCTGGCGGCGCGCCCAGTTGACAGATGCGGCCCATGGCCCTTGGCCCGGGGCTGCGGCAATCACGCATGACGGGTTCCAAGGTGCAGGGCGGACACATATATACGGGCCAGAAAACACGCAGGAGAGCAGTCATGGCGGTCACTCAGGATCGGATTCGCGAAACATTGGAGCGGCTCGCCTTGCCGGATGGCGGCACGCTGGTGTCGCGCGGCATGCTGCGCGCGCTGCGCGTCGAGGGCGGCAAGGTCAGCTTTGTGATCGAGGCGCCCAGCCCCGAGATTGCCAAGCTGATGGAGCCTTTGCGCAAAGCGGCCGAGGCTGCAGTGCTGGCGCTTGACGGGGTCGAGACCGTCTCGGCTGCGCTCACCGCCCATGCGCCGCAACAGCCGGCGCCCAGCCTCAAGGTCGGCGGCCACCCGAAACCGCAGGCCGGGCCGCTGAAACCCGCGGGGGTCAAGCGGATCCTGGCAATTGCCTCCGGCAAGGGCGGGGTGGGCAAATCCACCGTCTCCTCCAACCTTGCCGTGGCGCTGGCCAAGCAGGGGCGCAAGGTCGGTCTTTTGGATGCCGACATCTATGGCCCCTCCCAGCCGCGGATGATGGGTGCGGCCGGGCGTCCCGCCAGTCCCGATGGCAAGATCATCGAACCGCTGCACGCCCATGGCGTCACCCTGATGTCGATCGGCTTCATGCTGGAGGAGGGCAAGGCGGTGGTCTGGCGCGGTCCAATGCTGATGGGGGCGTTGCAGCAGATGCTGGGGCAGGTGAACTGGGGGGAGCTGGACGTGCTGATCGTCGACCTGCCGCCCGGCACCGGCGATGTGCAGCTGACGCTTTGCACCAAGACGGAACTGACCGGCGCCATCGTCGTCTCCACCCCGCAGGATGTGGCGCTGCTGGATGCGCGCAAGGCGATGGACATGCTCAAGACGCTGAAAACCCCGGTTCTGGGTCTGATCGAGAACATGTCTTTCTTCACCTGCCCGGACTGCGGCGGTGAGCATCACATCTTTGGCCATGGCGGTGTCGCGGCTGAAGCTGCGGCGCTTGGGCTGCCGCTCCTGGGTGCTCTGCCGATCGATCTGGAAACCCGCCTGGCCGGCGACAGCGGCACGCCCATCGCTGCGGGCGAGGGGCCGATGGCCATGGCCTATGCGCGGATTGCCGAAGGCCTGATCGGCGGCGGCATGGCCTGACCCCCGCGGGCCTCTGTCTCACTCTTTCTATAAAGTCCCGGATGGCCCGCCGCGTTGGCGGGCCTTTTGCTGTTGCCCCCTTAGCTTGGGCGCAGGTGGGATTTTACGCCCGGTTCGGGGGCTGCGGGCCGGCCGGCCCCGCATGGGGCGGTATGGGACCGGCGGGATGGCAGGGGGGGGCAACTGGGAATTCACGGGACCGGCGGGAATTCATGGGCGTCATGGGAAATTATGGCCCGAATTGCCTCCTCCGCCTCTTTGGCGCGCGAATCACGTGCTGTTGAAGTGCTGATATCGGGATTTCCCGGCGGTCCACTAGTGGTGGAGGAGGAACATAAGGGGAATACCCGCAGATGATGGGTCTCTTCTAGTGGAATCGCGGGAAACTATGGGAGAAAAATTGTAAGTGCAACTCACCTCTATATATGGTGCTTCCAGGCCACCAACGCACAACAAGTTCGCAGTTTTGCCCTAATTTACTCACGAATCTCTTGCGAATCCCTGCCGTTGTTGTCAGTCGCCCGACGATTTCCCGCAAAAAACAGTTGCGGTGCCATCAATTCCCATAGTATCCCTACTACATCGAATGAGACGAGGGACGGGGCGCCAAACGACCCCAAGCCAAAACAAAACAAGCAGGTTTCATACAGGCCTTCGCTTTCATCGACCAAAGAGATCCGGCGCGCGGGCGAGCAGACATCCCCCCAGGTGGCGTGCGCAGTCGGACATCCCGCATAGCGGGCCAAGGCGGCGGGTTGATCAGTGGCAGCAGATCAACCCGCCCCTTTTCATTCTGGGGAACGGTTTAACGCGAGGGACGCGCGAAAAGGGACGGTAGATTGGGCCGCAGGTTCAGAGGCGAAAGCCACCACAAGGTGGACAGCAAGGGGCGGGTGTCAATTCCGGCTTCCTTTCGCCGTGTGCTGGAGGCCGCCGATCCCAACTGGAAATCCGGCGACAGCCCCGAACTGGTCATCGTCTACGGCGATCACCGCCGCCAGTTTCTTGAATGCTATACAATGGAAGCCATCGACGAGGTGGACGCCAAGATCGCGGCGCTGCCGCGCGGCTCCAAGCCGCGCAAGATCCTTGAACGCATGTTCAACGGCCAATCCTTGCCGACAAATGTGGATGAGACCGGCCGCCTTGTTTTGCCTGCCAAGCTGCGGCAGAAGATCGGCCTGGAGGGCGAGGCCTTCTTTATAGCGTCTGGCGACACCTTCCAGATCTGGAAGCCCGAGACCTATGAAGAGGTCGAAATGGCGGAAGCCGAGAAACTGATGGAAGACCTGCCCGAGGATTTCGATCCGCTGGAATTCCTAGATGGCGCCGGAGGCGTTTGACCCATGACCCAGGACCAAGATGCTGCCAATGGTCCCCACATTCCCGTCCTTCTGCGGCCGCTGCTGCAGGCCGTGGCCCCGGTTTCGGGCCGCTGGCTGGACGGCACCTTCGGCGCAGGCGGCTATACCCGCGGCCTGCTTGAGGCCGGCGCAGACGAAGTCACCGGCGTCGACCGCGACCCGCTGGCGTTTGAGATGGCCAAACCCTGGGCAGGGGCGTACGGCAGCCGCCTGATCCTGCAGCAGGGTGTGTTCTCGCGCATGGATGAATATGCGCAGGATCTCGACGGCGTGGTGCTGGACCTTGGTGTCTCCTCGATGCAGCTGGACCTGGCCGAGCGCGGCTTCTCCTTCATGCGGGACGGCCCGCTGGATATGCGCATGTCGCAGTCGGGGCCCTCCGCCGCCGATCTGATCGCCGAGCTGGACGAGGTGCAGATTGCCGACATCCTGTTCCACTACGGCGAAGAACGCGCCAGCCGCCGCATTGCCAAGGCGATCGTGCGCGAGCGCGCGATCGAACCCATCACCACGACTCTGCGCCTTGCGAAGATCATTGAGTCCTGCCTGCCGCGCCCCAAGCCGAACCAGTCGCACCCGGCGACCCGCAGCTTTCAGGGGCTGCGCATCGCGGTGAACGCCGAATACGACGAGCTGTTCGAGGGCCTTCTGGCCGCCGAGCGCGCGCTGAAACCCGGCGGGCTCTTGGCCGTGGTGACGTTCCACTCGGTCGAGGACCGGATGGTCAAACGCTTCTTCCAGCACCGCGCGGGCAAGACCGGCCGCGCCAACCGCTATGCACCGGAACAGGCGGAAACCCCCAGCCAATTCGAATTGGTCACCCGCAAGGCCGTGGGTCCGGACGATCAGGAACTGGCGGAAAACCCGCGCTCCCGCTCCGCCCGTCTGCGGGTCGGGCGCCGCACCGGGGCGGAACCGGGGCCGATCTCGGCCAAGGACCTTGGAATGCCGCAGCTCAAAGAGGCGCGCAAATGAAGACTTTGCTGTATGCCGCAACCTGCCTGGCCGTCTTTGGCCTCGCCTTCTGGGCCTACCGCGAAAACTATGCCACCCAGCAGGTGCTGAAGGAAACCCGTGCCCTGCAGCAGCAGATCGGTGCGGCGCAGGTGCGGCTCAGCGTGCTGCGCGCCGAATGGGCCTATCTCAACCGCCCGCAGCGGCTGCGCGAGCTGGCGGATATCAATTTCGACAGCCTGGGCCTGCTGCCGCTGCGCCCGGATCAGTTCGGCCGGGTGGATGAGGTTTCATATCCTGAACCCGAAGAGCTGGTGATCACCGAAGGTGTTGAGGTTTCGGGGCTGAACCTGAGGAGCCAGCCATGATCCGCACCCCGCTCCGCCCGCTGGCGCGGGTTCTGCATGCCCGTGCAACCGGTGAAAACCCGGATGTGATCGAGGCGGAAAACATCAGCCTGCGCCATCAGGAGATGCAGGTGCAGTCCCGCCAGCGCGCCGAGGGGCGGCTGCTGGTGCTGGGGCTGTTCTTTGTCTGCGCCTTCGGTGCCATCACCGCGCGGATGGGGATGACGGCGGTCTCCGAGCCGGCGGAACCCGTGGCCAGCGCCGCGGGCAGCGTCATCGCCGCGCAGCGTGCCGATATCGTTGACCGCAACGGCAGCCTGCTGGCCACCAATTTCGAAACGCACTCCCTTTATGCCCAGCCGCCGCAGATGATCGACCCTGCGGGCGCCGCCGATAAACTGGTGCAGATCTTCCCCGACCTGGACCGAGACCGGCTGATCAAGGATTTCACCGGCAAGCGCAAGTTCTTGTGGCTGAAGAAGAAAATAAGCCCCGAGCAGCTGCAGGCGGTGCATGACATCGGCGATCCCGGCCTGAAGTTCGGCCCGCGCGAGATGCGGCTTTACCCCAACGGCAGCCTGGCCGCCCATGTTCTGGGCGGCGCCGGATTCGGCAAGGAGGGCGTGAATGCCGCCGAGGTGATCGGCGTTGCCGGTGTCGAACGCCAGTTCGACGATTACCTCCGTGATCCGGCCAACGCGGGCAAGCCTTTGCAGCTGTCGCTGGACCTCACCGTGCAGGCCGCGTCCGAGCAGGTGCTGTATGGCGGCATGAAGCTGATGAATGCCAAAGGCGCGACCTCGATCCTGATGGATGTCCATACCGGAGAGGTGATTTCGATCGTGTCCTTCCCGGATTTCGACCCCAATGACCGGCCGCGTCCGCCCACCTCCGGCTTCGATCCCTCCGATAGCCCGCTGTTCAACCGCGCGGTGCAGGGGGTGTATGAGCTGGGCTCCACCTTCAAGATCTTCACAGCGGCGCAAGCGATGGAGCTGGGGCTGGTTGGCGCCGATACGGTGATCGACACCCGCGGGCCGTTGCGCTGGGGCCGCTTTGCGATAAGCGATTTCCGCAATTACGGCAACGAGTTGACGGTGACCAAGATCATCGTCAAATCCTCCAACATCGGCACCGCGCGTCTGGCGCAGCAGATCGGGGTGGAGCGGCAGAAAAGCTTCCTCGACACCCTGGGCATGCTGGAGCCGACCCCGTTCGAGATTTCCGAGGCCAAGGGCGGCAAACCGCTGCTGCCCGCCAACTGGTCCGAGCTGTCGGCGATGACTATTTCCTACGGCCACGGCATTTCCACCACGCCGATGCATCTGGCGGCGGGCTATGCGGCGATTGCCAATGGCGGCCGCTATGTGGCGCCGACGATTCTGAAACAGACGGGACCGCAGCCGGGTGAACGGGTGCTGAGCGAACGCACCGCCGCCGCCGCGCGCAAGATGTTGCGCAAGGTGGTCAGTGAAGGCACCGCATCCTTTGCCCGGGTCAAAGGCTATCAGGTCGGCGGCAAGACCGGCACCGCCGACAAGCCCAAGCCCCGCGGCGGCTATTACGAAGACAAGGTGATTGCCACTTTTGCCTCTATTTTCCCGGCACATGACCCGAAATACGTGCTGATCGTGACGCTGGACGAACCGTCCGTTATTGCCCATGGCAAGGAGCGCCGGACGGCAGGATGGACCGCCACCCCGGTGGCGGCCGAGATGATCGGCCGGGTCGCGCCGCTGTTGGGGCTGCGTCCGCAAGTTGAACCTGCAGAGGTGACTGGTATAACCCTCACCTCGAACTGAATTAGGGCAGAGGGCCGCCATGAGCAGCAGCAGACCAGACCAGCCCCTGAGCCAATTGGGGCTGACCGCCCGCGGCGGCGCCGACCCGCAGATCCGCGGTTTGGCAGTGGACAGCCGCGAGGTGCGGCAGGGGTATCTTTTTGCGGCGTTGCCCGGCAGTCAGGTGCATGGGGCCAAATTCATCCCCGCGGCGCTGGAACTGGGCGCCTCTGCCATTCTGACCGATGCCGCAGGCGCCGGAATCGCCGCCAGGATTCTGGACGAAAGCCACGCCGCGCTGGTGGTGGTGGAGGATCCGCGCCAGACGCTGGCCTACGCCGCGGCGCTGTGGTTCGGCGGCCAGCCGCAGACCGTGGTTGCGGTCACCGGCACCAACGGCAAGACATCGGTGGCAAGCTTTGTGCGCCAGATCTGGACCGAGCTGGGCCATGAGGCGGTCAATATGGGCACCACCGGTATCGAGGGCGCCTGGAGCTATCCGCTGGCCCATACCACGCCGGAACCGGTCACCCTGCACCGCGCCCTGGCTGAGGCCGCCGCGGCAGGGGTGACCCATGCGGCGATGGAGGCGTCCTCGCACGGGCTGGACCAGCGCCGTCTGGACGGGGTGCAGCTGGCGGCGGCGGGATTCACCAATTTCACCCAGGACCATCTGGATTATCACGAGACGTTTGACGCCTATTTCGCCGCCAAGGCGGGCCTGTTCCGCCGGGTGCTGCCGGAGGAGGGGGTTGCGGTAATCAATATGAATGACCCGCGCGGGCCTGAAATGCGCGCCGTGGCCGCCGCCCGCGGGCAAGAGGTGATCAGCGTGGGCCGGGGCCTTGGCGATCTCAGCCTGATGGGTCTGCGCTATGACGGCACCGGCCAGGACATGCGGTTTTCCTGGCACGACAAGCCCTATCAGCTGCGCCTGAACCTGATCGGCGGTTTTCAGGCGGAAAACGTGCTGCTGGCCTGCGGGCTGGTGATTGCCGGCGGCGAGGATCCGGAGCGGGTGTTTGAAACCCTGCCGCATCTGACCACGGTGCGCGGCCGGATGCAGCTGGCGGCAGAGCGGGACAACGGCTCGGCGGTGTTTGTCGATTACGCCCATACGCCGGATGCTGTCGCCAGTGCCATCAAGGCGCTGCGCCCGCATGTGCTGGGCCGGCTGATTGCCATCGTCGGCGCAGGCGGCGACCGCGACACCAGCAAACGGCCGCTGATGGGGCAGGCGGCGCATGACAATGCCGATGTTGTGATCGTGACGGACGACAATCCGCGCAGCGAGGACCCGGCGGTGATCCGGGCTGCGGTGAAGGGCGGCGCGCCCGGCTGCATCGAGGTCGGCGACCGCGCCGAGGCGATCCTGCGCGGGGCTGACTTGCTGGGGCCGGGCGATGCGCTGATCATCTGCGGCAAGGGGCATGAGACCGGCCAGACCGTGGGCGACACGGTGCTGCCGTTTAACGATGTGGAACAGGCCAGCATTGCCGCGGCCGCGCTGGACGGGAGGATCGCATGACGCTTTGGACCGCGGCAGAGGCCGCCGCTGCCACCGGCGGGCGCACAGAGGGCGACTGGGCTGTCAGCGGCCTGTCGATCGACACCCGCACCCTTGAAGCGGGCGATATGTTCGTGGCCCTGAAGGCCGCGCGCGATGGCCATGATTTCGTGGCGCAGGCGCTGGAAAAGGGCGCGGGCGCGGCACTGGTGTCCCGCATTCCCGAAGGCGTTCCCGCCGATGCGCCGCTGCTGATCGTGGACGACGTGCAGGCCGGTCTGGAGGCCCTCGGCCGGGCGTCGCGGGCGCGTTCGCAGGTGAAGCTCGTTGCGGTGACCGGCTCGGTCGGCAAGACCTCGACCAAAGAGATGCTGGCGCGGATGCTGTCCGATCAGGGCCGCACCCACGCCGCTGTTGCCAGCTACAACAACCATTGGGGGGTGCCGCTGACCCTGGCCCGGATGCCGCGCGACACCGAATTTGCGGTGATCGAGATCGGCATGAACCATCCCGGCGAGATTGCGCCCTTGGCACTGCAGGCCCGTCCGCATGTGGCGATGGTGACCACCGTGGCTGCGGTGCATCTTGAGGCGTTTGAAAACGTCGAGGACATCGCCCGCGAGAAGGCCGCTGTCATGCAGGGGCTGGAGCCGGGCGGTGTTGCGGTGCTGAACGCCGATATTGCCGAGGCGGACGTGCTGCGGCATGCGGCATCGGATCTGGGGGCAGCCGCCCGCTGGTTCGGCAAAAGCGCCGAAGACTACAGGCTGCACTCTGCCCGCATCGAGGGCGAGGAAACCGTGGCCCGCGCCACCGCGCGCGGCCGCGCGCTGGAGCTGCATATTCAATCGCTTGGCGCGCATTTTGCGATGAACGCCCTGGGCGCGCTGGCCTGTGTCGAGGCACTGGGGGCTGATCCCGCGCGTGCAGTGGAAAGCCTGGCGCTGTGGTCGCCGGTCAAAGGCCGCGGCGTGCGTGAAACCATCCGGCTGGACAGCGGAGAGGCCACCCTGCTGGACGACAGTTACAACGCCAATCCGACCTCGATGGCGGCGGCGCTGGCGGTGCTGGCGGCGACCCCGGGCGCGGGGCGGCGGATCGCCTATGTGGGCGATATGAAGGAGCTTGGCCCGCAGGAGGATGAGCTGCACGCCGGGCTGGCCGATCTGGAGGCGGTGGAAGGCATCGACAAGATCCATTGCATCGGCCCGCTGATGCAGGCGCTGCATGATGCGTTGCCGGAGGGGAAACGCGGCGGATGGTACGGCACCAGCATTGAGGCCGTGCCCGGCCTGGCAGGTGAAATCAGGGGCGGCGACATCGTGCTGGCCAAGGGGTCGCTCAGCATGAGCCTGGCCAAGATCGTTGACGGCATCCGCGAAATGGGTCACTCCGGCCGCAAACAAGAAAACGCGTAAGCAGAACGAGGGAAGGGCCAGGATGCTCTATTGGCTGACCGCTTTGTCGGACGGGGGGGATGTTTTCAACCTCTTCCGTTATATCACATTCCGCGCAGGCGGCGCCTTTATGACTGCGCTGGTCTTTGGCTTTTTGTTCGGCAAGCCGCTGATCAATGTGCTGCGCCGCAAACAGGGCAAGGGCCAGCCGATCCGCGATGACGGGCCGGAAGGGCATTTTTCCAAGGCGGGCACGCCGACCATGGGCGGGCTGCTGATCGTCGGCGCGCTGCTGTCGTCGACGCTGCTGTGGGCGCGGCTTGACAATCCCTTTGTCTGGATGGTGCTGCTGGTGACGCTGGCCTTTGCGCTGATCGGGTTTGCCGATGATTACGCCAAAGTGTCAAAACAGACCACCGCCGGGGTGTCGGGCAAACTGCGGCTGGCCCTGGGAATCGCGATTGCGGCGCTGTGCTCGGTTCTGGCTGCGCGGTTCCACCCGGAGGCCCTGCAGAACCAGCTGGCGCTGCCGGTGTTCAAGGACACACTGATCAATCTTGGCCTGTTCTATGTGCCGTTTTCGATCTGCGTCATTGTCGGCGCCGCCAATGCGGTGAACCTGACCGACGGGCTGGACGGGCTGGCGATCATGCCGGTGATGATTGCGGCCGGCACGCTGGGGGTGATTGCCTATGCGGTGGGGCGGGTCGACTTTACCGAATATCTGGACGTGCACTATGTGCCCGGCACCGGCGAGATCCTGATTTTCAGCGCGGCGCTGTTTGGCGCCGGCCTGGGGTTCCTGTGGTACAACGCGCCGCCGGCGGCTGTGTTCATGGGCGACACCGGTTCGCTGGCCTTGGGCGGAGCACTCGGCGCTATTGCAGTGGCCACCAAGCATGAGCTGGTGCTGGCCATCGTCGGCGGGCTGTTCGTGGTCGAAGCGCTGTCGGTGATCATTCAGGTCCTGTACTTCAAGCGCACCGGGCGCCGGGTGTTCCTAATGGCGCCGATCCATCACCACTATGAAAAGAAGGGCTGGGCGGAGCCGCAGATCGTGATCCGGTTCTGGATCATCTCGCTGATCCTGGCGATGATCGGCCTTGCGACGCTGAAGGTGCGCTAGGCCACGGCGTTTGCCCGCCGCGCCTGAGTTTCCGGCGGGTGGTGCAACTCTTTTCCTCTATATGAACCGCGCGGGGCTTCAGGCTTGGCGCGGTTTGTCTTTGCGAAGAAGGCGGCGCCGCCAAGAGGGCGGAGCATCGGATGGCCTTTGTCAGAGGCCATGTCCGTCTAGCGGCCTATGCGGACCCGCCCTGCACCCAATGAGGAGGTGGTCTGAGGGGGCCGGTCTCCTGGTCGTGTTGTTGCAACGGCTGGAGCGTAGCCCGTTGGAGTGAAAATGCGGTGAGGGCAGCGTACGGCGGGTGTGCAACGGCAGGGGCGGTGCTCCCGCCAATTTCGGCAGGCTTTGCCTGCCTGCCAATTGTTGGGTCCGGCACGGGCCTGAAGCCCGTGCCGGGTGCTTGAAGCCCGGCTTGCACCTGTGCAATGTGCCGCAGAAGTAAATGCATCAGGATGAGGGCAGGCGATGATCCCGGTCAAAGGATATGAAGGCGCGCAGGTGGCGGTGCTGGGGCTGGGCCGTTCGGGGCTGGCGACAGCGCGCGCCTTGCGGGCGGGCGGGGCGGAACCTGTTTGCTGGGACGACAACCCAGCCGCGCGGGAGACGGCGGAGGCGGAGGGCTTCAGCTGCCGCGACCTGCACAAGGGCGGTGGCTTTGACGGGGTTGCAGCGCTGATCACCTCGCCCGGGATCCCGCATCTTTACCCCAGGCCCAATCCGGTGATCCGCGCGGCAATGGAGGCCGGGGTGCCGGTGGACAATGATATCGGGCTGTTCTTCCGCTCCTTTGCTGACGCCGAATGGCAGATGCATGACCAGCCGCCGCGGGTGGTGGCGGTGACGGGGTCGAACGGTAAGTCGACCACGGTGGCGCTGCTGCACCACATCCTGCAGGAGGCGGGCCGCGAGAGCCAGCTGGCGGGCAATATCGGCCGCGGCGTGCTGGACATAGATCCGCCGGGCAATGGCGGCGTGGTGGTGCTGGAGCTGTCAAGTTACCAGACTGAGCTGGCCCGGGCGCTGACGCCGGATGTGGCGGTGTTCACCAATCTCAGCCCGGATCATCTGGACCGGCATGGCGGCATCGGCGGTTACTTCGCGGCCAAGCGGCGGCTGTTTGCCGAGGGCGGGCCGGACCGCGCGGTGATCGGCATTGACGAGGACGAGGGGCTGTTTCTGGCTGGACAGCTGTCGGAAGCGGCAGGCGATGACCGGGTGATCCGGGTTTCCGCCGCGCGCAAGCTGACCGGGCCGGGCTGGCAGGTTTTTGCCCGCAAAGGCTTTCTCAGCGAGTACCGCAAGGGGCGGCAGGCGGCCTCGATCGATCTGCGGGGGATGACTGGTCTGCCGGGGGCGCATAACCATCAGAACGCCTGCGCGGCCTATGCGGCGGCGCGCACTCTGGGGCTGGCGCCGCGTCTGATCGGCGATGCGATGGCGACCTTTCCCGGCCTGCCGCACCGCAGCCAGACCATCGCCGAAGGCGGCGGCGTGCGCTATGTCAACGACAGCAAGGCAACCAATGTGGACAGTGCGGTGAAGGCGTTGAGCGCGTTCAAGAATATCCGCTGGATCTGCGGCGGGCTGGAGAAGGACGGCGGCTTGGAGGCACTGCAGGGGCAGGCCGGCAATGTGGTGAAAGCCTATGTGATCGGCCGCGAGGCGGCGGGGTTTGCGCTGCAGCTGGAGGTGGAGGCCGAAGTCTGCACCACCATGGCGGCGGCGGTGGCGCGCGCCATGGAGGACGCGCAGCCGGGCGACACCGTGCTGCTGGCGCCGGCGGCGGCAAGTTTCGACCAGTATGACAACTTCGAACAGCGCGGCGAGGATTTCACCGCCGAGGTTACCGCGCGGCTGAAGGGCTGAGAAATCCGTCAGGTGTCGTCGGGCAAGCCACACCTTGGCCGGACATTTCATCCGACAGGATGCGGAAGTAGCCGGGCAGGCACGCCTGTAGTTTTTGCTGGCCCGCTGCCGTCATCGCCACCTGCTTGGAGCGGCGGTCGCTGGTGTCGGCGGTCGTTGCAATCAGCCCGTCCCGTTGCAGCGAGTGCAGGGTGCGGGTCATCACCGGCTTAGAGACGTCGATCCGCTGAGCGATTTCGACTGGTGACAGAGACTGGTGCCGGGGTTCGCGGTCGATCACGATCAGCACCAGAAACCGCAGCTGCGACAGGCCGTGGTCCGCGAAATAGCTTTCCAGGTTGCGGATCAGCAGGCTGGCGCGGCGCATCATCACCAGTGCACCGCTGATGCGGGCAGGATCGGCGCCATGTGCTGTGGCATAGGCGTCGACCATCTGCTGCGAGGGCAGGTCTTTCAGGAAAAACAAAGTATCAGCCCAGTTGGGTCATTTTGTGGACCTCAACCGGCGCGGCCAGCCATTGCTCGTATTTGGCAAACAGCGGGGTGATATAGTCCTGGGCATAATGATCCGCCAGCGCCTGATCGTTGGCCCATTCCTCATCCAGGTAGAGACAGTCGGCTTCGCGGCTTTCGAGCAGCAGGAATTTGCGACAGCCGGGTTCTGCCCGTGTCGGTGCCAGTATGGCCAGCAGGCTGTCGCGCACGTCCTGCATATGTTCGGGCTTGGGGGTAATTTTGGCAAATAGCTGAAAGGCAGTGGTCATGGAAAACTCCGATTTACGTTACCATGATAACTAAATGGACATGAAGCGCACGCAGATCAAGAGGTGGAGAGCAAAATCTACCCGGTGGCGGCGATGGCGGTGCCTGCGGCAAAACCCGATGACCAGGCCCATTGGAAGTTGTAGCCGCCGAGCCAGCCGGTGACATCAACTGCCTCGCCGATGGCGTAGAGGCCGGGGGCGGATTTGGCCTCCATGGTTTTGGAGGACAAGCCGTCGGTGCAGATGCCGCCGAGAGTGACTTCGGCGGTGCGGTAGCCCTCGGTGCCGGAGGGCAGCAGGCGCCAGTTTTGCAAGGCCTCGCACAGCGCGGCCAGCGCGGCGTCGGACTGATCGGCCAGACGGCCCTTGAGGGACAGCTGGGGTTTCAGGAAATCCACCAGCTTTGCAGGCAGGTGGCGGGCGAGTTCCGTTGTCAGGTCGCGGCGGCCCTCGGTCTGGCGCTGTTCGCGCAGCAGGTCGAAGAGCGGGGTTTGGGGGATCAGGTTCACTGTGATCTCCTCCCCCTCGCGCCAGTAGGAGGAAAGCTGCAGCACCGCAGGGCCGGAGAGGCCGCGGTGGGTGAACAAGAGTGCTTCGTCAAAGGAGGTGCGCGCGTTCGACAGCCGCGCGGGCAGGGCGGCGCCGGCCAGCGGCTGGAAACGGCCGTCCGGGAAGGTGAAGGGGACCAGCGCCGGGCGGGTCTCCGTCAGCTCCAGCCCGAACTGGCGGGCGAGGTCATAGGCGAGGCTGGTGGCACCCATCTTGGGGATTGATTTGCCGCCGGTGGCCAGCACCAGATTGCGGCAGGTGACGGTCTGCACCTTGCCCTCGCGCAGGAGCCTGACGGTGAAGCCCGCAGCGGTCCGTTCAACGCTTTCCGCCGATGTCTGCAGCCAAAGGTCCGCGCCGGCCTGCTGCATTTCCTCCACCAGCATTGCGATGATCTGTTTCGAGGAGCCGTCGCAGAACAGCTGGCCCAGGGTTTTCTCGTGCCAGGCGATGCCGTGGCGGTCCACCAGTTCGATGAAATCCCATTGGGTGTAGCGGGCCAGCGCCGATTTGCAGAAGTGCGGATTGGCGGAGAGGTAGTTCTTGGGTTCCGCATACATGTTGGTGAAGTTGCAGCGGCCGCCGCCGGAGATGCGGATCTTCTCGCCCGGCGCCTTGGCGTGGTCGATCACCAGAGTGCTGCCGCCCGAATAGCGTGCGCACATCATGCCGGCCGCGCCGGCGCCGAGAATCAAAGTGTTTATCTGCATGGCGCGCATCGACCATGGAACCGGCGCCGGCGCAAGGGGAAGACCGGGCAAGCGGGGATTTGCGGATCGCCGCTGCCGGACGGCGGCATCCCGCCTGTCAAGATGCCAGCAGGGCGGTGTGGTGGATTTTTGCCGAACTGTGTTCTTTTTCTGGCGCAGCGGCTCACGTTTCGTTACAGTTTCAGGGAGACCCCGAAAAATGGGGCGGAACGAGGCATATAGTGGCGGTATTCCCATGACTGAGATGGTCTATGGCGCGGTTCCCGTGCAGGCTGGTGAGCCGATTCTTCCCAAATGGTGGCGGACGCTGGATAAATGGACGATGTCCTGCGTCCTGATGTTGTTCGTGATCGGATTGCTCTTGGGGCTGGCGGCCTCGGTGCCGCTGGCAGAGCGCAACGGGTTCGGAAATTTCCATTATGTGCAGCGGCAGGCGGTGTTCGGCCTGACGGCGCTGGCGGCGATGCTGGTCAC
>NZ_JAXMOX010000114.1:0-14704 GCF_034669605.1 Leisingera sp.
ATCAATTGGGTTGAAGCCCCGAAACAGGCGTTGTTTGACAAAGGCGACGGTCTTTACGAATGGTTTGCCGATGCCAAGGTGAACACCTGCTACAATGCCGTAGACCGTCACGTCGAACAGGGCCGCGGCGAGCAGACCGCGATCATCTATGACAGCCCTGTCACCCAGACCAAGCGTGAAATCTCCTATGTCGAACTGCGCAACCGTGTCGCCACTCTGGCCGGGGCGCTGCGTGCCAAGGGCATCGAAAAGGGCGACCGGGTCATCATCTACATGCCGATGATCCCTGAGGCGCTTGAGGCGATGCTGGCCTGCGCCCGCATCGGCGCGGTGCATTCGGTGGTGTTCGGCGGCTTTGCTTCCAACGAATTGGCAGTGCGGATCGACGACGCCAAGCCCAAGGCGATCATCGCCGCCTCCTGCGGGATCGAGCCAGGCCGGACCGTGCATTACAAGCCGCTGCTGGACGGCGCTATCGACCTCGCGGAACATAAGCCGGAGTTCTGCGTGATCTTCCAGCGCGAACAGGAAGTGGCGGATCTGATCCCGGGCCGGGATGTGAACTGGCATGGGTTCCAATACGGAGTGGAACCCGCTGAATGTGTTCCGGTAGAGGGCAACCACCCCTCCTATATCCTCTACACCTCCGGCACCACCGGCCAGCCCAAGGGGGTGATCCGCCACACTGCGGGCCAGCTGGTGGCGCTGAACTGGACGATGAAGAACATCTACAACGTTGATCCCGGCGATGTGTTCTGGGCGGCGTCGGATGTGGGCTGGGTCGTCGGTCACTCCTATATCTGCTACGGTCCGCTGATCCACGGCAACACGACAGTGGTGTTCGAGGGCAAGCCGGTGGGAACGCCGGATGCTGGCACCTTCTGGCGGGTTATTTCCGAGCATGGGGTCAAAAGCTTCTTTACTGCCCCCACCGCTTTCCGCGCGGTCAAGCGGGAGGACCCCAAGGGCGAATTCGTCCGCAAATACGATCTGAGCTGCCTGCAGCAGGTCTATCTGGCCGGCGAGCGCGCCGATCCCGACACCATCACCTGGGCGCAGGAACAGCTGAAGGTTCCGGTGGTGGACCACTGGTGGCAGACTGAAACCGGCTGGTCGATTGCCGCCAACCCCCTGGGGATAGAAGAACTGCCGACCAAGCTCGGCTCGCCTGCGCTGCCGATGCCCGGCTATGAGGTGGACATTCTGGACGAGGGCGGCAACCCGGTGGCACCAGGCGAACTGGGCGCCATTGCAGTGAAGCTGCCGTTGCCGCCGGGCACCCTGCCGACTCTGTGGAATGCCGGGGACCGGTTCAGGAAAAGCTACCTCACCACCTTCCCCGGCTACTACGAGACCGGCGATGCCGGCATGAAGGACGAGGACGGCTATCTCTACATCATGGCGCGCACAGATGATGTGATCAATGTGGCGGGCCACCGCCTGTCGACCGGCGGCATGGAGGAAGTGCTGTCGGGCCACCCGGATGTTGCCGAATGCGCGGTGATTGGTGTGGCGGACAGCCTCAAGGGCCAGATACCTGTTGGCTTCCTCTGCCTGAATTCCGGCGCTGGCCGCGACCCTGGCGAGGTGGTCGCCGAGGTCGTTAAACTGGTGCGCGAGAAGATCGGCCCGGTTGCTGCCTTCAAACTTGCGGCGGTGGTCGACCGGCTGCCCAAGACCCGTTCCGGAAAGATCCTGCGCGGCACCATGGTGAACATCGCTGATGGCACGCCGTGGAAGATGCCTGCAACGATCGACGATCCCGCTGTGCTGGACGAAATCAAGGATGCTCTGCGGGCTATCGGCTACGCCAGATAAGCGTCCGCCAGCCCGGTCAGCGGCTACGCATCATGATCTCTGCCCCGGCCGTAGCGGGGCAGCCTGTCTTTCAGCTCCAGCCAGCTCACATGGTCGGAGTGGAAGACATGGAACCTGGGGGGCAGTTCCCCGGGGCATTCCAAGGTCGCTGTGTACATGTGGATATTCACCGTATCGCGTGCAGTGCGATAGGCCATCTGGGTGCCGCAGGCGCTGCAGAACAGCCGCTCGACACCGGTAGAGGAATTGTAGATCTGCGGCTCTGAACCGGACCATGCGACCGACTCATGCGGCAGTCCGAAAAATGCGGTGACAGGTGCCGCGCAATTGCGGCGGCAATCGGCGCAATGACAGTAGCAGCTCCAGGCCGCTTCGGCCTGGCTCTCCCAATGCACGGCGCCGCAGTGGCAATGCCCTCTCATGGCTGGTCCCCCTACTGGCCTCCCCGGATGGGCGGCCAGCGTTAATTCCCAGCCGCAGGTTTAACCGTAGTGCGCCACCGGGGTGCCGGCAATGGCGGCCATGTTCAAAAGCCCGCGCGCGGTGATCGAGGGGGAAACGATATGGGCGCGGTTGCCCATGCCCATCAGGATCGGCCCGACCTCCAGCCCGCCGGCCCGCATTTTCAGGATGTTGCGCACCCCCGAGGCAGCATCGGCATGGGCAAAGATCAGCACATTGGCCGCGCCCTCCAGCCGCGAATTGGGGAAGATCCGTTCGCGCAGCTCAGGGTCCAGCGCGCTGTCGATGTTCATTTCTCCCTCATAGGCAAAATCCCGGCGCCTGTCGTCGAGGATTTCCAGCGCCGCGCGCAGCCGGCTGCCGGTGTCGCAGGCGATATTGCCGAATTGCGATTGCGAACACAGCGCAATCTTCGGTTCCAGGCCAAAGCGGCGCACATGGCGGGCTGCGCCGATAACGGTTTCTGCGATCTGTTCTGGCGTTGGCTCAATCCGCACATGGGTGTCGGCAATGAACAGCGGCCCGTCCTCCAGGATCATCAGCGAAAGCGCCCCGTGCGGCGCGTAGCTGTTGCCGCCCAGAACCTGCTCCACATAGTTCATATGCCAGCGGTATTCGCCGAACGTGCCGCAGATCAGGCTGTCCGCCTCGCCGCGATGGACCATGATGGCGCCGATTGCGGTGGTATTGGTGCGCATGATCGCCTTGGCCAGGTCCGGGCTTACGCCGCGCCGCTGCATCAGCTTGTGATAGCTGTTCCAATAGTCGTAATACCGCGGGTCGTTTTCCGGATTGACCAGCTGAAAGTCACGGCCGGGACGCACATCCAGCCCCAGCCGCTCACAGCGGCGCTCAATTACTTCCGGGCGGCCGATCAGGACCGGGGTTTCGGTTGTCTCCTCCAGAATCGCCTGGGCGGCGCGCAGCACCCGCTCGTCCTCGCCCTCGGCAAAGACAATGCGGCGGGCGGCGGCGCGGGCAGCCTCGAACACCGGACGCATCAGCAGGGCGGATTTGAAGACGGTTTGGTTCAGCTTTTGCTTATAGGCTTCGATATCCTTGATCGGCCGGTTCGCAACACCGCTTTCCATCGCCGCCTTGGCCACGGCAGAGGACACCACCGCCACCAGTCGCGGGTCAAACGGCTTGGGGATCAGGTAATCGGCGCCGAATGTCAGCTGCTCGCCCTTATAGGCCGCCGCCGCTTCGGCGCTGGTCGTTGCCCGCGCCAGTTCGGCGATGCCGTCGACACAGGCAATCTGCATCGCGTCGTTGATCTCGGTCGCCCCCACGTCCAGCGCCCCGCGGAAAATGAAGGGGAAGCACAGCACGTTGTTGACCTGGTTTGGAAAATCGCTGCGCCCGGTAGCGATGATCGCATCCGGCGCCACCTTGCGTGCCTGGTCGGGCATGATTTCGGGTGTCGGGTTGGCCAGGGCAAAGATGATTGGCCGTTTGGCCATTCTGCCGACCATTTCCGGCTTCAGCACGTTCGGTCCGGACAACCCCAGGAACAGATCAGCGCCGTCAACCACCTCATCCAGCGTCCGCTTGTCCGAGGACTGGGCAAAGGCCGCTTTCTGCGGGTTCATGTCCTCTTCGCGGCCCTCATAGACCAGCCCGTGAATATCGCAGAGCCAGATGTTCTCGCGCTTCACCCCCAGCTTCACCAGCATGTTGAGGCAGGCGATCCCAGCCGCACCGCCGCCGGTTGAGACGATCTTGATCTCGTCAAACGACTTGCCCGCCACATGCAGGGCGTTCTTGGCAGCGGCCCCTACGACGATGGCTGTCCCATGCTGATCGTCATGGAAAACCGGGATGTTCATCCGCTCGCGGCACAGCTTTTCCACCACAAAGCAATCCGGCGCCTTGATGTCTTCCAGATTGATCGCGCCGAACGTCGGCTCCAGCGAGCAGACGATATCGGCCAGCTTCTCGGGGTCGCTTTCGTTGACTTCGATGTCAAAGCAGTCGATGCCCGCGAAGTTCTTGAACAGGACCGCCTTGCCCTCCATCACCGGCTTCGAGGCCAGCGCACCGATGTTGCCCAGCCCCAGTACCGCCGAGCCGTTCGTCACAACCGCAACCAGATTGCCGCGCGAGGTATAGCGGGCGGCATTGGCCTCATCCGCCTTGATTTCGATGCAGGCCTCCGCCACGCCCGGGGAATAGGCGCGCGCCAGATCGCGGCCGTTGGCCATCGGTTTGGTCGCGCGGATCTCCAGCTTACCGGGCTGCGGAAACTCGTGATAGTTGAGTGCGGCTTGGCGCAGGTTCTGTTGATCGGACATCTGGCGCTCCTGGATATCGATTTTGTTTAGCGTTAAACCATTTTTCCTGCCGGAAACCTAGTCCAAACTGACGCAAATGAACGCGGCGGCAGTTGCGGCGGCGGCTTGTTGTCCGGATCCTGCCGCAAGGCCACCGGGCTGCCAAGTGAATTGGGAGTAAAAAGTGAGCGATGCAATCGCGGATCCCGCCCGTCGGCTGATGTGCGGCGCAATGATATTCCGTTTTCTACCAATGCCTTGGCTGTAAAGATGAAAATGTTTCACCCCGCGGATGTTCCGCAAACTTCGGTGCCGTGCAAACACGGCCTGAGCCTGTGGGTTGAAAAGGGGGCCGGCGAAAACCCCCGGCACAACCCGCATTGTGACTGAAGATCCTGATGGAATTGCCGAAGGCCATCGCTGCCTGACCGTGCCCAATCACCAGGACCGGGAGCGAAGAGCATTGGCCACCGGTGGTGAAGTCCCGAACCGTGCACAGCTTTCCCGTCCGCCGCCTGAACGGCCAGGCGCCCTGGATTTTCTGCCGCTCAGGCAGGCTTGTCCGTGGCCTGTTGCCGGATGGTCAGGGCGGTTGATCATCGCCGGCCGCATCCGCTCCCCTGGCGGCGGCCCGGTGCCGGGCATGAAGGCACGCCTCAGCGCGCCCCGCGGCGCTGTGCAACTGCCGGAGGCAACCTTGCCCGGCGTATGCAGCATGGCAGCAGGGGAACACAGGAACTGCATTAGGGGGCTTCCGCTCACCGGGGCAATTCAGCTAGGCTGCGGCATTCTGACCAGATGATCAAAAACCGGGGAAGCACCGATGAGCCTCAAAGCCGCTGCCACTGCCGTCCGCGAAAACGCCTACGCACCGTATTCAAATTTCAAGGTCGGTGCGGCTGTCCGTTCGGCTTCCGGCCAGATTTACGTGGGCTGCAATGTCGAAAACGTGGCCTACCCGGAGGGCACCTGCGCCGAGGCCGGCGCCATTGCCGCGATGGTGGCGGCGGGCGAGACGGAGCTGGCAGAGGTCTATGTGGTCGCCGACTGCCCCGCACCGATTCCGCCTTGCGGGGGCTGCCGCCAGAAGCTCAAGGAGTTCGGCACCGGTGACGTCAAAGTGACCCTGGCCACCACCGACGGCGCCGAGAAAGACACCACAATCGGCGATCTGCTGCCGGGCGCTTTTGACACGGACCATATGGAGCGCTGCTGATGGATGCCCGCGCCATCAATGCAATGCTGCGGCGCGGTGAAACACCTGGCGAAGAAGATCTGCGCTGGTTTGCCCAAGGGCTGGCCAGCGGTGCGGTGTCCGATGCGCAGGCCGGCGCCTTTGCCATGGCCGTTTGCCTGCAGGGGCTGAGTGTCGAGGGCCGCCGCGCCCTGACGCTGGCGATGCGCGACACCGGCGATGTGCTGGACTGGGATCTGGACGGGCCGGTGCTGGACAAGCATTCCACCGGCGGCGTGGGGGATTGCGTCTCGCTGCTGCTGGCGCCCGCACTGGCCGCCTGCGGCGCCTATGTGCCGATGATCTCGGGCCGCGGCCTGGGCCATACCGGCGGCACCCTGGATAAGCTGGAAGCCATTCCCGGCGTCTCCGTCAGCGTCAGCGAAGACCATCTGCGCCGGATGATGCAGGATGCCGGCTGCGCCATTGTCGGCGCCACGGCGCAGATCGCACCTGCGGACAAGCGGCTTTATGCCATCCGCGATGTAACCGCGACGGTCGAAAGCCTAGACATGATCACCGCTTCGATCCTCTCCAAGAAGCTGGCCGCCAGCCCGGATGCGCTGGTGCTGGACGTCAAGATCGGCTCCGGTGCTTTCATGAAAACGGCGGATGAGGCGCGCGCTTTGGCGCAATCCCTCTGCGATACTGCCAATGCGGCGGGCTGCCGGACCTCGGCGCTGATCACCGACATGAACCAACCGCTGGCGCCCGCCCTGGGCAATGCGCTGGAGGTGGCAGAGGTGATGCGGATGCTGACCGCCAAAGCCAACGGGCCGCTGGCTGAAATCTCGTCGGTACTGGGCGGTGAACTGCTTGTTCACGCGGGGTTGGCCGCGGACGCGGCTGAGGGCGCGGACAAGATCACTGCAGCCCTAACGGATGGCAGCGCGGCAGACCGCTTGGCCCGGATGATCGCGGCTCTGGGCGGCCCCGCTGACTTTGCAGACAGATGGCAGGATCATCTGCCCGGCGCAGAAGTCATCAGGGAGGTCAAGACACTATCGGCAGGGTTCGTCACGGCCATGAACGGCGAGGCGCTCGGCCTGGCCGTTGTCCGCCTTGGCGGCGGCCGGATGGTGGAAAGCGACCGTATTCACCCGGGCGTCGGTATTTCGGGTCTCGTCCGCCTGGGCCAGCAGGTCGGGGCAGGGGACACCCTTGCCTGCATTCACGCGGCCAGCGACGATGCGGCAGATATGGCGGAGGCCGCTCTTGTTGCCGCGGTCTCCATCGGGGCGGCGCCGGACGCCCTGCCGCCGCTGGTTCACGAAAGGATCTCCTGATGCCCCGTGCCTTCCTAGTGGTAATGGATTCCGTTGGCATCGGCGGTGCGCCAGATGCCGGGAAATTCTTCAACGGCGACCTGCCGGACCTTGGTGCCAACACGCTGGCCCATATCGCCCAGGCCTGCGCCGCCGGCCGGGCAGACGAGGGGCGCAGCGGCCCGCTGCATCTGCCGAACTTGGAGCGCCTCGGCCTTGGCGCCGCGATGCGGCTGGCGTCCTCGGTGCCGTTCCCGGGTCTGGACGCGGATCCGCAGGGCCTGTGGGGCTGCGCCCGCGAGCTCAGCCGCGGCAAGGATACGCCATCCGGCCATTGGGAGCTGGCGGGCCTGCCGGTGCCCTGGGACTGGCATTACTTCCCCGATCAGGCGCCCTCTTTCCCGGAGGCGTTGACGGCTTTTGTTGCGGAGCAGGCCGGCACCGGCGGCATCCTGGGCAACTGCCACGCCTCCGGCACGGTGATCCTCGACACCCTTGGCGCCGAACATATGCGGACGGGCAAGCCGATCTGCTACACCTCCGCCGACAGCGTTTTCCAGATCGCCGCACATGAGGAAACCTTCGGCCTCGATCGCCTGCTGGAGCTTTGCAAAGCCATTGCCCCGCGCCTGCACGCAATGAAAGTGGGCCGGGTCATCGCGCGCCCCTTCATCGGCTCGGCAGAGCAAGGCTTCACCCGCACCACCAACCGCCGCGACTTTGCCATCACAACGCCGGCGCCGGTGCTGACCAACTGGGTGCAGGACGCAGGCGGCCGGGTCCATGCCATCGGCAAGATCGGCGACATCTTCTCCATGTCCGGCATCGACACTCTGAAAAAGGGCTCTGATGCCAGGCTGATGGAGCATCTCTTTCATGCGGTGGAGACGGCGGAGCAGGGCAGCCTGACCTTCGCCAACTTTGTCGAGTTCGACAGTATGCACGGCCACACCCGCGACATCCCCGGCTATGCCCGCGCGCTGGAGTGGTTCGATGCGGAAATCGGCCGCCTGCAGGGCAAACTGCACAAGGGCGATATGCTGCTGCTGACCGCCGATCATGGCAACGACCCCAGCTGGCCCGGCTCCGACCATACCCGCGAACAAGTGCCGGTGCTGATCGCGGGGCTTGACGCAGGCACCATCGGGCAGGTCAAATTCGCCGATGTGGCGGCCTCAATCGCTGCCCATCTGAATGTCCCGGCCCAAGGCCCCGGCAAAAGCTTTCTTTGACCCGATGGTCAAAACCCGCTTGCCAGCCGCGGCCAAGCCCGTAAAAGCGCTGCAAACAGACCCGCCGGATGCAGATACCAAGGAGTGCCCCATGACCGACCACCTGACTGTTGTTGATCACCCGCTTGTGCAGCACAAGCTGACCCTGATGCGGGACAAGGGCACATCCACGGCCGGCTTCCGCCGCCTGCTGCGTGAGATCACCCAACTTCTGGCTTATGAAATCACCCGCGAAATGGCGCTGACCACCACCAACATCGAAACCCCGATGGAGGAGATGGACGCGCCGATCCTGGCCGGCAAGAAACTGGCGCTTGTGTCGATCCTGCGTGCGGGCAACGGCATGCTGGACGGGGTGTTGGAGCTGATCCCCTCGGCTCGTGTCGGCTTTGTTGGCCTGTACCGCGACGAGGAAACCCTGGAACCGGTGCAATATTACTTCAAGGCGCCCGAAGCGCTGGAAGACCGGCTGGTGATCGCTGTCGACCCGATGCTGGCGACCGGCAACAGCTCAGCCGCTGCCATCGACCTGTTGAAAAAGGCCGGCGCGAACAACATCCGTTTCCTCTGCCTGCTGGCCTCGCCAGAAGGTGTTGCGCGCATGAAGGAAACGCACCCGGATGTGCCGATCGTGACCGCCTCGCTCGACCGGCAGTTGAACGAGAAGGGTTACATATTGCCCGGCCTGGGCGATGCCGGCGACCGGATGTTCGGCACCAAATGATCCAAAACACCGGCCAGGGCAGCCGCAAGCGCCTTGGCCAGAATGTTCGGCCACCGCTTGGGGCCGGAAATCAGGGTCCAATTCGCGTGAATATTGCCGGCTTGCGGCCTTATTGCTGCCGCAGAATCTTTACTCACAGGCCTGTTTCAGGCATCCTGCAGCCATATTTTGTGGGGCTCAGGAATGAAAATAACTAGAATTATTGCACTGGCCATCATTGCGGGGATAACTGGCGCAGCAGGTATACAGGCGCAAACCCTGCGTGAAACCAGCCCGCCCGCCGAGTTTCCGCCTGTCTCCTACACCGGCAAGCAATATGTGGACAGCCGCGGCTGTATCTACATCCGCGCAGGCATTGACGGCAATGTCGCCTGGGTTCCGCGCGTCTCCCGCTCGCGCAAGCAGATCTGCGGCTATGCGCCGACCAAGCTGGCAGGCACTACGCGGCAGCAGCAGGCGGCCCCGGGGCCGGAACTGATCACGCTGGAGCCGGGCCGGCAGCCCGCACAATCGGGGGCAGCAGCGCCGGCAGCGGCAAAACGGACGCCGTCCGCAGCCAAACCTGCTGCTGCGCCCAGGGTCGCCACCACAGCCAAGCCGCGCCGCACACCGCAATCCACCAGCGCCCGGCCCGCAGCCGCGGCGGCTGCTCCAGCATCGGAACCGGCAGCCAAGAAGGTCGTGCGGGTGACGCCCAAGCCAGCCCCGGCGCCGGCAGTGCCGGCTCCGGCAGCAGCGCAGCCCGCAGGTGGGGGCGCTTGTGCCGGCCTTTCGGACATCAGCCGCCAGTACTCCAACGCCGCCGGCGGGCGCTGCGGCCCGCAAGCTGTTCCACCGGTGACCTACGGCGGGCAGGGCAGCGGCGCACAGTCTTCTTTGCGCCTGACCCCGAATACGCGCGTGGTGCAGACGCATATCTATCAGGACCGCCGGCTCAGCAACAGTTTCACGGTGCCCCAGGGGTACCGTCCGGTCTGGTCCGACGGGCGGCTGAACCCGCAGCGTGGGGTGCGTACCGTGCGCCCGGCAGTGGTGACCGGTTTTGCCCAAGTCCCGGCTGGCTATCTGGCAGTGGAACGTGAGGACGGCCGCCTGAACAGGATGCGCGGCGTGCGCACGCCCGAGGGCGATGCGCAGATGGCGCGGATCTGGACCGATGGCGTGCCGCGCAAACTGGTGCAGCTTCCGCTGGACCGCCCCGCACTGACACTGCCGCGCAAAGCGCGCCGCAGCCCGGCAGAAGCGCAGCCCTCAGGTCTGCGCCTGTCCACCCGCTCTGCCCCGCAGGCGGCTGCCCCGCAGCAGACGGAATGGCGCCGCTATGTTCGCGCCGCAACCTTTTCCGATGCCGGGCAGGCAAAAGCCGCCGCCCGCCGCCTTGCCGCCTCCGGGCTGCCGGTGCGTCTTGGCACGGTCAGCCGCAAGGGGCAGCCCTACAAGGTGGTTCTGGCAGGCCCGTTCCGCCACCAGGCAAAGGCCGCTGCCGCACTGGCCAAAGTGCAGAAGGCCGGCTTCTCCGGTGCCAAGCTAAGCAAGTAGCGGCACCTCTGTACAAACGGAAAAAGCCGGGGTTTGCCCCGGCTTTTTTGTGTGCTGTACAAGCTGCTCAGCCGGCATTTGCAACTTCAGCCGCCCTGGCCGCTGGAACCGGGAAGACGATGTCATAGCCCCAGTTAAAGGCGAAGGCATAGACGAGGTAGAAACCGGCAAAACCAATATCCATCACAAAGGCCTCCAGCAGGGTCACCCCCAGGAACCAGGCCAGGAATGGCATCAGTGCCAGCAACAGGCCCAGTTCGAACATAACGGCATGTAGAATACGCTGTGCTATCGTCTTCTGAGTGCTGCCCGTCTGACGCTGCATTGCGCGGTCGAAAGCAACATTATAGACATAGTTCCAAAGGGTTGCGATTATAGAACAGATAAGGGCTGCCGCTCCGAAATGCTGGAAAGGTATGTGAAACAGCCAGGCGCCGACTGGCGTGACAAGCAGCAGGCCCAACAGTTCAAATGAAATGGCATGGCGGAAACGGTCTTTGGCGGTGCGCATGGCCTATCCCCTAAGATTGTGCCGGGCCGTCCCGGAGCGTTGTCCCGGAGTGGGGGAGGCCGTCCTCGCTTAGGTGCAGAAAATATAGAGCGATCCGGCAATTTCAAGGGGGGAATCAGCCGCAGATATTCTGCAGTTGCACCCAGTCGCGGTCATTCAGCAGCGGCTCCTGGTCGCGGCCCGCCATCGGATCCGCCTCGATCAGCCCCAGCACCGTTTCGCCGGTGATGTCCAGCGCGTAGGCATAGGGCGAGGAGGGCAGGGCCGCGCGGGCAAATTCCGACAGCAGCAGCTGATCCGGCAATTCCGGCCGCGGGCTGGCCAGGGTGGCCTCGGAATAGGCATCCAGCGCAGCCCGGTCCAGTTCGCCGGTGGTCAACAGCTTGAAAGTGGACAGAAACCCGCCGGCGTGCAGCAGTTCGAACATCGGGTCGCTGGCTGCGGCCCGGGCGCGTTCCGCCAGGATGGCGCCGGCTGCCACCGCCGGGTCCTCGAAATCCTCAACGAACGAACGGTTCAGAAGCACGATGCCGCCAGGCAGATGGAGGCTGCCGGGAATGCCAGAGCGAAGCACCGCCAGCTGCCGCACCCCGGTGCGCTGTGCCAGATCCTTCAGGATCGGTGCGGCTTCGGGGGTCGCGCAGGCGGGGCCCGAGACCCGCTCGATCCGGCCCAGCAATGCCTGGCCAATGGCCTTGCGCTTAATGTCGGGAACCACGCTGACCGCATGCCGGGTGACTGCCCCCGGCAGCCACAGGACCAGCAGCGCCAGTACCAGCGCCAATGTGCCCAGGATACTGACGGCCCGCAGCCGCCCGGGCCGTGCGCGGGAGCGGCCGATGGCGTTTTGCACCCGGGCGATCGCTTCCAGCATGGCGGTTTCGTCCTGCGCCAGTTCCAGAGTCTCTCCAGGGTCGCCATCGGGGTGGAACAGGGCCGGGAACTCTCCGGGATTGGCGCGCTCGACCGCGGCCAGCGACCAATGCGCCAGCGGCAGGTCGTTCATACTGGCAATGGTCAGCGTCGCATCCCCCAGCGAGATGATCACATCCCGCCGCTGCGCTTGCCGGTCTGCGCGCCACAAGCCCGCAGCCTCCAGCCGCTCGAATTCCTTCAATGCCGTCATGCAGCCAGCCCGGCCCCCATTCTTATCGTTGCTGCAAGGATAATCACATAAAACAGGGGCAGCAAATTGCTTTGCCGCCCCCGGATGCTGTTTCGCCATGAAAAGTTACAGGGTCTTGGCGATTTTCCGCAGTTCGAACTTCTGGATCTTGCCAGTGGAGGTTTTCGGCAGCTCCTGGAACACCACTTTCTTGGGCGCCTTGAAGCCCGCCAGCGTCTTGCGCGTAAAGGCGATCAATGCCGCGTCGTCTTCTGCGGCGCCGGGTTTCAGCTCGACAAAGGCACAAGGCACTTCGCCCCATTTCGCGTCCGGCATCGCCGCGACAGCGGCCAGCAGCACATCCGGATGCGCCATCAGCACACCCTCCACCTCAACCGAGGAAATGTTCTCCCCGCCCGAGATGATGATGTCCTTGGCCCGGTCCGCTATCTGGATATAGCCGTCCGGGTGCTGCACCGCGAGATCGCCGGAGTTGAAATAGCCGCCCTTGAAGGCCTCCGCAGTGGCTTCGGGGTTTTTCAGGTAGCCCTTCATCACCACATTGCCGCGCAACGCGATCTCGCCTTGGCTTTCGCCGTCCATCGGCAGGGTGTTGTGCGCGCTGTCGCGCACTACCACCGGCTCCAGCATTGGCATGGCAACACCTTGGCGCGCCTTTCTGGCGGCTATGCCGGCCTTGTCCAGCCCGTCCCACTCGGCTGCTTTCCAATAGCATTCGGTGACATGGCCGAAGGTTTCGGTCAGCCCGTAAACATGGGTGACGTTGAAGCCGAGGTTTTCGATCTTCGACAGTGTGGCCGGAGCAGGCGGCGCGCCTGCGGTGAAAACCTCCACCGTGTGGCCGAAGGTGCGGCGTTCCTCGTCCAGCGCGTTGACAATCATGTTCAGCACGATCGGTGCGCCGCCGAAATGGGTGACGCCCTCGTAGTGGATGGCGTTATAGATGTTCTGCGCGGTGATATCGCGGCAGCAAACCAGCGTGCCGCCGACCAGCGGCATCATCCAGCTGTGGTTCCAGCCGTTGCAGTGGAACAGCGGCACGATGGTCAGATAGACCGGATGCAGCACCATCCGCCAGGAGATCACCGTGCCCATGGTCATCAGATAGGCGCCTCGGTGGTGGTAAACCACGCCCTTGGGCCGCCCGGTGGTGCCGGAGGTATAGTTCAGCGCCAGGCTTTCCCATTCATCCTCGGGCATGATCCACTGGAATTCAGGGTCACCGCTGGCCAGCAGCGCTTCATATTCCAAGTGGCGGCCGGTTGCGTGCCAGCTTGCCTGATCGTCCGCCACCTCGATCAGAACCGGGGCCGGGCCGTCCATTTCCGCAACCGCGGCCTCGGCCAGGTCCAGGAATTGCGTATCGACCAGCACCGCCTTGGCCTCGCCATGGCCGAAGATATAGGACACCGTGCCCACATCCAGCCTGGTATTGATCGTGTTCAGCACCGCCCCGCAGGCAGGCACCCCGAAATGCGCCTCGGCCTGGGCCGGGATGTTCGGAAGCAGGGTCGCCACTACGTCCCCCGGTTTCACACCCAGCTTGACCAGCCCCGAGGCCAGCCGGCTGCAGCGTGCGTGGTATTCGGCATAGGTCTTGCGGTGCTTGCCATAGCTGACTGCAAGATGCTCCGGAAACACCTGCGCTGCACGCTGCAGATGCGACAGCGGCGTCAGCGGCACATAATTCGCGGCGGTCTTCTCCAGACCGGTTTCATCCGCCATCCACCCCATCAGTTTCCTCCCCTGAATCACTTTGGTGTCGTTTAGAGGACAGATATTGCGGAATGTTGCGGGCAATGGAAAGGGTATGAAACAAACAGCGACCCTTTCCGCAGAGACCGGCAGCCAGTCGGCGGCCGCCCATGCCATGCTGGCGGCAATGATGATAATCGGCATCACCGACAACGCGGTGCCGCTGATGGCCGAACAGATCGGGCTGGGCCAGTTCTATCTGCTGCGGAGCATTGTCGCGCTGCCGTTTCTGTGGCTGATGGCCCGGGCCGGGTTTGGCGGCCTGGCCCCGTACAGGACAGGCGCGGTGCTGCTGCGTGCCGTGCTGGTTGCGGTTGCGATGGTGTTTTATTTTGCGGCTGTCGCCTTGATGCCGATTGCACAGGCGTTGGCGGGATTGTTCACCTCGCCGATTCTGATTGTGCTGATATCGGTTCTGTTCCTGAAACTGCGGATCGGCTGGGTCCGGGTCGGCGCCGTACTTTTTGGCTTTGCCGGGGTTATGATGGTGCTGCAGCCGGATCCCGCTGCGTTCAACTGGCTGATTCTGGTGCCGGTTGCGGGCGGGCTGTTCTATGCGCTGGGGTCGCTGGCCACCGGTCTTTGCTGCCAGGGGGAAAGCACAGTGGCGATGCTGTTCATCTATCTTCTGGTGCAGGGCGCGATCGGCGGGTTGCTGCTGGCAGGCCTGGAGGTCTGGCCGCAGGCGGTGCCCGCAGGCGCGGGCGGCTTTGGAAACACTCCGCTCTTGCCGATAGCGACGGGCTGGTGCCAAAAGAAACTCAG
>NZ_JAXMOX010000115.1:0-14700 GCF_034669605.1 Leisingera sp.
CGAACTCAGAGAAGATGGGTTACAAGCCGAATGGCCGGAGACCAGGCCGGCCGTCAGGGTCGCGGGCCAAGAAGAAGATTGTGCACGCGGCTGAACAGGCCCAAGAATGAAGGCATGACTGCCGACGACGACCCAGAGATCATCTTCTCCGACTACACGCAATCCGTCGTCATCGACGGGCATCATTTCGATGTTGAGATCTACCGGACCAGCATCGATCCCGGCTGGATCCTGTCCGTGGAGAACCAGTTCGGCACGTTGACGGTTTCCGATAACCCGCCCTTTTTCGGCGATGGCCTCGCCTGGCGCGCCTTCGAAGAGATCCTGCGCGAAGAAGGCATCAAAGCATTCTACAATAAGAAAGAGCGGCGACAGCTCGGTCTATGACCTTGAGCCTCGCAAGGCTTTTCAGCCCTCCGATATATGAGGTCTCCGGGCTGCAAAGCCTTGCTCCCGTCACGCCTCTTGGTGACATTCCCGCTTTGCGCAGCCGGTGACATTTCTGGATGGTTGCAACATCAGATGTAGCCGGGGTGGATTCACAAACGAAGTGCAAATTCTGTACGAATACAGAAGCTTGCAGGAAGAATGATGAATGGGGCGCTGCTACCCTCACCTGAGTTTGGAAGAACGCCGGAAGGTGGCCGATGCTGCATGTTGCCGATCGATAATCGGCGCAGGCCGCCGTGCTGGCGGCAGGGAAGGCCGAGACCGCGGGGGCCCGGCTTGTCAATTCGATCCGCACGCTATTCGGGCCAGGGCAGCGAGTAGGTCTTGACGTTGGTGAAGAATTTCTTCGCTTCGATGACACCCTCCTTGACCCCGTTTCCGCTGTCCTTGATGCCACCGAAAGGCGACATCTCGATCCGGAAACCCGGCTGTTCCCAGATGTTGCAGGTGCCGACATCAAGACCGTTGATATAGGCAATCGCACGATTCAGGTCGTTGGTGCAAACCCCAGAGGACAGGCCAAACTCGGTCGAGTTCGAGATTGCCATGACCTCTTCGTCAACGTCCGGCACCCGAACGATCGGGATGATCGGGCCAAAGGTCTCTTCCATCACCAGTTCGCTGTGATGGGGCACATGGTCCACGACAATCGGCGGCAGGAGAGCGCCGCGGCGTTCCGGATGATAGAGGATTTTCGCGCCATCCTTTTCCGCCTGCAGCACCCTGTTCTCGAACAGCTCTGCCGCCTTCGAATGGATCACGCAGCCTAGTTCAGTTTCCGGGTCGCGCGGATCGCCAAACTTGATCTTCTTGGCTTTCTCCAGCACCAGCGGCACGAATTTCTCGGCCACGCTCTCCTGTACCAAGATGCGCTTGATAGCGGTGCAGCGTTGGCCGGAATTGCCGGTGGCCCCGGCCACGGCAATGGTCGCGGCTTTTTCGAGGTCGGCGTCAGACAGATCATTGCAGATGATCAGCGGGTCATTCCCGCCCAGCTCGAGCGCCTGCCGCTTGTAGCCTGCCTTGGCAGCGATGATCTTGCCCACCGGCACCCCACCGGTAAAGGTGATGATGTCGATGTTGTCATTGGTGATCATCTCATCGCCGATGTCCTGCGGCATGCCGGTCACCACCTGGAACATCTCTGGCGGCAGACCCGCCTCGTACAGGATGTCCGCCAGCGCGATGCAGGTCAGCGGCGTCAGCTCCGCCGGCTTGCAGACCATGCAGTTGTTGGTAGCGATCGACGGCGCGATCTTGTGGCTGACCATGTTCAGCGGGTGGTTGAACGGCGTGATCGCCGAGATCGTGCGGACCGGCTCGCGTTTGGTGAAGATCTTGCGGGCTTTACCGTTGTGCGTCAGATCGCAGGAAAAGATCTCGCCATCGTCCTTCAACGCCTCGGCCGCGGCGAATTGGTAGACATCCTGCGCCCGCTTGGTTTCATAGATCGCGTGCTGGTGGCAGATGCCCAGCTCCAGCGTCAGCCATTTCGCCAGATCTTCGCGCCTTTCGCCAATCAATTCCCCTGCCCTCTGCAGGATCTGACTGCGCTCGTAACGGCTCAGCTTGGGTTTGTAATTGGCCGCGATCTCGAACGCCTTGCGGGCATGTCCGGCGGTCCCGGCGGGCACGGTGCCTATCACCTCATTGGTATAAGGATAAAGCACCTCGACCACATCATCGGTAAAGACAACCTCGCCGCCGATGCGCATGCCTTCGCTACGGATCTCCGTTTTCATCCTCGTGTTCATGCCGTTGCCTCTTCGAGAGCGGCCGCCTTTGTTGCAAAGAAGAAGGCGTCGAAGTTGCGCAGGACCGGCGCCGAGGGCAGATCCAGAACCCGGTTGCAAATAAACGGCACCTCCTGTTCGGTCAGGCCGCCGTGGCTGCGCAGAGGCTCGTTCAGGGCTGCCAGATCATGACGGTGCTTGGAGGTGCCAATGGTCATGTTCTCGGTCGAGATCATCACGATGTCACCGATCCGGTCGGCTGGCAGCTCGAAACGGCCGACAGCCTCGCTGCGGGTCATCACCTCCAGAATTTCGGGCTGTGCCACGAGTTTGGCGATGATGTCCGGCACGTCGGCACCCTCTGGCAGATAGGCAGTGCCGAAACCACCCAGCGCGCCGTGGTGCACCACATAAGGGTCGGTGATCGGCAGGATGACACGCGCGGCCGCTTCGCCTAGCCATTCGTCCAGCAGGTCCTGGACGTAAATCACCTGAGGGGCGCCATTGGCGTCATGCTTGGGCTTCATGCCGTGATCGGCCGTCACGACAATGGCCGCACCCAGCGCGTCGAGCTGACCGAGGTAGTTGTCGAACATCTCGTAGAAGGCCTTGGCTTCGGCCTGATCGGGGGCGTATTTATGTTGCACGTAATCCGTGGTGGTCAGGTACATCACATCGGGTTTCCACTCTTCGAGCAGTTTCACGCCGGCGGCAAAGACAAACTCCGAGAGCCCTGCCGAATACACCTCAGGCTGTGCCATGCCCAGCCATTTGCTGGCTTGGTCCTGTCCGTGCTCGGCGCGTGTCGAGCTGCCGGATTTCTCAGCCGAGAAGCATTTGGCACGGTCGTCTTCGAAAGACAGACCTGCGCCCAGCAATGCCCGCAACTTATCCTTGGCGGTGACGACGGCCACCCGGGCGCCGGCTTCGTAGAACTTGGCAAAGATTGTCGGCGCGCGCAAAAAGCGCACGTCATTCATCATCACTTCTTCACCGGTGTCCGGTTCAAAGAGATAGTTGCCGCAAATCCCGTGCACAATCGGCGGACGCCCGGTGGCAATCGAGAGGTTGTTGGGGTTGGTGAAGGATGGGATGACCGAATGCGCAAGCCGGTCCGTGCCTTGTTCCTTCATCCGCTTGAGCGCCGGCATAAACCCATCGGCGATTGCCTTGTCCAAGTACTCTGGCTCACAGCCATCAAGACAGATTGCAATCGCACAGGTGCTGGGCGTCGAATAGCTGCGGTCGTTCGCCTCGACCGGAGAAGTGATGATCATTCTGATATCCTTGTGAGTGCTATGCTGCGAGTTTCTTGCGTTCGTCGAGCGCGGCCTGCGGCGGGGCTGCTGTTGCTACGCCCATTTCATCAAGAGTCTGGTTTGCGGCCGTTACAACCTGACGCATCACATCCTCATCCATCTGGCCGATACAGCCGACCCGAAAACTGTCCACGACGGTCAGCTTTCCGGGATAGATGATGAAGCCCTTGTCCTTCATGCTCTCGTAAAAGCGCGAGAATTCAAACTTCGGATCTGCCGGGCAAAAGAAGGTCACGATGACCGGACTCAGCCAGCGGTCTGCCAGCAGGGTCTCGAACCCGATCCCGCGCATTCCTTCGACCAGCACGTCGCGGTTGCGCGTATAGCGCGCGCCACGTCCGGCGACGCCGCCTTCTTCGTGATGGGCGTCAAGCGCCTTGAGAAAGGCCGCGACCACATGGGTGGGCGGGGTGAACCGCCATTGGCCGGTCTTCTCCATCGTTGCCCATTGCGCATGCACGTCCAGAGAGAGCGAATGACTGTTGCCTTTGGCGGCCTCGATCTCGTCCTTGCGGGCAATCACGAAGCCAAAACCTGGAACGCCCTCGATGCATTTGTTGGCCGAACTGACCATGGCCGTGTATTTGACGCGCGACGCATCCAGTGGCACCGCACCAAAGGCAGACATGCTGTCGACCAGAACCTTGCGCCCTGCGGCATGCGCGGCCTCGGCCAGCTCTTCAACCGGGTTCAGAATGCCGGAGCTTGTTTCACAGTGGATAATCAGGACATGGGTGATGTCCTGATCCTGCTCCAGGATCGCGGTGACCTCATCGCCGCGCGGCGGCAGGTAATCGCCCTTGTCAATCAAAAGAAAGCCGCGGCCGAGGTACTCCATAGTCCGGGCGGCCCGCAGACCATAGGCACCGTTCGCCAACACTAGCACCTTGCCATCTTTCGGAACGAAAGAACCCAGCATCGCCTCGACGCAGTAGGACCCGGAACCCTGGATCGGCACGCAGTCGTACTCCGCCCGCTCCGCGCCCAACAGCGCCAGCAACCGGGTACGCATCTTGCGGGTCATCGCCCGGAAATCGTCGTCCCAGCTGCCCCAGTCGCGCAGCATGGCTTCCTTGACCTCATATGACGTTGTCAAAGGCCCCGGCGTAAGCAAATAGGGCGCGCCAAATTTGGGTGAATTCATCTTCGCCGTGTCGGTACCCATGAAAGCTTCCTTGATCTGACGATGTTTTCACAAGGTCTATGCTCGGCAAATGTATTTGAAAAATTGTTATTATCAATAATACGATAGGCTGAGCCTATATGTTGCAGGCTGCACAGGAATGGAGAGGACAGCGAGTGAATTATAGTCAGATCAGGGCGTTCCATTATGTCGCAGTGACCGGCGGCTTTTCCCGCGCGGCCGAACGCCTGGCGCTCACCCAGCCTGCGGTATCTGAACAGGTACGCAAGCTCGAGAGCGATCACGACGTTCTATTGTTCAACCGAGAGCGCAAGCAGATCACCCTGACGCCGCTGGCAGAACAGCTGTTGTTGACGACAAAACAGCTCTTCGAGGTTGAGGAACGCATAGATGACCTGCTGTCAGAGCGCCGTGCCGCGCTTAAGGGTCACTTGAGGATCATGGTCGACAGCGCCTTTCACCTCTCCGACCGTCTGGTCCGGTTTCGCAGCAGATATCCCGAGGTCTCTATCTCGGTACTGACCGGAAACAGCGAGGATGTGCTGGAAAGCCTGAGAAACTACGACGCCGAAATCGGAGTCGTGGGCAGTCAGGATCCCGGCTCCGACATGTATGCCGAAAGCCTGGGCAACTCAGCTATAGTGGCTGTGGCGGCCAAGGCGTTTCTGAACCGCCGCATTGATCAGATCCGCCTCGCCGATCTGAAGAAATACCCGCTGATCCTGCGCGAAAAAGGCTCGAAAACCCGTCAGAAGCTTGAAAAGGAAGCCCTGCGAAACAGTGTTACCCTTGTGCCGGCGGTGGTCGCTGAAGGGCGCGAGGCGATGCTTGAGATTGTTGCGTCGGGGCTCGGAATTGGTTTTGTTTCTGACGCTGAATTTGGCAGCGACCCAAGGCTGGTCAAGATCGCTCTGGACGGTTCTGATTTGTCGATGTCGGAGACGCTGATACACCTGAAGCAGCGAAAGAACCTGCGGATCATCAGGACCTTCATGAATTGTTGAATCGTGTAGACACCGCCCGCCCCCCGCGGCGTCCTCCCTGTCAGGTTTCCCAACGCGGGCCGGGTTACACTCGAACGCCACTGAGGCACCGCGGCCCGCATCGCAAATCCTTAGACTTTTCTGACATTCATGGCAGCCGTCCCAAGATCCACGTTATTCAATTCAACGCAGAAAGAACACTGCCGCCATTATAAGGCCGATGGCCGTCACGAAGTGTCGCAGGAGATCGGTTCTGACGATGCGGCGGCTCATGATTGCGCCAAGATATCCGCCAAGGGTTGCACTGATGGCAATAACGAACGCAGGTTTCCACGCGATCAATCCAGCAGCGATGAAGGTGATGGCAGACACCAGCGCGACCACGGCTGACAACACGCTCTTAAGGCCATTCATCCCATGCAGGTTGCCGTAACCGATGAATCCAAATGTCGCGAGCAGCATGATACCGAGCCCCCCATTGAAATAGCCGCCGTAGAACGAAACCGCCAGAATAGCTGCGACGGATACCCCAACCCCGGCGCTGCCCGCGCCACGTTTCTGAATTGCACGCAGCAATGCAGGTCCGAAGGCGAACATGCCTGTCGCAAGCAGCAATAGCCAAGGCACGACCCACAGGAACGTATCGCCGGGGGTGATGATGAGAAGAAGCGCACCCAAAACAGAGCCGGCAATCCCGACACCGGCAATGCCCCAAAGCGACAAGGCGCCCTCGCGCTGCATGTGGTGCCGAAAACCCCATGCACTGCTGATATATCCTGGCAAGGCGGCCAGCGTCGCCGTGGCATTGGCGCTGACCGGGGGCACGCCGACGTAAATCAGTGCAGGCAGACTCAGGAAGGTTCCGCCCCCGGCTACGGCATTGAGAAAACCTGCGGCAATGCCCGCGCCAACAAGCAGGAGAATTTCAAAGAGTGTCATAGTGGGAAGACCAATCTTTCGCATTTAAAGGTATTTGGTTATGGCCCAATGCCATACAGACGCTTTGCTCAGCATGGCAGGTGTCTTTTCTTTGCAGGCATCGGCACGGCGCTGGCGCAGTTACCACCTCGCGCAACCGCTGAAATCGGTGCGATTGTCAGGGTATTGGAAACGGACGACGCTTGCCTTTTCACGCTCACACTCCGCTTTTCTGGCCGCTGCGAGATCGCGTAAGGCCTGCGCCTCGAATTCTTGGTCACTCAGAATTGGCGCAGATGCCTTAAAGGCTGTGTTCTGCATGTCCATTGGTCTGTCCTCCTTTTCCGGTGCCATCCCTTCTGCCTGTTAATAGATTGGTCTGCAAATTGGTCTGAAGCGGAGCAGAATAATGGAAACAAGTGTCAAAGCTGTGCTGGCTGACTTGCGGGCAACCCTCGACGCACTTGCGCTTGCAAGCGGGGACCGCTTACCGTCCGAGCGTGAACTGCGGAATGTCTTTGGATGCAGTCGGGAAGGGGATGTCACATAAAGGGCATTGTTCTGCCTGAAAGCCGCCAAACATTCGTCATTATGGGCGATTTTCATCTCAAATTTATGGCATCCTTCCTCAAGTTGAGGATTTTCAGCCAATGGGCTTTGCTAAGCTGGGGAGACCGGTACCGCGCCGCATTCGTTTTCAGTCGCGATGCCCGGTCCTGCCCGGAAACGAGAGGTACCGCATGAGTGATGACTTCCCGCCGCTATCGCTGAAGGTGCCGGAACCCGGCTGCCGCCCGGGCGTCACGCCTGATTTCTCGGATTTTGAAATCCCCCGCGCCGGGGCGGTCAAGCGCCCTCCGGTCGATGTGGATCCCGACGCGATCCGCGACATGGCCTTTTCCATCGTCCGCGTCCTTGCCAAAAACGGCGAGGCGGTCGGCGACTGGGCCGGCGCGCTGAACCCGGACGAACTGCGCGAAGGCTTGCGCCACATGCTGACCCTGCGCACTTTCGACGCCCGCATGCTGAATGCGCAGCGCCAGGGCAAGACCAGCTTTTACATGCAGCACCTCGGGGAGGAGGCGGTGGCCTGCGCCTTTTCCAAAGCGCTGAAACCGGGCGACATGAATTTCCCGACCTACCGGCAGGCCGGGCTGCTGATCGCGGGCGGCTATCCGATGCTGACCATGATGAATCAGATCTACTCCAACGCCGACGACCCGTTGCACGGCCGCCAGCTGCCGATCATGTATTCATCCAAGGAGCACGGGTTCTTCTCTATTTCCGGCAACCTCGGCACCCAGTTCGTTCAGTCGGTCGGCTGGGCAATGGCCTCGGCGATCTCGGGCGACACCAAGATCGCCAGCGGCTGGATCGGCGACGGCTCCACCGCCGAGAGCGATTTTCACTCCGCCATGGTATTTGCCTCGACCTACGACGCGCCTGTGGTGCTGAACATCGTCAACAACCAGTGGGCCATCTCCACGTTCCAGGGCATCGCCCGCGGCGGTGTCGGCACATTTGCGGCCCGCGGCCATGGCTTCGGCATCGCGTCGATCCGGGTCGACGGCAATGACTACCTCGCTGTGCATGCGGTGGCGAAATGGGCCTGCGAGCGGGCGCGCCGCGGCCACGGGCCAACGCTGATCGAACATGTCACCTACCGCGCCGGCGGCCATTCCACCAGCGACGATCCCGCCGCCTACCGCTCCCGGCGCGAAGCCGCGGCCTGGCCGCTGGGCGACCCGATCGAGCGCCTGAAAACCCACCTCATCACCATCGGCGAGTGGAGCCAAGAGCGCCACACGCAGGCCGAGGCGGAAATTCTGGACGAGGTCGTGCGCACCCAGAAGCAGGCCGAAGCGGTCGGAACGCTCGGCGATGGCAACGCGCCCAGCCCGCGCGACATGTTCGAAGGCGTCTATGAGACGATGCCGCCGCATCTGATCCGGCAGCGGCAGGAAGCGGGGTACTGAGATGGCCAGCATGACCATGATCGAGGCCATCCGCGAGGCCCATGATGTTGCAATGGCGGCAGATGACCGCGTCGTTGTCTTCGGCGAGGATGTTGGTTTCTTCGGCGGCGTGTTCCGCTGCACCGCCGGCCTGCAGCAGAAATACGGCAAATCGCGCTGCTTTGACGCGCCGATCAACGAATCCGGCATTGTCGGCACCGCCATCGGCATGGCCGCCTACGGGCTGAAACCGGTGATCGAGATGCAGTTCGCCGATTACGTCTACCCCGCCTTTGACCAGATCGTCTCCGAAGCGGCGCGGCTGCGGCACCGCTCCAACGCCGATTTCACCTGCCCGCTGGTGATCCGCATGCCCACCGGCGGCGGCATCTTCGGCGGCCAGACCCACAGCCAGAGCCCGGAGGCGCTGTTTACCCATGTCTCTGGTTTGAAGGTGGTGGTGCCCTCCAACCCGCGCGACGCCAAGGGGCTGCTGCTGGCCGCCATCGAGGATCCCGATCCGGTGATCTTCCTGGAACCGAAACGGCTGTATAACGGGCCCTTTGACGGCTACCACGACCGCCCGGTCACCAGCTGGAAGAACCACCCCAAGGGTGAAGTGCCCGAGGGCGCCGGGATCGTGCCGCTGGGCAAGGCCAGCATCACCCGCAACGGCGCCGATGTCACGGTTCTGGCCTACGGCACGATGGTTTATGTGGCCGAGGCCGCAGCGGAAGCCAGCGGTGTCGACGCCGAAGTGATTGACCTGCGCACCCTGCTGCCGCTTGATCTCGACACGGTCACGGCCTCGGTGGAGAAGACTGGCCGCTGCGTAATCGTGCATGAGGCGACGCGCACCTCCGGGTTCGGGGCAGAGCTGATGAGCCTGGTGCAGGAGAGCTGTTTCTACCACCTGGAAGCGCCGATGATCCGGGTCACCGGCTGGGACACGCCCTATCCGCATGCGCAGGAATGGGAGTATTTCCCCGGCCCCGCCCGTGTTGGCGAGGCATTGAAAAAAGTGATGGAGGGCTGACCGGATGGGTGTGTTTGCCATGCGCCTTCCCGATGTGGGGGAAGGCATTGCCGAGGCGGAGCTGACCGAGTGGCACGTCAAACCCGGCGACATCGTGCGCGAGGATGATACCCTGGCGGCGGTGATGACCGACAAGGCCGCGGTCGAGGTGCCCTCCGCGGTGTCCGGCAAGGTGCTGGAACTGGGCGGCAAGATCGGCCAGATGATGGCGATCGGTTCGGTGCTGATCCGGATCGAGGTCGAGGGCGAGGGCAACGAGGCGCCCGGATCGGCCTCTGACGCGGCCAAACCCAGCGCCCCGGCGCCGCAGCCCGTGCCGGACGCAAAACCGGAGGCGGACACGCAGGCGGAGGACACGCCGGAACCGCCACCCGCGCCGGCCCCTGTTCCGGTGGCAAAGAAGGCCGGCCACCGCCTGCCGCGGCCCGAAGGCAGCAAGCCCCTTGCCGCACCCTCGGTGCGGGCCCGGGCGCGCTCCGAAGGCCTCGACCTTCGCCATGTGCCCGGCACCGGGCCGGGCGGGCGTATCAGCCACGAGGATCTCGACAACTGGATCGAATCCGGTGGCATCCGCCAAGGCAGCGTCACCCGCGGCCGCAACACCGGCGTCGAGGAACAGCGCGTCATCGGTATGCGCCGCAAGATCGCCGATAAGATGGCGCTGTCGAAACGGCAGATTCCGCATATCACCATCGTCGAGGAGGTGGAGATGGGCGCGCTGGAGGATCTGCGCGCGGCGCTCAACAAGAAGCACGAGGGCAGCCGCCCCAAGCTGACCTTGCTGCCCTTTCTGATGCGCGCCATCGTCGAGGCGGTGCGCGAACAGCCCGGCCTGAATGCGCGCTACGATGACGAAGAAGGCGTGATCCAACGTTACGGCGGCGTCCATATCGGGGTTGCGACGCAGACACCGCAGGGGCTCAACGTGCCGGTGCTGCATCACGCGGAGGCCAACAGCCTGTGGGACAACGCGGGCGAGCTTGCCCGCCTGGCCGAGGCCGCCCGCGACGGCTCGATTAAGCGCGAAGAACTGACCGGCGGCACCATCACCATCACCTCGCTGGGGCCGCTCGGTGCAATTGCCACCACGCCGATCATCAACCACCCCGAGGTGGCAATTGTCGGCGTCAACAAGATGCAGATCCGCCCGGTCTGGGACGGCCAGCAATTCCGGCCGCGCCAGATGATGAACATCTCCTGCTCCTTCGATCACCGGGTGATCGACGGCTGGGACGCGGCGGTTTTTGTGCAGAAACTGAAATCCCTGCTGGAAAATCCGGCCATGCTGTTTGTCGAGGGCTGAATGACTGATCTGAAGTGCAAACTGCTTATCATCGGCGCGGGCCCCGGCGGCTATGTCTGCGCCATCCGCGCCGGGCAGCTGGGGATGGACACCATCGTGGTGGACGAAGCCAAGCCCGGCGGCACCTGCCTCAACGTGGGCTGCATCCCCTCCAAGGCGCTGATCCATGCCGCCGACGAGTTTTTTAAGATGACCCACGCAGCCGAGGGGCCGCTCGGCATCTCCGCAGGCAAGCCCGAAATCGACCTCAGCCGCACCATGGCCTGGAAGGACGGCATTGTGCAGCGGCTGACCGGCGGCGTGAACGGGCTGATGCGCAAGGCGGGCGTACGCCTGTTCGAGGGCCGCGCGCGATTCCTCGATGGCAAAACCGTGGTAGTCAAGCGCGGCGGGGAAACCACCCAGATCCGCGCCGAGCGCATCGTGATCGCCTCTGGCTCAGGGCCGGTGGCACTACCCTCGCTGCCCTTCGGCGGCAGCATCCTGTCGTCAACCGAGGCGCTGGCGCTGCAGGCGGTGCCCGAGAGCCTCGCCGTGGTCGGCGCAGGCTATATCGGGCTGGAGCTGGGCACCGCCTTTGCCAAGCTCGGCGCCAAGGTCACCGTGGTCGAAGCCGAGGACCGCATCCTGCCGCTGTACGATCAGGCCCTGACCCGGCCCGTCGCCAAGCAGCTGGAAACGCTGGGCGTACAGGTTCTCACCGGTGCCAAGGCCAAAGGCTATGCCGATGGCATTCTGACCACTAGCCACGGCGAGATCCAGGCGAAGAAAGCCCTTGTCACCGTCGGCCGCCGCCCGCGCACCGAAGGCATCGGCGTTGATGAGCTGGCACTGACCCTGAACGGCCCATTCATCCGCATCGACAAGACCTGCCAGACCTCGATGCGCGGCATCTACGCGATCGGCGATGTCACCGGCGAGCCGATGCTGGCCCACCGGGCCATGGCGCAGGGCGAGATGGTGGCCGAGCATGTCGCGGGTCATGCTGTCGAATGGGACAAACGCGCCATTCCCGCCGTATGTTTCACCGATCCCGAAATTGTCACCTGCGGCGCCCTGCCGGGCGAGGTTGAGGGCAGCAAGGCCACCGAGTTTCCCTTTGCCGCCAATGGCCGGGCGATGACAACCGAGCGCGAGGACGGCTTCATCCGTGTTGTCTGGCGCGACGCCGATCACGCGGTGCTGGGAATTCAGGCAGTTGGTGCCGGTGTTTCTGAACTGTCGGCAGCCTTTTCACTGGCAATCGAAATGGGGGCCTGCCTCGAGGACATCGCCGCGACCATCCACGCCCATCCTACTCAGTCGGAAGGGCTTCAGGAGGCCTGCCTGCGCGCACTGGGGCACGCGCTGCACGTCTGACGCCCGCGGGGCACGGCACCGTAACCAGAGGGCCTTCCGAAAGGGCAGCGTTCCTGCCTCAGGACCCTGCAACAGGGTATCCGCTGCCCGTCACGGTCCGTTAAGGGATAAAACCAAGTCGCTTCAATACCTTGACCAGCACGAGCGTGTTGCGGTGCGCTTGTCCCGTCCGGTCTGAAGTATCTCGTCCGGAACAACCCGCTCTTCACTGTCTACTCCGTGAATCTGGAATAGATTCCTTGCCAGATCCGGCCCGATACGCACGATTTCCTTGGCATGTCTCCTTCTCCTATAGACGTAGGAAGATTTGCCGCTCGAAAGCGGCCGGGCCCATACAATTGCCCCTGACGATCTTTCATCAGGACACTTACTCCTGCCCATCCAGCAGAGCAGATAGCCCGGCGGCCAGGTCCTCCTGCTCAGCCGCTTGAAATCCGTGGCAGAAATCTGCCTCAAGCCTTGCTTGCAACTCCATGGTTTCATCCGCAAGGGCAATGCCTTCTGCCGTCAGGGCCACCAGCGTCACCCGGCGGTCGTTTGCGTCACCGCTGCGCGAGATAAGCCCCTTGCGGTCGAGCCTGTTCAGCATGTTTGACATGCCGCCTGAGGTGAAAAACATTGTCTCCAGCAGCTGTTTGGGACTCATCTTGTAAGGCGCACCAGATGCCCGAAGCGTCGCCAAAACCCCGTACTCCGGGTATTTGAGGCCGTAGGGCGCGAGGGCAGCGTTCAAACGCTGCATAAGCGCACTGTTCAGCGCAACCAGCCGGGCGCAGATTTCCTTGCCGGAGATATCAAGATCCGGCACCTCCCGGCGCCACATATCCAACCCGTTGCGCACACGGTCTTCCGGTGTCGGACCAGTGGTAAAACGTTTCTGGCGCAGCTTCTGCATCGGAATCCTTTCTGTCTTATCCGCATGTTCCCTGTTCTGATTGCTCCTGACAAGCGTGAAATAAAAGCTTTCTAGAAAGGTTTTTAAAAAACTTTCTTGACAGAAACACACCAGTGCGCCCATCGTGAAGAGCAGACAACAGAGACAGGGAGACCACCATGACACTTCGCGGCAAAGGGCGCGTTCTGCCCGGTATTGCAGCTTTGGCTGCAAGCGCCTTCACGCTTGCCTCGCCTCTGGCGGCTCAGGAAAAACTGACCATTGCCACCTTTGGCGGCTCTTTCCTTGATGCGGTCAAGTCCTGTCATATTCCGGTGTTCGAGCAGGCAACCGGCGCTACCGTCGAAACCGTGCTCGGGAATTCGGTCCAGCACGCCGCTTCGGTGCGCGCGATGGGCGGCAGCTCGGATTACGACGTTGTTTACATCGACGATTCTGCGGCAATGCAGCTCAAGGCCGAAAACCTGCTGCACCCGCTGGACCGCGCCGCACTGGACAGTGCAGCAGAACTGGACCCGCGCGCCTTTGGTCCGGACGATGCCTTTGTGGTGTTCATGACCGGCGCCACCGCAATTGCCTACAACCCCGAGATGGTAGAAACACCGCCATCCAGCTGGCGCGATCTGTTCGACGATGCCTACAAGGGCCAGGTGGCGATCGGCGATGTCACCGGCACCGCGGGCTGGCAGTTTCTGCTGGCCGTCAACCGGATGGAGGGCGGTTCGCTCGAGGATGTGACCCCGGGCATTAACGCCATCCGTCCCCTCGCCCAGGAGGCGGTCGTGCAATACACCCAGGCCGACCAGCTGCTGGCGCTGTTTGCACGCGGCGACGTGGCGATGGCGCCCTGGTATCCCGACCGGGCCGGCTCTGCCGCGGACGAGGGCCTGCCAATCGCCATCGCTTACCCTGAGGAAGGCGCCGTCGGCATCCGCCCTGCCCTGCTCATCCCCGAAGGCAGCAGCCGGAAGGAACTCGCGGCCGCCTTTGTCGACACGGTGCTGTCGAAAGAGGTGCAGGAATGCTTTGCCGAAACCAAATATGCAGGGCCGATCAACCTCAAGGCCGAGCTGTCCGAAAAGGCCGCCGCCATTGTGCCGAACGGTGCGACGCTGGAATCCCTGTGGTTTCTGGACCCGGCGGTGACCTCGGCGCAATTGCCGGGCTGGATCGACCGCTGGCAGCGCGAAGTCGCCCGCTGACGCCGCCTTTCCCATCCTATTTGCAGTGCGGCCGGTTGAACCGGGCCGCACCGCCCCAACACTCGCACAGGAATGCGCCATGGCTAGGCTAGAGCTGGAGCAGCTGAGGAAAAGCTACGGGCAGGTGGATGTCGTGGACGGCGTCTCGCTTGCCATTGAGGAGGGCGAGCTGGTGTCCCTGCTGGGCCCTTCCGGCTGCGGCAAGACCACGATCCTGCGGATGATCGCGGGCCTGCTGGAACCCAGCGGCGGCCGCATCCGCGTTGCAGGCGAGGACATCACCGGCACGCCGGTGGCCCGGCGCGACATCGGGCTGGTGTTCCAGTCCTATGCCCTGTTTCCCCACATGACCGTCCTTGAAAACGTCGCCTTCGGCCTGCGCCGCCGCGGGGCCCGCGGCAGC
>NZ_JAXMOX010000116.1:0-14695 GCF_034669605.1 Leisingera sp.
CGGGGCGGGTGGCGATATGGTAGCCCCGGTCTTCGCCTTCGGTGAACAGCTCCAGCAGCCGCCCGCAGCACAGATCCTCGGCAACAAACTCCCGCACGCTGACCGCCACCCCCTGGCCCGCCCGCACCGCCTGCATCAGCAGATTTCCGGGCAGCCGGGTGCGCGGCCCGCGCAGCACCCCGGTGACACCGCGCGATTCCAGCCAGCGCGAAGCCTCCGAGGTGCCAAGCTCCTCCAGCCAGGGCAGATCCAGCAAATCCTCCGGGGCGGTCACCTGCCGCCCGTCCAGAAGACTGCCCGCCGCAATCACCACCATCGGCGATTGCAGCAGCATCTCCACCTCCAGCCCCGGCCAGTTGCCGTCGCCGTAGCGGATGGCGATGTCGATCCCGCCCGGCTTCAGCTCGGCAATCTCGCCGCGCGGATCCAGCACCAGATCGATCTCCGGATGCTCCGCCTGGAACCCGGCCAGCCGCGGCATCAGCCAGTGCGCGGCAAACATCGGCGTGCAGGTCACATGCAGCGGCCGGGCGGCCCCCGCGGCAGAGATTTCCTGCACCGCCGCCTCGATCGCGCCGAACCCCAGATGCAGCGCACGGGCCAGATGCTCCCCGTCCGCTGTCAGCGCCAGCGCCCTGCCGCTGCGGTCCAGCAGCGCAGCCCCCAGATGCGCCTCCAGTCCGCGCAGCTGCTGGCTGATGGCGGCGTGGCTGACATTCAAAGCTGCCCCCGCCTGCACCACATTTCCTGTCCCGGCAAAGGCAGAAAAGGCCCTTAGCGCTGTCAATGGCGGCATGTTCAGCCAATCCATATGTAACCCTGCCTTACATGAAGCGATTTTTCTTAACTCGCAAGAATCACCGTTTCCGGCAAGCATATTCCCAGACGCCGGATAGGAGGCACTGAAATGCTGATTGATATCTACGCCCGCTCGATGATGGCCGCCACGCGGCAGGACGGTGCAAGGCTGCGGAATCTGCCTGCGCCCGCCCGCCTGCCGCGCCCTGCAGGCAGGGTCACCCGGCTGATGCGCTGGCTGGCTGCCAAACCGCCGAAAACGCGCTGCAGTCCTCCCCAGAGCACCTGACCCCTGCCCCCTGCCCCTGACCACACGGGAAGACAGAAAAAGCGCCGGTTTTCCAGGAAACGCGCGAACAGATCGGAAAACCGGCGCATGACCCGTTCAGCCTGCACTTCGGCCTTGCGGGGTATCATGCTGCCCAGGCGGGCTGATCTGCCCAGCAGCAATCTCTGTCATCTGCGGTTTTATCCGGTTTGCCGCCGGCAAAATTTGACACCGATCAAAGTTGCGTAAAATATTTGCCCGGTTCCGGTAAAAATCCTACGCTCGCCTTTATGGAAACAGCAAAGACTGAGCAGACAGCCGCCGAAAACCGCGCACCGCTGACCTCGGCCGAAATCGGCGCCCTGGCGCATTTGTACCGGGGGGAGATTTACCGCAGCACGGTCTGGCGCACCCGCCTGGACACCACCACCAACTGGTCGGTGGTCACTCTGGGCGTGGCTCTGTCGATTTCCTTTTCCTCCCCGAACGCCTCGCCGCTGCCGCTGATCCTGGTGGGGGTGCTGATCATCTTCTTCCTGATGCTGGAAGCCCGCCGCTACCGCTATTTCAATGTGTTCCGCGCCCGCGCCCGCTGGATGGAAACGCATTTCTACACCCCGATGCTGATCGAGGGCGATCTGCATCTGGAAAAGCACTGGCAGGATGTGCTGGCCGCCGACTATCTGCGCCCCGAATACCATGTCGGCGTGATGACCGCGATCGGGCGGCGGATCCGGCGCAATTACTTCTGGATCCTGCTGATCCAGTCAATGGCCTATGGCGGCAAGCTGGCGGTGCATCCCGCCGGGGTGCAATCCTGGCAGCAGGCGCTGGACCGGGCCGACATCGGCCCCTTCCCCGGCGAACTGGTGCTGGGAACCGGCGTTTTCTACGTGCTGCTGTGGGGCGGCATCGCCTGGTGGAGCGCCAACACCGACGCCGCCCGCGCCCGCGCGCGCAGCTCGAAAACTTCGATGGGCTGAGGCCTGTACCCGCCTGCGGCACGTCATTTCGCTGTCTTGCCTGCTACCATTGTAAAACTCATCGGCAACTGCGCCTGCCGGTTCTGGTAGACCTCGAACTCTGCTTCCCGGTTGGAATGCGGAAATTCCTCGAACCGGGTGATATCCATCCCGGCATGGATCAGCCCCATTACGATATCGCTCATCTTATAGCTGAACCAGTAAGACGGCGATGCGGATTGTTTGCTTCCGTCATAGGTGATTGCCTGCTTCACCACCGCCGGCGCCTCGCTGAAATAGGAATAGGCCGGCAGATGCGGCTGTTTCGATGTTGGCTCGAACATCTCCAGCACCGGGTGCGTTTCGTAAATCACCAGCCGCCCGCCCGGCCGCAAAAGCCCGGCCACCGCCTGAAAAAACCGGCCCAGGTCGGGCATCCAGTTCAGCACGCCGATGGTGATCACGGCAAAATCAAAATCGCATCGGATGCCGGATGGCAGATCATAGATATCTGCGCATAGGAATTCACAGTCTGATCGGGCGATGCCTTTCAGGATCGCCGCCTGCTTCAGGAACTCCGCCGAATGATCTATCCCCAGGCAGCGCTCTGCTCCGAAGGCGGCCAGAGACAGCGTCTCGCGTCCATTGTTGCAACCGACCTGAACCCCTGAAAGCCCCTGAAGCTCAAGCCCTTCCAGCGTCCGGGTCATCGTTGCGTCAAACGCCGAATACCCGCTCCGGGCAAATCCCGCGGTCAGTTCCTGCCACAGAGCATTGCCCTGATGCAGCCGCGCCGAATCGTCCCAGGCACGGCGATTGGCCGCAACCGCCTGCTCCAATCCTATGTGTTCACCACCCATATCCAGCCCTCGCAATAATTTGATCAAATAATGCGAACGATGCCGAAAGACCGAACTTCGATCAACCCCCGGGAGACTCACCTATGAAAAAGGGCCGCCCGCAGGGCAGCCCTTTCGCTGTTCTTGCAAAACCGGTTCCGGCTTATTCGCCGCCGCCCAGCTGATGCACATAGGCCGAGACCGCCCGGATCTGCGCCTCGGTCAGGCGGCTGTTCCAGGCCGGCATCACGCCATAGCGCGCATTGGTCACGGTCTCGGTCAGGCTGGCATAATCGCCGCCGTACAGCCAGATCGCATCGGCCAGGTTCGGCGCGCCCTGGCTGCGGTCGCCGGTGCCGTCCCCGGCGTGGCAGGAGGCGCAGTTGTCGGCAAAGACAACCGATCCGGCCGCAACCTGGGACCCATCCTGCGCTTCACCCGACAGCGACATCACGGAGTTCACCACCTGAGAGATCTCTTCTTTCTCAAGCAGTTCGTCGCGGCCAAAGGCGGGCATTTCGGAATAGCGCGCATCATCGCTGTCCTCATTGCGGATGCCGTGGGTGATGGTGGCGTGGATCTCCTCCACCGAACCGCCCCACAGCCAGTCGTCATCCAGCAGGTTCGGATAGCCCTTGGCACCCGCCGCACCAGAGCCGTGGCACTGGGCGCACCAGGTCTTGAAGACGGCAGACCCCGCCGACACCGCATAGGCGTTCAGCCCGGCATCCCCTGCTATGGCTGTCAGATCAGTCGCTTCCAGCTTGGCATTGACCGGCGCGTTGGCCTCTTCCACCGCAAGGATCTCTGCCGCCGCGTCAGCCCGGGTCGACCAGCCCAGCACCCCGGCAGTGGCGCCGTTGATCAGCGGCCAGGCCGGATAGGCCACAGTGTACAGCACACCCCAGATGATGGTGGCGTAGAAGGTCCACAGCCACCAGCGCGGCATCGGGTTGTCGAATTCCTCGATCCCGTCCCACTCATGGCCGGTGGTGTTCGGATCGCCTTCGAACTTTTGCGGTTTCTTGCTCATGTCCTCGCCTCCTTGGTCCCGGCGGGTTTGACTGCATCTTTCCGGGGCGCCGGTGCGTCAACATGCCGGAACGGGATGTCGGCGGTGTCCTTGTAGACCTTGGTGCTGCCCGGGCGGAACGCCCAGACCACGACACCGATGAAGAAGGTGAACAGAAACAGCAGCATCCAGCTGTCCGCGAATTGCCTGAGGAGCGTATAGAATTCCATCTTTGCCTCCGTTACCGGCTTGCGTCCGGGGTGAAGGTCGAGAAATCGACCAGCGTGCCCATCATCTGCAGATAGGCGATCAGCGCATCGGCCTCGGACACCCCTGGCTGGCCGTCGAAGTTGCGCACGTTGACCTTCTCGCCGTAACGCTCCAGCAGCCCGTCATAATCGCTGTCGGGATCTGCCTGGGCGCGGAAGTCGGCCTGCGCGGCCTCGACCATCGCCTCCGTGTAGGGGGTGCCCAGCAGCGCGTTGGTGGCCATCACATCGCCGATGTATCTGCCATCAATGCGCGTCTCCTCGAGGAAGCCGTATTTCGGCATCACCGATTCCGGCACCACCGCCTGCGGGTCACGCAGGTGGTCCACATGCCACTCGTCCGAGTAGCGGCCGCCGACGCGGGCCAGATCCGGCCCGGTCCGCTTGGAGCCCCACTGGAACGGCCGGTCGTACATCGACTCGGCCGCCAGCGAATAATGGCCGTAGCGTTCGACTTCGTCCCGCATCGGGCGGATCATCTGGCTGTGGCAGACATAGCAGCCCTCGCGGATGTAGATGTCGCGGCCAGCGAGCTCCAGCGGGGTGTAAGGGCGCATGCCCTCCACCTTCTCGATGGTGTTTTCCAGGTAGAACAGCGGCGTGATCTGCACCAGCCCGCCGATGGTCACCACCAGGAAGCTGAAGATCAGCAACAGGGTCGCGTTGGTCTCGAGGATCTTGTGTTTGTCGATAATGGACATAGCTGCCTGGCTCCTTATTCAGCCGGGACCGGAACCGTCAGGCTGGCTTCTTTGGCCGGCGCCTTACGGACAGTCATCCACAGGTTGTAGCACATGATGATCGCCCCGGTCAGGAACATCACCCCGCCCAAGCCCCGCACCACATACATCGGGAACTTCGCGGCCACGGTGTCGGCAAAGGAGTTCACCAGGAAGCCGTTGGCATCCACTTCACGCCACATCAGGCCTTCCATGATCCCGGTCACCCACATCGACGCGGCGTAAAGCACGATACCGATCGTGGCGAGCCAGAAGTGCCAGCTGACCAGGTTGAGCGAATAGAGTCGCTCGCGCTTCCACAGCACCGGCACCAGATAGTACAGCGCGCCAAAGGTGATCATGCCGTTCCAGCCCAAAGCGCCGGAATGCACGTGGCCGATGGTCCAGTCGGTGTAATGCGACAGCGAGTTCACCGCGCGGATCGACATCATCGGGCCCTCGAATGTGGTCATGCCGTAAAAGCCGACCGAGATCACCATCATCCGGATCACCGGGTCGGTGCGCAGCTTGTCCCAGGCGCCTGACAGGGTCATCAGGCCGTTGATCATGCCGCCCCAGCTGGGCATCCACAGGATCACCGACATCACCATGCCCAGGGTCGAGGCCCAGTCCGGCAGGGCGGTGTAATGCAGGTGGTGCGGACCGGCCCAGATATAAAGGAAGATCAGCGCCCAGAAGTGGATGATCGACAGCTTGTAGCTGAACACCGGACGCTCTGCCTGTTTCGGGATGAAGTAATACATCATCCCCAGGAAGCCCGCAGTCAGGAAGAAGCCCACGGCGTTGTGGCCGTACCACCACTGGATCATCGCATCCTGCACGCCCGGCCACACGATCACCGACTTGGAGCCCCAGATCGACACCGGAATGGTCATGTTGTTGATCAGGTGCAGCATCGCCACGGTGACGATGAAGGACAGGTAGAACCAGTTTGCCACATAGATATGCGGCTCCTTGCGCTTGATGAGGGTGCCCAGGAACACCGCCAGATAGGCAACCCAGACCACAGTCAACCACAGGTCGACGTGCCATTCCGGCTCGGCATATTCCTTGGACTGGGTGGCGCCGAACAGATAGCCGGTTGCCGCCAGCACGATGAACAGCTGATAGCCCCAGAACACGAACCACGCCAGGTTGCCGCCCCACAGCCGCGCGGCGCTGGTCCGCTGCACAACATAAAAGGAGGTCGCGATCAGCGCGTTGCCGCCAAAGGCAAAGATCACTGCCGAAGTGTGCAGCGGACGCAGGCGGCCGAAATTGGCAAAGCCCTGCGCCCACTCGAAATTCAGCGCCGGAAAGGCCAGTTGGAACGCAATGAAGGTTCCGGCCAGAAACCCGACCACGCCCCAGACGGCGGTGGCAATTGCACCAGCGCGGATCACGCTGTCGAAATACTCATTTTCCAGGCCAGCAACTGCCGGTTCCGGCTCGTTGGTCTGGCGCAAAGTATAAAGGAACAGGCCGCCGGCCACCATCATCACGATGATCGCATGCACCTGGTAAGCCAGATCCCGCGCGTAATTGGAACCGATCATCGCAAACAGCGTGACCAGACCAAGCGCTATCAGCTTGATATAGTTAGACATCTTGCGTCCCTTCACCATGCCCCCGCGAATCCTGCCGATACGGGGACGTTATTAGACCGCGCCCTTCATGCAGACGCCGCATCTTCGCTGCCTTGATCTGCATCAAGACATCTTCGAGCAACATGTGACACTTCTGCCTGTGTATCGAAATTCTCTGCACCGCAGCTGTCCGGGCTGCGCCGCATCATCTGACGAGAGGTGCCAATGTCCTACAAGTCCTTGCTTACCATTCTCACAGCTGCAGAAACGGCTGCGGCGCCTTTGGCGCAGATTACGGCCCTGGCCGAAGACTTCGGCGCCCATGCCGATGCGCTCTGCCTTGGTGTCGACCGCACTCAGACAGGATATTATTACGCAGGCGCCAATGCCTTGGTGCTGCAGGAAACCCTGGCCCGTGCCCAGGAAGAGGCTGAACAGGTTGAGGCCCAGGCACAAGCGGCACTGCAGCAGGCAGGGGTGCCCTATGGCACCGACAGCGGTGTAGCGCAGATCGCGGACCTCGGCCGCCATGTGGCGCGCCAGGCCCGGTTTTCCGATCTGGTGGTGCTGGGCAAGCCTTATGGCCCGGGCACGCGCGCCGAGGCCGAACCGATTGTCGAAGCCGCCCTGTTCGAGGGCCGCGCCCCGGTGCTGGTGGTGCCCGCCAAAGCCGCGCCGATGCGGCGGCCCAAAACTGTTCTGGTGGCCTGGAACGAAAGCATCGAGGCGATGACCGCGATTCGCAGGGCGATGCCGTTCCTGACCGGCGCCGATCTGGTGCGCATCGCCGTGATCGACCCGCCGCAGCACGGGCCCGAACGCTCCGACCCCGGCGGCCTGCTGGCGCAGATGCTGTCCCGCCACGGGGCCACTTGCGAAATCGATGTGCTCAGCAAGACGCTGACCCGGGTGTCGGACGTGCTGAACCGCCATGCGGCAGACACCGCCGCCGATCTGATCGTGATGGGCGCCTACGGCCATTCCCGCTTCCGCGAGGCGATCCTTGGCGGTGCCACCCGCAACATGCTGGAGCAGGCCACGGTGCCGGTGCTGATGGCCCATTGACGGCCCGGCCAGGCTTCAGCCCTGCCGGTCACATAAAAGGCGCCCTCAAAGGCGCCTTTTGCAGCCGGTTGCCCCCTGTGCTTCAGCGGGTCTTGCGGATCAGGCTGATAAGGAACAGCAGGATCACCGCGCCGATGGTGGCATGGATCAGCGACCAGAAAAAGCCGCCGCCGGCAGCAAACCCCAGCGCCGGAAAGATCAGGCCCGCCAGAAAGGCGCCAACGACGCCGACGATGATATTGCCAAGGATGCCAAAACCGCGCCCTTGCATGATCTTGCCGGACAGCCAGCCGGCCAGCGCCCCGACGATCAGCATCCCGATCAAGCTTCCAAACTGCATTTCCGCCTCCATTCGTTGTGATGGTGCCAGTAGACCACAACCGCAGCGCCAGGTCACCTGCAGGCGCGGGAGAGCCCCCGCCGCGCGGGAGCTGGACGAGCCTGCCGGCGCTTTCCGCAACAGATGGCCCTCAACGCCCTGGACGCGGAGGCTGCCGGAATTCATTTCGGCCTTTGATCATATCCACGCCGCGCTCCGCCACCTGCGCGAAGCAGAGCAACCCGGCGGCACAGGCTGCGCGACGGCTGATCGGAAACGGCTGGGGGAGTGCGGGCATATGCGGCGGCCTCAGCCGGGGAAACCGCCGTCGCTGTCGTCGCCGGCTTCTTCCATCAGCAAGTGCATATCGGGCACCGTGACGTGGCGCTTGCCTTCCAGCTCGATGACCCCGTCCCGTTTCAGGGCCGATATCTGGCGGCTGACGGTCTCCAGCGTCAGGCCCAGGTAATCCGCCATCGCCTCGCGGGTCAGCGGCAGGTCGAACACCATCCTGTTGGTGGCACCGCGCGGTGTCAGCGAGGCATCGCGGCGGGCAATGATCAACAGCAGGCTGGCAATCTTCTCGCGCGCGGTCTTGCGGCCCAGCACCAGCATCCACTCGCGGGCTGCGTCCAGCTCGTCCAGCGTCATCTGCAGCAGCCGGTTGGCGATATGCGGAGTGCGCTCCATCAGCTCTTCAAACGGTTTCCTGCGGAAGCAGCACATCACCACATCAGTGGTCGCAGCCACATCATAGGCCGCGACTTCGCGGCCCGGCCGGCCGACAAAATCGCTGGGCAGCAGCAGGCCCACCATCTGGGTGCGCCCGTCCTCCATCGTCTGGGTCAGAGAGGCAATGCCTGACACAACCGAGCCGACAAAGGTCATCACGTCGCCGGACCAGATGATCGGCTGCCCGGCCTCATAGGTGCGGTAGTATTTGATCGCATCCAGCTCATTCAGCTCATCCGCGTTGCAGCGCGCGCAAACCGCGCGGTGGCGGATCGGGCAGTCGCCGCATCTGGTCTGTGACAATGCTGGAGCGTTCATCAGCGGATCCCGGTTGATCTGGGTCAAGGCTTGCCCAGGCTGGCCTGCCTAAAGCTAAAGGAATGGACCGAAAACCTCAATTGGCCGGATTCGGATTATTCGACGCCATAGTGCCGCGCTATACAAGCAACCCGCCCGCGGCGCATTTCGCAAACGCGGTGGTTCCGGTCCGGTTTTCCAATTGGGTGTCAAAGGTCAGCCCCAGCAGCAGTATTTCACTGTACCTGCATGTGCCAGTCTGCAGCAAACTGTGCTGGTTCTGCGCCGGCAGCCTCTCCCGCCGGCCGCCAAGGTCCGCCCGGCATCAGCCGGAGGGGTCTGCGGGCGCGGGAGTCTTCCGCTGGGTCCGGTGCGGCGCGGATAGGTCAGCAACTCTGCCGCAATGTTTCGCGCGCGAAACATTCGGTCAACAGGGCTGCCGCAATTTATGGGCGTTGCGCAGGCCGCGCGCGCATAGATGCTGCAAAGCCTGCCACAATGTTACCCAGAGGCGGGTTAACCCGCCGCCGCCAGCAGCCTGCGGGTGTACTCTGCCTGCGGGTTGGTGAACAATTCCTCGGCCGATCCGGTCTCCACCACGTCGCCTTGGTTCATCACCACCACCTTGTGCGACATCGCCCGCACCACATTCAAATCGTGGCTGATGAACAGATAGGCCAGCCCGTAGCGCGCCTGCAGATCCCGCAGCAGTTCCACAATCTGCACCTGCACCGTCATGTCCAAGGCCGAGGTCGGTTCGTCCAGCACCACCAGCTTGGGGCGCAGCACCATGGCGCGGGCGATGGCAATGCGCTGACGCTGGCCGCCGGAGAACTCATGCGGGTAGCGGTCCATCGCGGCCGGATCCAGGCCGACCTCCCGCATCACCCCGGCGACCAGTTCGCGGGGCTTGCGGTGCTGATCGACCTTGTGAATCGCCAGCCCCTCGGAGATGATCTGGGCGCAGGTCATCCGCGGGCTGAGCGAGCCGAAGGGGTCCTGGAACACGATCTGCATGTCCTTGCGCAGACGGCGCAGGTCGCGGGTGGACCATTGGCGCAGATCCTGGCCCTGAAAGGTGACCGCCCCCTCGGACGCGATCAGCCGCATGATGGCCAGCGCCAGCGTGGTCTTGCCGGAGCCGCTTTCACCGACGATGCCAAGGGTTTCGCCGGCCTGCACCGAGAGGGACATCGGGTTCACCGCCTTCACATGGCCCACTGTGCGTTTCAGCAGGCCCTTCTGGATCGGAAACCAGACTTTCAGGTTCTGCGCTGCCACCAGTTCCCGGGCGCCCGCGGGCACCGGCGGCGGCGTTCCCGACGGCTCAGCCGCCAGCAGTTTCCGGGTGTAGGGGTGCTGCGGGCTGGCAAAGATTTCTGCCGCCGGGCCTTCCTCGACAATTTCGCCGTCCTTCATCACGCAGACCCGGTCGGCAATGCGGCGCACGATGCCCAGGTCATGGGTGATGAACAAAAGCCCCATGCCTTCGCTTTCTTTGAGGCCGGCCAAAAGGTCGAGGATCTGCGCCTGGATGGTCACATCCAGCGCCGTTGTCGGCTCATCCGCGATCAGGATGTCGGGTTTGTTGGCCAGCGCCATGGCGATCATCACCCGCTGCCGCTGACCGCCCGACAGCTGGTGCGGATAGGCGCTGAGCCGGCTTTCCGCATCGCGGATGCCGACCTTGTTCAGGAGTTCCAGAATACGCTCCCGCGCCGCGCGGCCCGCCAGCCCCTGATGCAGGGCGATGGATTCTTCCAGCTGCCGTTCGATGGTGTGCAGCGGGTTGAGCGAGGTCATCGGCTCCTGAAAGATGAAGCTGATGTCATTGCCGCGGACCTGCATCAGGTGCTTTTCATCGGCGCCGACCATCTCGTGCCCGTCATAGGTGACCGAGCCTTCGACCCTGGCGCTGTCGCCCAGCAGCGAGACTGTGGAGAGCGCCGAGACCGATTTGCCTGAGCCCGACTCGCCCACCAGCGCCACGGTTTCGCCGCGGTCCACCGAGAAGGAGACGCCGCGCACGGCTTCGGTGATCTTGCCGTCCTGGCGGAAGGAGACGCGAAGGTTCCGGACGTTCAGGAGGGGCGTGGAGTTAGCGCTGCTCATTATTCTTTATCGTCCCGGTTGGTCCGCTTTGTGCTTGGGGCGCTTGCGGCCCGGGCTGCGCCTGCCTGCCCCCAGGCAGGCTTCGCCCAATTGCAGCGCTCAGCAAACAGCATCATGAAAACGTCTTTCTCGGATCAAACGCATCGCGCACGCCTTCGAAAATGAAGACCAAGAGCGACAGCATGATGGCAAAGGTGAAGAAGGCGGTGAAGGCGAGCCAGGGCGCCTCCAGGTTCTGCTTGGCCTGCAAGGTCAGCTCGCCCAGGGACGGCGCCGAGGACGGCAGGCCGAAGCCGAGGAAATCCAGCCCCGCCAGCGCCGAGATGGTGCCGGTGACGATGAAGGGCAGCATGGTCAGCGTTGCCACCATCGCATTGGGCAGCATGTGGCGGAACATGATGGTCGTATTGCCGACCCCCAGTGCCTTGGCGGCACGGACGTATTCCAGATTGCGGGCGCGCAGGAACTCGGCCCGCACCACCCCGACCAGCGCGGTCCAGCCGAACAGGATCATCAGGAACACCAAAAGCCAGAAACCGCGCCCCAGGATCGCAAACATGATGATGATCACATAAAGCGTCGGGGTGGAGCTCCAGATCTCGATCACCCGCTGGAACACCAGATCCACCCAGCCGCCGAAAAAGCCCTGCACCGCACCGGCCAGGATGCCCAGAACGGTTGCGGCACCGGTCACGATCAGGGTGAACAGGATCGACAGGCGGAAGCCGTGGATCACCCGCGCCAGCACGTCGCGTTTGGTGTCATCGGTGCCCAACAGGTTCTGGCGATTGGGCGGCAGCGGTGCCGCGCCGGGCCGGTCGACGGTGGTGTTGAAGCTGTAAGGGATCACCGGCCACAACGTCCAGCCTTTCTGAAAACCATCCGCGGCATAGGTGCCTGCGGCGATCTCCTCCAGAATGGTTCCGGGTTCGTCAAAGCAATCCTCGATGCCGCCGGAGCGGATCAGGCATTCGACCTCCGGATCGCTGTAGATCGCCTCGGTCTGGAAATCGCCGCCGAACTCTGTCTCCGGATAGAATTTGAACACCGGCGTGTAGATCCCGCCGCGGTAGCTCACCAGGATTGGTTTGTCGTTGGCGATGAACTCGGCAAACAGCGAGAGCGTGAACAGCACGGAGAAAATGATCAGCGACCAGAAGGCGCGTTTGTTCTTGCGGAAATTGTTCCAGCGGCGCTGGTTCAGGGGGGAAAGCGCCATCCTTCAGCCCTCCCGCTTTTCAAAGTCGATGCGCGGGTCGACCAGCACATACATCAGGTCGGAAATGATGCCGACCACCAGGCTCATCAGGCCGAAGATGAACAGGGTGCCGAAAATCACCGGGTAGTCGCGCGCCACTGCGGCCTCGAACCCGAGCCGGCCGAGGCCGTCGAGCGAGAAGATCGTCTCGATGATCAGCGAACCGGAAAAGAAGATGCCGATAAAGACCGACGGGAAGCCGGCGATCACGATCAGCATCGCGTTGCGGAACACATGGCCGTACAGCACCCGGTTCTCGCTGAGGCCCTTGGCGCGGGCGGTCATCACATATTGCTTCTTGATCTCGTCCAGAAAGGAGTTCTTGGTCAGCAGCGTCAGCGTCGCAAAGGCGCCGATGGTCGAGGCCAGCACCGGCAGCGCGATGTGCCAGAAATAATCGCCGATCTTGCCGATCAGGCTCAGCTCATGCCAATTGTCCGAGGTCAGCCCGCGCAGCGGGAAGATCTGCCAGTAGGAACCGCCGGCAAACAGAACCAGCAGCATGATGGCAAACAGGAACGACGGGATCGCATAGGCGGCGATGATGAAACCGCTGGTCAAGGTGTCAAAGCGCGAGCCGTCGCGCAGCGCCTTGCGGATGCCCATCGGGATCGAGATCATATAGGCGATCAGCGTCGACCACAGACCCAATGAGACCGAGACCGGCATTTTCTCCAGCACCAGGTCGATGACGTCGATCTTGCGGAAATAGCTCTCGCCGAAATCAAACCGCGCATAGTTGCCGAGCATCGTCAGGAAACGCTCCAGCGGCGGCTTGTCGAGACCGAACTGCTGCTGCAATTCCTCGATCAGCTCCGGCGGCAAACCCTGGCGGCCGGCATAGTTTTCATTGGCGCTGATCGCCTCGGTGCCGGTATCGCCGCCGCCGCCGGCAAAGCCTTCGAACACATCGCCGCCGCCTTCCAGCTGGGCGATGATCTGTTCCACCGGGCCGCCGGGCACAAATTGCACCAGCGCAAAGTTCACCAGCAGGATACCGAACAGCGTCGGGATCACCAAAAGCAGGCGTCGAAGAATATAGGCTGCCATGTCAGGTCCTTACCGCAGCGCACCGGCGGCTTTAAGCTCCGCCTCGCGGGCAGCATCAATCCACCACAGGTCCAGGATGCCGGTGTCATAAGGCGGCAGGTTTTCCGGGTGGCGGTACATGTCCCAATAGGCAATCCAGTTCACATCCAGATACCAGGCCGGCACCATGAACCGCTTGGCCCGCAGCACCCGGTCCAAGGCGCGGGCATTGGCGCGCAGCTCTTCTTGCGTCTTGGCGTTGACGATGTTGCCGATCAGCGCATCCACTGCCGGATCGGCCAGCCCCGCCGGGTTGAACACCGAATACTCATGCGCCTCGGAGCCGAAGTACTGGTACAGGCCGGTCGAAGGCTCCAGCGACATCGGATAGGCGGAGGAAATGATATCGAATTCCTTTTCCCGGCGGCGGCTGGTGTATTGGGCGTAATCGACCCGGTTCAGCATTGCATCCACGCCCATGGTGCGCAGGTTGGTGACATAGGGCTGCACGATGCGTTCGATGGTCGGGCTGTCGGCGAGGAATTCGACCTTCAGCACCTCGCCATCCGCATTGCGGCGCAGCCCGTCATCACCAACGGCCCAGCCGGCCTCGTCCAGCAGCTTCATCGCCCGGCGCAGGTTCTTGCGGTCGCCCGGGCGGGACGCCCCGGAGCTATGCGCCATCACCGGTTCCGAAGTCAGAATCGACGGGTCGATCTGATCGCCGAGCGCCTCCAGCACCGCTTTCTCGCGGCCTTCTGGCAGGCCTTCCGCCTGCAGCGGCGAATCCTGCCAGAAGGAGGAACGGTGGCGGAACAGCCCGTATTGCAGGCTTTCGTTGGTCCATTCGAAATTAAACCCCAGCTGCAGCGCCTCGCGGACGCGGATGTCCTGGAACTTGGGCTTCAGCAGGTTCATCACAAATCCGTTGGCCGCGGGCACATTGCCGTCGGGGATTTCGCCCTTGATCACCTGGCCCTTGTCCACCGCGGCAAAGTCATAAGCCGTCGCCCAGCTTTTTGAGTTGTTCTCGGGCCGCAGGGTGTACACGCCGGCCTTGAACCCCTCCATCGCGGCGATCGCGTCGCCGAAATATTCGACCCGGATACGGTCGTAGTTGTGACGGCCGGCGTTCACATTCAGCCCTGCGCCCCAATAGTCCGGGTTCCGCTTGTAGATGATGCGCTGGTTCACCTCGGCGCTGTCCAGGACATAAGGGCCAGAGCCGATGCCGGGATCCAGCCGCGGTTCGTCCAGTCGGCGGTTTTCGGGATCTGCCTCGAACCACGCCTTGGAGAACACCGGCGTGCCCGCCACCTGGCTGATCATTGCCCGGCGCGGAAAATCAGGCGAGAAGTGGAATTTGACCCGGTGCGGGCCCAGCGCTTCGGCCTTGGGGATCCGCATCAGCAGGTGATCGGGGTCGTATT